>CAXTCL010000015.1:0-31362 GCA_964242035.1 uncultured Acetobacteraceae bacterium | reverse complement strand
TCACCGAGGACGACCGACTGTTTGCCGAGAGAAGGAAGTTCTACGCCGAAGCTGGCAAGCTGAACGCGGAACGAAAGAGCTTCGACCGGGAGACGATAGCGCTTTTCGTGAGCGCTGTTGCAGCAGCTGTCGCACTCCTGGGCGCGGGCGGGGCAGTCGGTGCGTTCATCGCGACATTGTTGCGGCACTAGACCAACGCACTATTTTGCGTCTGTATGCTGCGGGATCGATGGGACGCAGTGCGACAGGCCTTTCGTACAGTTGAGGCATCAAGAAAGTTCGTTACATAAAAGCGTGTCGGCCATAGCATTGAAAGTATTTTCGGCGGCTTGACCCAATTTCTCACAAATGCTGCTGATGAATCGAAGCAGTCAAAGCAGTCGAAATCGTATCCTTCAGCGAACAGCCGCTGCCGCATAAGTCAGGCTTTCGAATGGTTCCTGACTCAATTCTGCAACGCGCAGGCCGCCCATGTTGCGGCGTTTGCTGGCTAGGACCGGAAGGCTCGATACTTGCAAGGGCACCTCGCGCGTTATGCCGCCGCCTGCCCGCCCCCATTGACTGCCAGCTGCGCCGCAAACGCCCGCCCATACGCAGGCCGCGCCTCCCCGCGCGCCACATAGGCCGCCAGGTTCGCGTACGCGTCCAGCAACCCCGACATCCGCAGCCGGAGCAGCACCGACACCATCATCAGGTCGCCGGCGCTGAACGCCCCATCGAGCCAGTCCGCCTCCCCAAGCCGCCGGGAAAGCTGCCCCAGCCGCGCCCGCACGCGATCCTCCACAAGCGGCAGGCGCGCGGCGGCCCACGGCTTGTCCGCCTCGAACAGCCTGGCAATGCTCAGCTCGACGACGGGCGGCTCCACAGTGTTCAGCGCCGCGAACACCCACATGATTGCGCGCGCGCGCCCGTCCGCCGCGTCCGGCAACAGCCCCGCATGCCGCTCCGCGATGTGCAAGACGATAGCCCCGGTCTCGAACAGGCAGAGATCGCCATCCTCGTAGGTCGGTATCTGCCCGAAAGGATGCAACGCCAGGTGCGCCGCCTCCTTCATCGCCGCGAACGAGACGAGACGAACCGTGTAGGGCTGGCCCACCTCCTCCAGCGCCCAGCGAACGCGCGTGTCACGCGCCAGCCCGCGGCCGCCATCAGGTGAGCGTTCGAAGGCGGTGATTGTGATGGTCACCGTGAAGATCCTCTCCGGGCAAAATCAACTGCGCAAACGAACGAAGGAAGCAAGCAGTCCTTTTTTGAGAAAAAGGACCAAAAAACTTTTACTCCCCCGCATTTGCACCAGCCGATTACATCAGGACAACGCAAGACAACGACGCAGCGCAGGGGACAAAAGTTTTTTGCTTCTTTTTTCAAAAAAGAAGGCCTTCCTTCCTTACGCTATCGCTCCGGCTCGTCCCCCTCCGTCCCCACCTCAAGCTCGGTCCCAAGCGCGTCGTCGTCGTCGTCCTCGAGGTCGGACGTGTCCTCGAGCACGCCCTCCTCCGCCTCGTCGCCTTCCACCTCGGCCTCGGAATCCGCATCCGCCTCCTCGGCCACCGCCGGCTTCTTCGGCTTGCGCAGCTCCACCACGTTGCCGCTGCGGCGCACACGTGGCTGTTCCACCGGCTGCTCGGTGCCGCATTTCGGGCACACCGCAGGCGCGCGGCCGAGATCGTAGAAGCGCGCTGCACAGGAGACGCAGATGCGTTTCAGTCCGAGTTCAGGCTTGACCATACGCAACCCTTAAGGCTCGACAGGGGCACAGCACCCCCCAAAGGGCGCGGCCCATGCCACGCGTCCCGTCGCTTGTCAAACCACACGTCGCTGAGCGCCGCGCGGCGCGCAACGGTCCGTATTGCACGCAACAGCGTCATTTGAGCGACATTCTCCCGCAGTTCTTAATTTTCGACGAACGTAATCATTTTTGGAGTGACATGACGCCGCATGTTTGTTACGCAGCCGTCGGGGAAACATATCGCGGTTGTATCCAATGCCGCAGCCGTCCGCCCGCCTTCGCCGAAGCTGTAACGAACGGTCGCATCGCGGCCATGACATCCAAGGGGCGCCTGCATGACAACCTACACGTGGTCGGCGACGAGCAACGGGAGCTGGGGCACGGGCGCGAACTGGACCAGCCAGGCCGACGGCTCCATCGGCGTCGTCCCTACCGACCTAGACACCGCTATCATCAACGAGGCCGGCATCACCGTCACGGTCGGCACCATGGTGGCCGCCTCCGCCTATATCCTGGACACTACGGGTGCGGCGCTATCGGTCGCCGGCGGCACGCTGACCACCGAGCACCAGGCGATCTTCAACGGCGCTGTCTCGGTCTCTGCCGGCACCTATTACGCCGGCGGCCAGGGTGCGGTGTTCAACCAGAACCTCATCCAGACCGGCGGCATCATAGACGCGGTGACCGGCACGCTCACCGTCAACGACGGCAGCACGCTGTCGGGCACGCTGGCCGGCGCCGGCGTGCTGGATTTCAACGGCGGCACCTCCAACAATTACATAAACACCGGCTTCAAGAGCAACCTCAGCGCCATCGAGGTGACGAACGGGGCCAAGCTCGGCCTGAACGCCAACTTCAGCTTCACCCACAACCTCACCGTCGCCAATTCAACGCTCGACCTGTTCGGACACGTGCTGACCGACACCGGCGCCTTCGCGCTGTCGGGCATCGCCGGCGACGGCACGATCGCCGATACCGGCACCCTGACGCTCGGCGCCAATAACGCCACCGAGACGCTGGACAACGGCCTGGTCCTTAGCGTGACCGGCACCGCCATACAGGCGAACACCCTCTTCCTCGGCGCCGCCGATTCGGGCGCCAAGGTGACAATCTACAAGACCGGTCATTACAACATCAACGGGAATTGGACGGTGGGCGACCCCTCTTCCGTCGGCAGCATCACAAACGCCGGCGTGCTGGCCAAGACAGGCGGCGGCAAGCTCGCCCAAATCGACACCCAGGTGACCAGCACCGCCACCATCGCCGCCAACATCGGCGAGCTGCAGCTCGACGGCCTGGCCAATTCCATCGCCGGCACGGTGAGCGGCGCCGGCACGTTTGGCCTCGGCACCGTCAACGGCTACGGCCAGACCGTCTTCAAATCCGGCCTCGTGCTAAGCGTAGCCAACCTCCACCAATCCTCCGGCATACTCGTCCTCAACAGCGCACAAAGCTACGCCGGCGACTGGAACATGTCCGGCGGCGTGCTGAACCTGAACGCCGGCATCGCCGTGCTGACGCTCGCCGCTTCCGGCAGCTTCAGTGCCGATGCCGGCACGATCACCGGCTACGGCGGCTCCCTGGTGCTGGACGGGGCGGCCGAACTCGCCAACGTCACCATAGGCGGCCCGGACAAGGTCGCCGTGAACGGCACGCTGACCCAGACCGGCCAGATACTGCTCGGCGTATCGTCGAACCCGACGGTGACCATCGCCGCCGGCGCGTCCTGGCGCATCGACGCCGATTCGAGCATCTTCGGGCAGTACGGCCTGATCAAGAACGCCGGCGTGCTGTGGGACCGCAACGGCAGCAGCACGTCCACCATACAGTCGCAGATCAACAGCACCGGCACCATAATCGCCGACAGCACGCTCCAGCTCGCCTCGCTCGGCAGCCAGTTGCACGGCACGCTGTCCGGCACCGGCCTGATAGACCTCGCCCCCGCCGGCAACGGCCCCGGCCTCACCATTCTCGAAGCCGGCTTGTCCATTCAGGTCGCCGCCCTTGACGTCTCCTCGGACGTGGTGCTCGCCGCCGGCCAGTCGGACGCAAACGCCGTCTCGCAATATGCCGGCACGATCGACCTCTCCGGCCACATCTTCGCACTCGCCGGCACGGCGTCGCTGGACGGCGGCCGGCTGTCGGACGGCGGCACGCTCTCCTCGTCCGGCCAGACCACGATAGGCAACTACACCGTGGATTCGGGCGCCCGCCTGCTCGTCTCCGGCGCTGCCGACCAGGTCGGCGGCCTGCTTCTCTCCGACCAGAACGGCGCCGGGACCCTGACCGTGGCCACCACCGGCGCCTACAACGTGCTCGACAACCTGACCATCGGCGGCACCGGCGCCGTCATCGTCGCCGGCCAGTTCACCGAGTCCGGCACCGGGCTCTCCGAGATCGACGCCGCCCTCACTTTGATGGCCTCCGGCACCCTCACCGCCCTCGACCAGACCCTGACGCTGACGAACGTCGCCAGCCTGGCCGGCAAGCTCGCAGGCACCGGTGCCATCGCGCTGTCCGGCGGCACCTTCAACCTGGCCGCCGGCCTGGCCCTGGACTCCGCGACCCTGGAGCTGAACGGTAACGCCAGCGCGCTCCTGGCCGCCAACCAGACCTATGGCGGGGATTTCCGCACCAGCGGCGGCACGCTGAACCTGGGCGCGGACACCTTCACCCTCACCGGCGCGGCCCTGCTCGGCAACAACACCATCTTCACCGGCACCGGCACCCTGCTGGCCACGGGTGCCACTACCCTGCTCGCCCCCAGGGTGCAGGGCAGCGCCGTCCTGGACATCGCCGGCACCGCCCAGCAGCTCTCGACCGTGTCGGTGGGCGACCCCACAGGCGCGCCCAGCACGGCCACCTTCGCCATCACCGGCACCGACACGCTGGACGCCGCCTCCTCCATACTGGGCAACGGCACGCTCTCGGTCGCCGCCTCCGGCACCCTGATCGCCGCCGGCCACGCCACCAGCCAGCTCGCCACCGCCATCATCGACGAGGGCACCATCGCCGCGAACCAAGGCGACCTGCAGGTCATCGGCAACGTGTCGGTCGGCAGCACCGGCCTGTTCTCCATAGGCGGCGCCGCCGAGCTGGATTTCCTGGGCAGCAGCACGGTCGGCTCGGCCACCGCAATCAGCTTCGCGGCAGGCGGCGATCCCACCCTGCGCATCGACGACATCAATTCATTCGCCGCCACGATCGAAAACTTCGCCACCAACGACATGATCCAGATCGCCGGCCTCGCCGGTTCGGCCACCGGAACCTACGCCAACGCGGCGCACACGCAGATCCTGGTGGCCGACAGCTCAGGCAACTCCATCGTGCTCGCCTTCTCCACCGCGCAGACGCTGAGTGCCTACACCTTCAGCGACACCAGCAACGTCGCCACGCTGACCCACACGTGAAGACTGGCTCCTGATCCGGCACCTGAACGGCGCCGCCGGCGCCGCAAGACACACCCAAGGCGCCACCAGCGCCGCACGATACAGTTAAGGACAAGGCAATGGCTTCGGTTAGCTGGACGGCGACAACAAACGGCACCTGGTCCCTCGGCGCCAACTGGAGCGCCCCCACCGGTCCACAATCCGGCGACAACGTCAGCATCGCCGGCACCGCCGGCCTGCTGAGCGTCACCTACGCGGCCGAGACGCTGGCGATCCAGTCGCTCACCACATCCAACACCGCGCTTTCCGTCACCTCGGGCACGCTCGCGGTAACCCAGGGCTACAACCTGGCCGGAACGCTCGCCGTCTCCGCCGGCCTGCTGACGCTGGACGCCGGCAATGGCGGCGACCTGATCGCAGGCGCCGTCACCCTCTCCGGCGGCACCCTGGCACTCGCCGGCGGCGCGGCCCTCACCGGCACAAGCTTCAACCAGTCGGGCGGCACCCTGGCCCTGACCCGCGGCACGCTGCTGGACCAGGCGCAGTCCACCACGCTTTCCGGCCTGGTCACCGGCGGCGGCCAGCTCGCGCTGAATGGCGCCAGCACGATCATCGGCACCCATTGCGCGCTGTCCGTCGGCTCCGTCGCAGTGGACAACACCACGGTCTTCCTCAACGAGAACCTCAGCTACGCCGGCGCCCTCACCCTGTCGCAGGCCGGCACGCTCAACCTCGGCACCAGCGTGCTCACGCTCTCCGGCCTGTCGGATCTTGAGGGCACGGTGGCCAACGCCACGCTGGCCCTGTCAGGCACCGGCCACCTCAACCAGCTCACGCTGGAGAACGGCGCCACGGCCGCAATCAGCGGCACCTACAGCCAGACCGGCAACGTCAACCTCGGCCAGCTCGGCACCGGCGCCATCAACATCCTGGCCGGCGGCACGCTGCGCGAAGTGGGCAACAGCGCCATCACCAACAACACCCAGGGCGGCACGCTCACCAACGCCGGCATGCTGATCAAGACCGGCGGCAACGGCGTCAACGGCGCCACCCAGATCTCCGCCGCCCTCGTCAACACCGGTACCATAGACAGCGCCATCGGCACCATCGCCTTCTTCGGCCCCAGCAACGGCTACACCAGCACGCTCGGCGGCACGCTGACCGGCGCCGGCACCGTGGCCTTCGACGCCGGCAACTTCCTCATCGCCAGCAAGGGCACCGCCTCGGCCCTGACGCTGACCTCGGCCCACCTGCTCCTTACCCAGAGTGCCGCCATCACGCTGACCAGCAGCGCGCTCAGCTACGCCGGCGATTTCGCTCAGAACGGCGGCACGCTGATCGTCGGCGTGCCCGGAACCACAGGCGGCAGCACGCTCACGCTCTCCGGCCTGACAGCGCTGGACAACGGCCTGCTGAAAGGCACCGGCACCGTGCTCTCCAGCGGCGCCGTCCATCTCGGCCAGGGCATGTCGCTCGAGGGCAACCTCAGCTTCGATTTCGGCACCGCCACCAGCGCCGCCCAGACCGTCAGCCAGACCGGCACCATCCTGCTCGGCAACGAGCTGGACGCCATCACGCTCGCGAAAGTAGGTACGGCCGAAACCTGGGCGCTCGAAGGCAACGCCTCCATCCAGGGCACCAACGGCACCATCACCAACACCGGCCTCTTCGAAAAGGCCAGCGGCAGCGGCACCAGCATCGTGCAGAGCGACTTCCTCAACACCGGCACGCTGCTGGCCGCCAGCGGCGTGCTGAACCTCAGCGGCGGCGGCACGCTGGGCGGCACCGTCACCGGTGCGGCGGCACTGGACATCTCCGGCGGAAACCTGGTGTTCGGCCAGGCCGCACTGCCGCCCGCCCAGGGCACCGGCACGCTGGCCTACGGACCAACCCTCTCGCTCACCACGGGCGAGCTGATACTCGATGGCGGCCAGATAACGCTCGGCCAGAACCTCACCTACGCCGGCGACTGGTCGCAGGAATCCGGCACGCTGGCGCTTGGCGACACGGCGAGCAACGGCGTGACCTCGGCCACCGCCAGCACGCTCACTCTCAACGGCATCACCTCGCTGGGCTCCGGCGCCATCGAGGGCCCAGGTGCGGTGGTCATCAACGGCGCCGCCGTGCTGAACCAGGGACCCACCCCCACCAGCCAGCTCGGCCTATTGCAGGGCGCCCAACTCACCCTGAACGGCGCCACCGAACAGGCCGGCACGCTGCAGCTCACCGGCGGTTCCGCCTCGCCCACGCTCACCATCGGCGCCACCAGCATCTACACGCTGGACCAGGGTGCCGACATCGGCGCGCCGAACGCCAGCGTGGTCGGCACCGTCGCCGTCGCCGGCACCTTGTCCGCGTCGGCCGACGGCACGTCCACAATCACCGCGAACGTCATCGACACCGGCAGCATACGCGTCGCCAACGGAGACCTCAGCTTCATCGGCACCCTGTCCGGCGCCGGCACGATCGGCATCTCCAACGGCGGCACCCTGGAGCTGAACACCAGCAACACCATCACCACCGCGGTGAATTTCGGCACCGGCGGCGGCGTGCTCAGCCTGGCCACGCCCAACGCGTTCGACAGCACGATCGGCAGCTTCACCGCCAGCGACGTGATCGAGCTGCAAGGCTTCGCGTTTGCTAACCTCACGCTCTCGTTCGGCGGCACCGCCACCTCCGGCAAGGCGCTGACGCTCACCGAGTCCAATGGCCAGTCGATCACGCTGAATTTCAGCAACACGCAGAGCCTATCCTCGCTGTCGCTCTTCGAGGGTCCGCATGGAGGTTTGGCGCTGGTGCACAACTGACGCGACGCCGGCGAAGCTCTTTCGCTGACAACGGCGGCCGTCGTAGGCCTTGAGGTGGCTTGGGTCGACGCGGCTAAAGCAGACGCAACCCGCAGTAATACCCGAAGTGTCCGGATAAACGACCACAGCCCTGGAACCGAGCAATCTGGAGTCGCTACGTGACGATTGCATCCTGGCCTTGCCGAGACCCATTGCGAGAAGGTCGTCTTCCTTGGCCGAGTCTCTGGCGCGGGAGGACACGTGCGCGAATGCTGCGGAGATCGTCCGCTCGCTGGTGACAAGATCGAGCTGGACCCCTGAGGATGGCCGCCTAGCAATCACGCCGCACGGTGACTTTGCCCGCCTGCTGAGTTTTGCAGCAAACAACAAAAGCCCGACGCTCGTGTTGGGGAGCGCCGGGCAGGTATGCCACCGATATTGCGTGTGTTGTGATTGCGGGAGAGGGGTTGGCCGAGACTACGCCCTGCCAGCTGTGCTTTTTTGATTGTTACCGAATACCAAAGACATCGAGCCAGTCGGTGGTGCCGACCCACATCCTGCGGTCTAGCCGAGCATCGATGACGGCAAGACGGCGTCCAAGCCTGATACCGGCGACGGAGCGGGTCGGGACTATCGCGTGAGACGGGCATGCCGGTTGCGCGCGCAAGCACCCTGCGCCTGCAACGCAATTCCGCCGGACCGCCAAGTATAACACGCGTGCACTAGGGCAAGGAGGATGGTTGCATCATCCGTCTTCGCCTGACGCCGTTAATCTTCGCATGTTCCGCAATGTGGCAAAGGGCCGGAAGGGCGCATCGTCCAGGCCGGCATCGTTGCAGATCATCATGTCTCGTCGTCAGGGGAGTCGATCGTGTCCACATCCGTCCAACATCGTTACAGCAGTGTCGTCGATGAGATAGCCCATCTTGCCTGGTCCGATCTTTCCAGCGATGACCTGACCTGCGCGCAATGGGCCTATTATTACTTCTCCGTGCAGTTCCGAGAAAGTCTGGAGATCGCCTGCCAACTGTTCGGCGATGACGCGCTCCTGTCGCAGTTGCGGCGCGAGGAGTGCGACACCGCGAATCTCTCGCCCTATCCTGGCGTCGCGGCGCCAGGCGAGCGGATGAACCACGACGAGTTCATGCGCCGCATCCTGGTCATATCGGACATTGATCCAGTACGGCGTGCAGGGCTGCAGCAGCTTGGCGAACGTTATCTGCTGGTCACTCGCGCATTGCCGGACATGCATCGTGCGCTGGCCATCTCCAGCTACGAGGATGGCGGGCTGGAAGCGGTGTTCCGCGCCATCTTAAAGGCGCCGGACTGGGATGCCCCGGGGCTCGGCGCGTTCAGGCATTTCCTGGTCGAGCATATCCGGTTCGACAGCGACGAGCAGGCCGGGCACGGCGCGCTTAGCCGTCACATCGTGCCGGATGACCGTGTCCTGCCGCTATGGACGGCGTTCCTAAATCTGTTCGTGGCGGCAGCACCAGGCCTGCAGCGACGACTTGCCCTTGTCGATGCGGCCGAATAGCCCGCGACACCTATGACGATGCTGTTACAGGACCAACCGTGCGGGCGGCTGCGCAATTGGCCGGAAGGGTTGCCGCCGGAGGAACACCTGTTTCCGGGCCAGGCGGAGAGGCGCGCCACTGAGTCCCTGCTGACGGTGTTGCTGGAGGATGCGCGGGCCTGCACGGCGGCAGGCCCGGTGGGCGCCACGGTCACGCTCGACGAAGCGCTGGGCCGCCTGCGCGCATGGAATTTCGGGTCATCCGGCAAACTGCAGGATGTGCTCGTCTGGGTCGTAGACCAGATGGTTGAGGGCGTCGTCCATGTGGATCACCCGCGTTATTTTGGCCTGTTCAATCCGGCACCCAGCTTCCCCGCCCAATGTGCCGAACGGGTCGTGGCCGCGTTCAACCCGCAGCTTGCCACGCATGTCACCTCGCCTTTCCCGGTTGCCGTCGAGACGCACCTGATCGCCCGGATTGTAGATCGGGCGGGGTTCGGCGACACGGCCGGCGGGCATTTCACCAATGGCGGTTCCGAGGCGAATGCCACTGCCATGGTTTGCGCCCTCACGTGTGCCGACCAGGCTTTCGGCGAACAGGGCGCGCGCGCCTTTGCCCGGCCGCCGGCAATCTACGTATCCGAGGCTGCCCACCTGGCCTGGCTGAAGATCGCCCATCAGGTGGGCATCGGCCGTTCGGCAGTGCGCCTGATAGCCACGGACGGTGCTGGCCGGATGGACGCGGCGGCACTCGGCGGCCGCATCGCCGCCGACGAACAGGCGGGCTTCCTGCCGGTGATGGTTGTCTCCACGGCTGGCACCACGGGCGCCGGCATGATCGATCCGATCGAGGCCTGCACCGGCCTGGCCCGCCGGCATGGCGCCTGGCATCATGTGGACGCGGCTTGGGGGGGTGCCGCGCTGTTCTCCGACCGGCTGCGTCCGTTGCTGGACGGCCTGTCCACCGCCGATTCGGTGACCATAGACGCGCATAAATGGCTGGCGACCACGATGGGCTGCGGCATCTTCCTGACCGCGCACCCTGCCGTGCAGAACCAGGCGTTCCACGCCACCATGCCCTGCATGCCGTCGGCGGCCGACGATCTCGACCCTTACGTGAACACCGTGCAGTGGTCGCGCCGTTTCCTGGGCCTGCGCCTGTTCATGGCATTGGCCTGCAGCGGCTGGGGCGGCTATGCTTCCTACCTGGAACGCGCCGTCGAGCTGGCTGCCACGCTGGCGGCCATGCTGCGGGCCCAAGGCTGGAGCATCATCAACCGCTCGGAGTTGGCCGTGCTGTGCGCCCGCCCGCCGCAAGGCTCGTTGCCCGTGGCGGCGCTCTGCGCGGCGGTTGTGCGGAGCGGCCAGGCCTGGGTCTCTCCCATAGCGTTCGAGGGCGAGGCCACCGTACGTATCTGCATCACCAGCGGCGAGACGACAGGCGCCGACCTCACGCGTCTGGTCACCGCCCTCTGCAGCGCCGCGGGCAACTGAGGGTGCACGCGCCACCTACCGACCGGGACACCGCGTCACGCGCCTGGGCAAGGGCGCTTGCCAATATCGGCCAGCTCGCGCCCGGTGCGCAGTTGTTTGCCGAACGCCTGGACGCGCTTGCCCAGCTTCAAGGCGACCGGCTTGCGCTGAGCGGGCCGGAAGGCGCGCTGAGCTACCACGCGCTTGCGGCGCTCAAGACCAGGGTTGCCGCCTGGGCACGGCAGCGTGTGTCGGCTCGCGATGTGGTGGCGCTGCTGATGGCAAACCACCACACATATCCGGCGATCTGGGCGGGGCTGAACCAGGCCGGGGCGGTCGCCGCGCTGATCAACACCAACCTGCGGCAAGACGGGCTTGTGCACGCGATCGGCTCCGCCGGGGCGGCCCACCTGATCGTGCATGAGGCGTTGCTGCCGTCCGTGCTGGCCGTGGCGGACCGGCTGCCGCCCACGATGGCGCGCTGGGTGATCGGCGATGCCGATGACCTGCCGCCCGGCACGCGCGCTTTGGCACTGGAAGACGCGCCGGCCACCACCGCGCATCATCCGGCGCAGATGCGCGACACCGCCCTGCTGATCTACACGTCCGGCACCACAGGCTGGCCCAAGCCGGCGCGCATCACCCATTATCGCGTCCTGGAATGGAGCCTGTGGTTCGCCGGCATCATGGGTCTCGGCCCGTCGGACCGGCTCTATGACTGCCTGCCGATGTATCACAGCACCGGCGGCGTGGCCTGCCTGGGCGGCACGCTGCTGGCCGGCGGCTGCGCGGTGGTCAGGCCAGCCTTTTCGGCACGAAGCTTCTGGCAGGACATCACCGCCGAACGCTGCACCATCCTGCTCTATATCGGCGAGCTGTGCCGCTACCTCCTGGCAGGGGCCGCAAGTGCCCACGACACGGCGCATCATTTGCGGTTGGCCTGCGGCAACGGCCTGCGCCCCGAGATCTGGACGCAGTTCCGCGACCGTTTCCGCATACCCCGGCTGGTGGAGTTCTATGCCTCCACGGAGGGCAACGTCTCTCTATATAACTGCGAGGGCCAGCCGGGCTCCATCGGGCGCCTGCCCGGTTTCCTGCGCCACAGACCGCCTGTGGCTCTTGTCGCCTGCGAGCCGGACAGCGGCGAGATCGTGCGCGGCCCGGACGGATGCTGCGTCCGCTGCGTGCCAGGGAGCGCCGGCGAGGCGATCGGGCGGATCAGCGGGTTTGCGGACACGCCCGGCTCGTTCGACGGCTACACGGACCCCGTCGCCACCGAAGGCCGCATCGTCCGCGACGTGTTCGCGCCCGGCGATGCGTGGTTCCGCACCGGCGACCTGATGCGCCAGGACGAAGCGGGCTACTTCTATTTCCTAGACAGGCTGGGCGACACGTTCCGCTGGAAAGGCGAGAACGTGTCCACGACACAAATCGCCGAAAGCCTGCTCGGCGTGCCGGGCGTTACGGCGGCAGTCGTCTACGGCGTGGCCGTGGCGGCTTGCGACGGACGCGCCGGCATGGCCGCGATCACCGTCGGCTGCGGGTTTGCGATCGCCGACCTGTATGCGCGCCTGGCGCGCGGCCTGCCAGGCTATGCGATACCGCTGTTCATCCGGATCTGCCCGGCACTGGAGACTACCGGCACCCACAAATTCATCAAGACCCGCCTCATCGAGCAGGGGTACGCAAGCATCGGCGATGGCGACCTGCTCTATCGCCTGGACATGGTGGCGACCTCCTACGTGGCGATGGTGCCGGCCTGTTCCGCCGCGCAGGATCGCCGGCGGCCGCAAGAACACGGCCGCCGGCCAGGGACGTCCTACCAGGCCGGAATGGCAGGAAGCCCCGCGCCGAACCTGGCGTAGTCGTAAGTGGTGACAGCGTCGGCCTTCGGCGGCCCGCCGCCCCAGTTCGGGTTGCCGGTCCACTCGTTGGCCATGATGAAGCCCTGGGCGGTGGTGGTTAGGTCGGCGTTGCTGGTCGTGTAGGCGGCCTTGCCGTCAACCGTGAAGGTGATCGTGCCGGACTTCCACAGGAAACCGTAGCGGTGCAACGCCTTGGACGGGTTGAACGGCAGTTGCAGAATGTACGTCGCGTTGCTGGGATGCAGCGTCAGGTGGACCTGGCCGCTGTTCGCGCTGGTGATCCAGCTCTCGTTGGTCAGGAACTCGATATCCCACTCGTGCGGTCCGTAGTTCGGCGCCTCGATCCAGAAGAATGAGGCACACACGCCGGGCGTGCTGCTGACCTGCATGCGTGTCTCGTAATAGCCGTATCCGTAGCCGTGGGTGTTGGTGCCTGACAGGCCGCCGGTAGAGGCCCATTCACCCGCCTTGTAGGGCGTGGCGGTCTGTCCGCCCGGCACCACGAGTTGGAGAAAACTGTCCTTCTCGCCGTTGAAAGATGTGACGAACCGGTCGTTCTGTAGCGACAGCAGGTTGCCTCCGGTACCCACCCAGTTGCCATCCAGGCGAAACTGGCCACTCGGGGATGTGGTGCCCGTCCAGGCGTCGAATGGCACATGGACCGTTTGCGCATGTAACGCGTCAGAAACGAAAATCGTCGCCAGCAGCGCGCCGGCTGCAGCCCCCACTTTGTAGTTCAAAACCTGATTCCTTTATTATGATCGGTCAAGACCAGAAAATCAACACACGCCCCGACAAGCGACAAGCTGACGACACTTTGCCGACCGCTCCCTCCTGGCTCACGAAAGCGTGTAAAGCAGACCTGCCCTATACACAACAGGAATTTTCTGTAATTTCTTCTACTTAGAAACTTGCCCTCACCTTTCTCAGGTCAGCGCCAGGCGTGCGGTCTGCTGCTTCGCTGTTACCCAGGCCTCCCAACATCCAGCTTAGGTTGGCCGGACAGGCCAGTCTAGTTTGGCCGATTCATGTAATAAAAGCGTATTTGTAAGAACGCCAAATTGACAACGAACATCAACTATCACGATAAGGCAATATACAACGTGATATACCGATCATACGCTTACGTTCGACTGGAGCTACGCCGGAAGGTACCAGCCGATGATTTCATTGCGATTTATTAACGACAAAGCCGGTTCCACAACCGGCCGGGATCAGAATTCTATCTGTGGTTGTATTGAACATACCAAAGCACGTTTGTACCGCGATTTACACGTTCTAGTATTCATCGGCATGTTTTACGAAAGCAACGCCGGTTCCACACCAGGCCAGAAGCAATTATATGTTCTTGTTGTGGTTACGAAAACACCATTAGTTGTATTGGTCTCCGTTACCAACGGTGCATTGCTGTATCGTTACCGAAGGATTTCAGCATGTGCCCCGCGCAGATAAATCGGTCTCTTGATCCGTTTGACCGGGCGATAAGATACGGCACGGCCTCGACCGACGCCGTCGTCCTGCTCGACCCGGACGGCATCCCCAGATGGGCGAATGCCGCCGCCTACGCGCTGCACGGGGTGAGCAGCCTGCACGAACTCGGGATCCTGCCCGGCGAGTACATGGAAAGGCTGTGTGCCCTGTGTCCGTCTTCAGTAGCGGCGAACCCGGACGGCCTGGCCCTACACACCGCGCAGCCGGCACATGGCCAGAAACAGCCGCCGCCGCAGGGTATGCGAGCTGACTGTCATGTCCGAACGACCGTGCTGAAGAACGCCGAGCAGGTGGTCGGGCACGCCATTACCGTTTCAGTGCACAGCGCTCCGGCAGCAGGCGCAGGAGCGGCGCACCACCTGCCTGGTGGCACCGGCCCTACTTCCGCTCTTCTGCAATGCCGCGAGCCGATCATCGTGGACGTCGACGGCGCGTCCGCAAGCGGGGCCGGCATGTGCAGTGCAGGCGGGCGGCATGCATCTTCATCCGGCGTGCCGGCTGGGTTGCTGGACCATCCTGATGCAATCCGCCTTCCCGCTGGTGCCGGCAGCGCCCGGCCCCAGGACGGTCAGACCGAATGGCCGGGCGTGCAGGAGCGCCGGCACGTGGCCTCGGGCAGGCAGGAGCCGCAGGCCGGCGACGCCACCCTGGCCCACAGCCTGTCCGCACGGAGCTCGGAGCTGCCGGGGCTGCTTTGCGACATGGTCCCGGCGCACGTCTTCGTCCTGGACGCGGAACGGCGGGTGGTTGCCGCAAGCGAAGCGCTGCTCGACCTGCTCGGCTATGCGTCGCCCGACTTCGTCGGCCATCACATCGTGGAGTTCCTGGCCGGGTCTTCGATACGCTTCTTCAGGGATGTCTTCTGGCCGGGGCTGGCCGATTGCAGCCTGGCGGAAGACCGCGCCTGCGAGCTGCTGACCAGCAAAGGTGGCACGCTGCGGGCAAGGCTTGCCGGACGCCCCGTGCTGGATGGCCAGACCGTGCGCTGCGTGACATGTGTGGTCGAGGACCTGACTGACCACCATTTCAGCGAGGCCAAGTTCACTGCCCTGTTCACGCTCTCTCCGGTCGCCATGCTGGTGCGCAAGCCGGAGGACGGGCGCATCCTGCACACAAATCCTGCCTTGCTGTCGCTGACCGGGCACGCTCCGGACGCACTGACCGGCCATCCTATGGACGAGCTGGCCGTCTTCGAGTCAAGCGCCATGCGCCACCGCTTCGAGCGCGAGCTGCGGACGGGCCGGCCGCTGCGCGGGACGGCGCTGCGCCTCAAGGCGGCCGACGGCGCCCTGCTCGATGTGCAGGCCACGGCGATGGCGGTCCAGGTCTCCAGCCAGGTCTGCGCGCTGGTTATCCTGCAGGAGGCGGCGGCCGGCCGCTTCGACGAGCAGCAGATGTTCCGTGCCATCGAAGCGGTGATGAGCGACACCTCTTGGTTCAGCCGCAGCGTCGTCGAGAAGCTGGCCAGCGTCCGGGTGCCCGGCACACCGCGTGTCAAGGCGGGCGAGCTCGACGACCTGACGAAGCGGGAGCGTGAGGTGCTGGCGATGATCAGCCACGGCTGGGGCGACGCAGAGATCGCCAGCCGGCTCAGCCTGACACGCTCGACCGTGCGCAACCACGTGGCCGCGCTTTACAGCAAGATCGACGTGCACAGCCGGAGCAGCGCGATCATCTGGGCACGCGAACGCGCGCTGAACGTGATCCACCCGGCGGCAGAGCTTCGCCAGATGCCGCCCCCCCGCGGCGCGGCCGCCCTTCCCGCGGCCGACCGCGTCCGGACCACATCATGAAGGAGCAGCCGGCGATGAGCGTGCGGGAGACCGTGCTGCGGGTGATCGGCGACGTGGCGCGCACGAACGGGCGGCGGCTGCCGCCGCTGACCGATGATCTTCCCCTGCTCGACAGCGGGCTGGATTCGCTCTGCCTTGCCGTCATCGTGGCCAATCTGGAAGATGAGCTCGGCGTCGATCCGTTCAGCAGCGCCGAGGACGGCGCCCTCCCGGAGACGGTCGGCGCCCTGGTAGGCCTATACGAGGGAGCCCTGGTTTGAGATGGGGCGCCTTGCCGAGCTGATCCTGTCGCCGGGCCATGTGGAGCCGGCCCAGGTGGAGCCGGGCGATGTGGAGCCGGGCCAGGTGGGGCACGGCCGAGAGGAATACGGTCGGGCGGCGGCCGGCGGAGTCCTGGTAGGCGACGGCCTGAGCGTCGCGTTCGCCCGCGCTGCCGCCAGCCCGGAATCCGCGCGGGCGGCGGCCGCGTATGCGGGTGCGAACGTCGTCATCGCCGTGGCCGACCAGCTTCGGGCCGCACTCGCGCTGATTGCCCTGGACGGCGTGGCGGCGCGGATCGTGCTGGTTCCCGCCGGCGAGGCCGCCGCACACCTGGCCGCCATCGTCAGGGCCGCCGACGCCGCGCATGTCATCAAGGACTGGATGCTGCCGGGCGAGGATGACGCGGCCCGACCCCCGCCGATCGCGCCCGCCGGCCGCGAGACGGAGTGGGTGCTGCTCACTTCGGGCACCACCGGCGTGCCGAAGCTGGTCGTGCACACGCTGCAGACGCTGGCCGGCTACGTCGCTGCCCAGTCCAAGCCGGACTGGACGCATAACCGGGTGCCGCAGATCTGGGGCACGTTCTACGACACGCGGCGCTATGGCGGCTTGCAGGTCCTGCTGCGCGCGCTCATCCAGGGCCAGACTCTGGTGCTGCCCGACCCTACCATGACCCTGCCGGCGTTCGTGGCGCATGCCGCCGCCCACGGCCTCACGCACCTCGTGGGCACGCCGTCGCACTATCGCCAGTTGCTGATGTCCGGCCTGGCTGGCAGGCTGACGCCGCGCTACGTCCGCCTATCCGGCGAGATAGCGGACCAGGCCATCCTGAACCGGCTGCGGCACTGCTACCCCCAGGCCGAGATCGTGCACGCCTTCGCATCGACAGAGGCCGGGCTCGCCTTCCAGGTTTCCGACGGGCGTGCCGGCTTGCCTGCTGATTACGCGACGGTCCTGGTGCCCCGGGTGGAAGCCGAGATACGCGGGCAGGATTTGCGTGTCCGCTCGCCACTGAACGCGCTCGGCTACCTGGACCGGACGCGTATCCCGGTTGCCGCCGAGGATGGCTTCGTGGAGACCGGCGACCTGCTGACTCTACAGGATGGCCGCTACTATTTCGCCGGGCGGCGGAGCGGGCAGGTGAACATCGGCGGGCGCAAGGTGCATCCCGAGGAGGTCGAAGCGATCCTCTATGAACATCCCGCAGTCGACATCTGTGCCGTCTGGGCACGACGGAACCCGATCACCGGCGCCGTCGTGGCCGCCGACATACTGTGCCGGCCGGACGTCCAACGCGAGATAGACAGCCGCGAACGGCTGGCCTGCGACCTGGTGGAGGACATACAGTCGTTCTGCCGGACCCGAATGCAGGCACACAAGATCCCCGTGTCGATCAGCTTCGTGCGCAGCCTGGATCTCAGCCGTTCGGGGAAGCTGGCACGGCTGCATGCGTAACATCCTGCTGACCGGCGGAAGCCGCGGCCTGGGCCTGGCCACCGCATCGCGGCTCGCCGAAGCCGGTTTCGGCGTGATCGCGGTAGCCCGAAAGTCCAGCGACGCGCTGGAAGCGCAGATCGCATCGTCTGCGGGCGGCGCCGGCCGGCTGAGCTTCTGCGCCTGCGACCTGTCCGACATCGACGGGCTCGGCGGGCTGGTCGCGAAGGTGACAGGCGAATTCGGGCATCTCTACGGCATCGTCAACAACGCCGGCATCGGCACCAGCGGCATCCTGGCGACGATGCCGAACGCACAGATCGAGGCGCTGATACAGCTGAACGTGGTGTCGGTCATCATGCTCACGAAATATGCCGTGCGCTCGATGATGGTGGGCGGCGCCGGACGCATCGTCAACATCTCCTCCGTCGTCAGTGCTACCGGCTACAGCGGGCTGTCGGTCTATTCGGCATCGAAGGCGGCGTTGGGCGGGTTCACCCGTTCGCTGGCGCGCGAACTCGGCCCGCTCGGCATCACCGTCAACAACGTGGCGCCCGGCTTCATCGCCACCGAGATGACGGGCGAGATGACGGCGCCGCAGATCAAGAAGATCGCGTCACGGTCTGCGTTGAAGCGGATGGCGGAGGCGTCGGACGTGGCCGGTGCGGTAGCGTTCCTGGTGGGCGACTCGGCGCGCAACATCACGGGGACGACGCTGACGGTGGATGCCGGGAATACGGCCTGACGGGAGCGCTTGGAAAGGAAGAAAGGAAGTCCTTCTTTTTCGAGAAAAAGAAGCAAAAAGCTTTTATCTGCGCTGTCGCGGAGCGTTGAGGCGCGCCCTTCAGCGACACGCACCCGACGTTCCTGGCTGTTTAATGTGGGTCGGATTATCCGGTGCCGGGGTTTTTTGTGGACAAACGCTTAAGCCTTACCGTCGGGTCAAACGCAGTTTCTTTGTTCGGTTTGAGCGCCGTTTCTTCGTCCCGGCCTGCAATTCCCCATGGCGACGGCAGCTTTTTCAGTCAAGCCTGGCCGAAGGCCACCGCCCTTGCGGCGCGAAGCGGGCTTTACGGAAAAAGCTGCCGGCGCCAAGCTCGAGCAGGTCGGGCGGGCAAAAGCCTCCAAGCCAAACAGCCAGTTTTTCATTCTCTTTTCAAACGAACTGCTTGCTTTCGTCCTGCAAATACCGAAACCCATCAGGCGGCACAGGCAAGTTTCGCGAAGCGTCCACACGGCCCGTTGCCCTACCCCGCCTAGTGCACGCGCTTCTGCTTGCCGGCGTTTCGTTCCGGCATGATTCGGTCCTGGGTGAGGCCGGCTGGTGCCCGGCACCCGCGAACGATCACGGGGTGGACCGATGCTGTTGCACACGCTGCCGACCGAACCGCCCGCCATAGGCAGGACAGGCCGCCTGCGTCCCGCCGTGGATTTCCGTGCCGTGCCCAGGGTGTCCGTCTGGTCGTGGCTTGGTCCCGTGGCCGGTGGCGAGGCAGCCATCACGCTTTTCACGCCGGCCTGCGTGCTGCTGGTCGCCTCGGGCTGGCAAGGTCTGCCGCTGCAGGTCCCCGCGGTCTCGCTCGCCTCGCTCGCTTTCTGGTTCATGGCCGCGCAGTCGCAACAGCTCTATCGTCCGCTGCACGGCTATCAAGCGTTCAGCTCCGGACCGTTGGCCACGGCCTGCCTGCTCTGGGTGCTGGCGGTCACGGTGCTCCTGCTCGCACTCCGGCCGGACATCCCGATCCCCACCACGCTTTGCGCGCTGGCGGCCGGCATGTTGTTCGCCATCGTCACGCGCCAGTTCTGGCAGGCCCGCCTGCAGGCCCGCCTCCGCCACGGATGCTGCATCGACCGGGCGCTGGTCATGGCGACGGACGGCGAGACGGCGCGCGAGGCCGCCCTGGAATTGGAGGAGGCGTCCGGCAACCGCATACGCGCGGCCGTCTGCATGCCGATCCCGGGCGCCACTGATGGCCCCTCGCTCGCCTGGCTGGAGGACGCGGTCTGCTCGCGCATGGTGGATCAGGTCTATGTCGTGGGTGTCCACAACCTTGCTGTGGTGTTCAACGAAGTACTGCCGCATCTGGCGGGCCTGGACATCGACGTGACGCTGCTGTCGGAACGCTCGGCCAAGGCCACGGCGCCAAGCTGCAGCACGCGCATGGGCCGGCTGAATGCGGTGCCGCTGTCCTCGCGCGCGATGGGCCCGGTGCGCGCGTCGGCCAAGCGCGCGACGGACCTGGCCCTGGCCGTGCTGATCTGCACGCTTGGCGCGCCGGTGCTGGCGCTGATCGCGGTGGCCATCAAGTTGGATAGCCCGGGCCCGGTCCTGTTCGTGCAGCGGCGGGAGGGACTGCGGTGCCGGGTGTTCCGGGTGTTCAAGTTCCGCACCATGTTCGCCCACCTCGCCGATGAGGCGGCACATGATCAGACAACCCGCAACGACCATCGCGTGACGCCCGTCGGCCGCCTATTGCGCCGGCTGAGCCTGGACGAGCTGCCGCAACTGATCAACGTGCTGCGCGGCGACATGTCCATCGTGGGGCCGCGGCCGCACTCGCTGGGCATGACGGTGGACGGCCGCAGCCTGCACGACACTTTGGCCGAATACCGCATTCGCCACCGGGTGAAGCCGGGCATCACCGGCTGGGCGCAGATCAATGGCTGCCGCGGCGAGGTGACGACGCTCGGCAAGCTGCAGCGCCGCATCGCGCTCGATTGCGAATATATCGAGCGCTGTTCGGTGGCGATGGATGGCTGGATCCTGCTGCGCACAATCACGACCATGCTGTTCGACAAGCAAGCCTACTGAGCCGGCCAGGAACAGTCATGGACGTGACTTCGCACGAGAGCCTGCAGCCATACGAGCCGCCCGCAATGGCGCCGGGCCAGGAATGCGGCGACGAGGCACCGCAAGGCGTCAATGTCGGCCGCATCCTGCGCGCTTTCTGGCGCAACCGTTTGCTGATCGCAGGCTGCGCCGTCCTGGGGCTGGCACTTGGCGTCGGCGCGCTCCGCGCTCTGCCGGCAAACTACAAGAGCGGTGTCTCGATCCTTCTAAACCCGAAACAGGCGGACACCCTGGGTGCCAACGAGGAGTTCGCCAGCATCGCGGTCGATAGCGGCAAGGTCGCCGATGTCGAGCAGATACTGATCTCGTCGCGGCTGCTGGAGAAGGTGGTACGCGCGGACCACATGGCGGACGACCCGCTGTTCGGCGGCTTGTCGAAGTCCCTGCCGCGGCGCGTGCTGGACATGCTGACTGGCACGCGCGCGCCGGTGGCCGACAGCCCCGAGATACGGACGGAGCGGGCGATCGACCGCCTGGGCAAGATGATACGCACGTCGCGCGTCGGGCTGACATACGTCATCACGGTGACGGTGACCGCCCCCGGCGCCCAGGCGGCGCAGCACCTCGCGACCGCGGTCGCGGACGCCTACATCGCCGACCAGGTCGCCACGAAATATGCCGAGGCGCATGACGACGGCGCGTGGCTGCATGCAAGGCTGGAGCAGATCAGGCCCGAACTGGTCGCCAGCGAGGCCAGGGTGCAGACCCTCCGTCACCAGTACGGGCTGTTGCAGACCGACAACGCACCGGGCTCGAGCACGAACCGGCAAAGGCTCGCTGAGCTCACGACCGAACTGGTGAAGGCGCAGGCGGAAGCGGCGCAGGCGGGCGCCCGCTACGGCCAGGCGATGAGCACGATACGGGCGGGCAGGATGCCCGATGTCGGCGGCTCGCTCATGCTCGATACGCTGCGCACCAGCACGGTGGACGCCGAACGCAAGCTGGCCGACCTCTCCACGGTATACGGCGCGAACCACCCGGTCCGCGTGCAGGCCGCCAGCAGCCTGGCGACCCTGAACGCGCGCGTGCGTACCGAAACGCTCCGGCTCACTTTGGCACTCCGTGACCAGTACGATTCGGCACAGGCACGCGTGCGGTCGGTGCAGGCGTTGCTCAAGGCGATCGCGGCCGACGAAGCGGCGGCCGACAACGTGCACGGCCGCGCGCTGCTGAACGAGGCGGAACGTGTGGCCCAGGTGAACCGCACCACCTACGAGGCGGCGCTGAACAGGCTGCACGACGTCGAGCAGCAGGAGACCCGGCAACGGGCGGAAGCCGGGATCATCTCACCGGCGCCGTTCCCCGAACAGCCGAACTTTCCCCGCCCGATGCTGTGCCTGCCGGCGGGCGTTGTGTTCGGCCTCTGCCTTGGCATGGGGTTCACGCTGACGAGCACGCTCCTGCGCGGGCAGGTGGAGGATGCCGACCAGGCCGAGAGCCGGTTGCAATTGCCTGTGCTGGGGACGATACCCCGCCTCGGCCGGCGCGAGCTCGACCGTCGCCGGGATGCCTCCTCTCTGCTGTGCTACCTGGAAGGCAACCCCGCCTCGCTTTATGCGGACAGCCTGCGGCGCCTGCGCCTGGCCATTCGGTCGCGTGCCGGCGAGGGCGCGAGAGTGGTGCAGATCACCTCCTCCGAACCGGGCGAGGGGAAATCCACGCTGGCCGTCAGCCTGTCGCTCACCGCGGCACGGTCCGGAGTCAGGACGGCACTCGTCGATTTTGACCTGCACCACCCTTGCGTGCGCCTGATGCTGGAGGGCTTGGGGATAGGTGCCGCCGAAATCGTGGCCCGCTCAGGCTCGTTTTCCACGGCGGTGAGCCGGCATCCTGATCTGCCGCTCTGCATCGTGACGGCCGGGCTGCTGCGCGGCGAGCGCTCCGATCCGTCGCTCGAGGGCGCGGGCTTGCAGGTTCTGCTCGCCGAGCTGCGCACGCAATTCGACCTGGTCATCGTCGACTCCGCACCCATCCTCGCCTCCTCGGACGCGGTCCTTGCGGCGCAGGCGGTGGACGCGACGGTGCTCGTCTGCGCCGTCCAGTCCACGTCCTGCGAGCAGGTCCTTCGCGCCATGCGCGCCTTGCGCGTGGCGGGGGGTCACGTGTGCGGCCTGGTCCTGAACAAGGTTCCCGCAATGCCCTCATCCTACGGATACCCCTACCAGCCGCGTCGGGAGAGCCTGTGGGACCGGGCTACCGCGGGCTCCGCGTAAGGGGCGGGTCCCCGCAATCACCGACGCCGTCGAGGGAGGATCAGGCATGCTGACCATCGGACTGCTCAACAACATGCCGGACGGCGCCATGCAGGCCGTCGAGCGCCAGATCTGCTCGCTGTTGTCCGCCGCCTCGGACGGGTTGACGGTGCGGCTGAAGCTGTTCGCGGCGCCCTGCCCGCGCCCTGCCTTCCTGCAAACCCATGTGGACGCGAACTACGAGGCGTTCGACACGCTGGAGGAGCAGGCACTGGACGCGCTGATCGTGACAGGCAGCGAGCCGAAGGCAGCCTGGCTGGAGGACGAGCCGGCCTGGCCCACACTCAGTCGTATCGCGGACTGGGCCGAGTTGACGGATACGCCGGTGCTCTGGTCGTGCATGGCCGCCCATGCCGCCGCCTACCGGCTCGGCGGCGTGCACCGGCAGAGGCTGGCGCGAAAACTCTCCGGCCTGTTCCTATGCCGGCGCTTCGGTCATGTACCGGGCCTTGCAAGCAGCTGGCTTCAGCCGCACTCGCGTTTCTACGGACTCGATCAGAAGGCGCTGGTCAGAGCGGGGTTCCAGATCATCTCGGCGTCACCCGAGACCGGACCCGACATGTTCCTCTGGCGCGGTTTCGCCGAGCACCTCTTCCTGCAGGGCCACCCGGAATACGGGCTTTCTGCCTTGCCGGGCGAGTTCCGCCGCGACGTCGAGGCTTTTCTCGCTGGCCAGTCCGAATACTTTCCCGAGCCGCCGGTCGGCTATTACGGCCGCGCGGTGCTCGCCCGACTGCAGGCGTTCCGCTGCGAGGCGCAAGCGCGCCGCGATCCCGCGTTGCTGGACGATTTCGACACGATCGCCTGCCACATCGCCGCGGAGTATAGCTGGCGCCCGGCCGCACTGCATGTTTACGCAAATTGGCTGAGACGCGTGGCAGCGCTCCAGGCACGACGCCGCGTGCCGGCCAGGCCTGGCCTGCGCGGCAGGGGGGCGGCGCTGCGGGCGCGCGGCGCTTTTGCCCAGCCAGGAGGCTTGGGCTGGCCAGCGTGACGTTCGATGTCGCCGAGGTAGCGGCCATCTCGCAGGCCGATCCAGGGCCGGCCGCCCCGGCGGCAGCGCCGGTCCGCAAGCCTGCTGCCACGGTCAGCCAAACCGTCAGCCGCGAGATCGGGGAAGGTGACCTGCCGGCCGTGGCCGCGCTGCTCCGCGAAGGTTTCCCGGGCAAGCCGCTCGCCTGGTTCACAGCGGCGCTGGCCACCATCGCGCGTATGCCGGCTGTGGCGGGCATGCCGCGCTTCGGCTACCTGCTGGAGGCGCGTGGCCAGCCTGTGGGCGCCGTGCTCACGCTGGCGGCGCCCACAGGCGACGCCCTGCCCGCCACCCGTCTCAACGTTGCGTGCTGGTACGTGCAGCCGCGCTACCGTCCCTACGGGACAATCCTCTACCATCGCCTTCTGGCGCTGGGCGCCACCTGCCTCAACGTGACGCCGGCCGAGCGTACCTGGCCGGTTATAGAGGCGCAGGGTTTCCGCCGCTTTGCCGAAGGCATTTTCGTGGGTCTGCCGCTGCTTGGCACCCCCGTGCTGGGTACAAAGGTCGTGCCCTGGACGCCGGGCGAGGCCGGTGCCTTGAGCCCTTACGAGCAGGCGCTTCTCGCCTTCCATGCCAGCGCTGGCTGCCTGGCGTTCACCTGCGCCAGCCGGACAGGCGTGGTGCCATTCGTATTCAGGCACCGTCCTTCACGCCACCGGTTGCGCGCCGTCCAGCTCATCTACTGCCGCGACCTGGCCGATCTCGGCCGCCATGCCGGGGCGATCGGGCGCTACCTCGCGCGGCACGGTTTCTTGTCGGTCATGGCCGGCACGAGCGGTCCGGTGGCCGGCCTGCCCGGCTGCTACCTGCCGGGCAAGTGCCCTATGTACTACAAGGGTCCCGTCAGACCGCGCGCGGGCGATATCGCTTACACCGAACTGGCGCTGCTCGCACCCTGAGAGGCTGTCTCGATACGTGGCTGGAGCGGCCATCTGCGCGCGCTTGTCCTGCTGACTGCGTGCTCCGCAACAGTCACCCGCCAGGCTGGCTGTTACGGGGCGAGGCGGCCACTCCTGTATCAGCCGGAGTAGTGCAGCCGATCCTGTCGCCCACTCTCAGCCTGCTTGTATCCCTGTCCATCGCGCACGCCATCCGGCGAGGTCGAGACAGTCACGGGCAGGCGCAGGCCCGCGGCAGGAACGGGGGTTGCATCCATGCCCAACGCCGCCCTGCGATCGGCGATCGCAATCCAGCCACATCCTCTGGTCTCCGTCATCATCCCGCATTTCAATGATCTGTCCGGCCTTGCCGCCTGCCTTGCCGGCCTGCAATGCCAGACCTGGCCGCCGCACGCCTTCGAGGTGATCGTGGCAGACAACAACTCCGCCTGCGGTCTCGATGCGGTCAGGCAGGCGGCAGGCGGCGCCACCGTCATCCACGCGCACGTGCAAGGCGCCGGCCCGGCCCGCAACGCCGGGGTGGAAGCGGCGCACGGCCGGATACTGGCGTTCATCGACAGCGATTGCCGTCCCGCCCAGGACTGGATCGAACATGGCGTGGCCGCACTCAGGTCGTACGACTTCGCCGGCGGGCAGGTTCGCACCATCCCGCAGGACAGCGCGTCGGTCACTCCCGTCGAGGCGTGGGAGATGGAGTTCGGCTTCGACTTCGAACGCTACGTCAAGGAGGAGGGCTACACCGGCAGCGGCAACATGTGGGTGTGGCGCGAGGTGTTCGACGATGTCGGCGGGTTCCGCGCCGGCGTTTCGGAGGACATGGACTGGTCGTTCCGGGCCCGTGCGGCCGGCTTCAGCCTGGGCTACCAGCCGGCGGCGATCGTATCGCATTACGCCCGCCGCGACTGGGCGGAGTTGGCCACGCGCTGGCGCCGGGTGATACGTGAGCACTATCTGCTGACGAGCGAACGCCGGTTCGGCAACCTGCGCTGGACCGCCAAGACGATGCTGATGCCGGCCTCCGTGCTGCCGCATCTACTACGCGTGGCACGCAGCCGCCGGCTGCCCACGGCGGGGCTGAAATTGTCCGCGGCCACCGTCCTGGTCCGTCACCGGCTATGGCGTACCCGGCTGATGTGGGGCATGGCACGCGACTGCCGGGTACGTGCCGCCATGCCCGCGACCGTGTGATGGCGAGCCAGGCCGCGCATGCCGCCTGGCTTCGCCCGTCCACTCGCCCGTGCACCCTGGGGCACTGGACGATGGATGAGGCGGTGCAAGCCATCGGCCAGGCAGCGGAGGCCGCGCAGTGGCGCTACGCCATCACCCCGAACGCCGCCCATTTCGCCCGCCTGCAGGCAGGTGACGCACACTTGGCCGCCATCTACGCAAGCGCGGATTTCTGCTTCCTGGACAGCCGGGTGATTGCGCTGCTCGCCCGTCTGGCCGGCCTTAATCCGCCGCCGGTGGTGACCGGCGCCGGGCTGGTCGAGGCGCTGTTCACGCGCGCCATCAAGCCTGCCAGCACGGTGTGCGTCGTGGGCGGCTCGCCCGAGGCCGTCGGCCGGCTGCAAGCCCGCTTTGCCATCGCGCCGGTCCGCCATCTGTGTCCATCTATGGGGTTCTGGCGCCATGAGGCCGAGCTCTCGCAGGCCGCTTCCTTCGTGGCCGACAGCGGTGCCGATTACAGCTTTCTCTGCGTCGGCTCGCCGCAGCAGGAGGTCTTGGCAGACAGGATCGCCCGGACCGGACGCGCCAGGGGAGTGGGTATCTGCGCCGGTGCGTCGATCGATTTCCTGACCGGCCTGCAGAAGCGCGCGCCGCGCCCCGTACGCCGCCTGGCGCTCGAATGGGCGTGGCGCCTGGCGGCCGAGCCGCGGCGCATGGCGCGCCGCTATCTCATTGAGAGCCCGCGCGGCATCGCGTTCGCGCTTGGCCCACATGGCGGCCTGCGATGAACGCCTACAGCCAGTCGCCGTTCGTGGCCGTGCTCATCGTCGGATTCCGCACCCCGCATGCGATAGCCACCTGCCTGCGGGCGCTGGGTCGGGCTACGCCCATCCCGCATTTTGATGTCTTCATCGCTGAGAATGGCGGCGCGGAAGCCGCAGCGCGGCTGGTCGCCACATTGACGGCGCCGGGCGGCCCCTGCGAGAAGCTTCAGGAGGGTGCCACACCCCTGCGCCAGGCCCAGGGGGCCCGGCAGACGGCCGAACTCTGCCTGCTGGCGCCAGACGGCAAAGCGCGATGCTCGGTGTTCATCAGCGACATGATCGAGAACCGCGGCTATGCCGGTGGGGTGAACGGCTGGCTTGCCACGCTCGCTTGCCTGCCGGGCTGGACCGGCGCCTGGGTCCTCAATCCGGATACCGTGCCGTCCGCCGACGCGCTGCTGGAGCTTACGCGCTACGCCGCCGAACAGGGCAAGGGCATGGTGGCCAGCCGCCTCGTCCACCTGCCACGCTCGGGCAACATCCAGTTGCGCGGCCTGGCCTGGAGCCGGCTGCGCGCGGTGACGGTGGGGATCGACCCGGACTGCCCGGCCTCCATCATGCCTTCGGCGCGCGATGTCGAAGCGCGCATGGGTTCGCCGTCCGGCGCCTCGATGTATGCCTCGCGCAAGCTGATCGAGCGGATCGGCCCGATGAACGACGATTACTTTCTGTATTACGAGGATCTCGACTGGGGCTATTGCGCCAAGGCGCTCGATGCAATCGGCTACGCCGACCGTGCGGTGGTGGCGCATGCCGGCGGCTCCACCATCAAGTCGCAGGCGCACCGCGCCGAACGTTCGCCAATGGCGGTCTATCTACAGTTCCGCAACCGCATCCTGTTCGTCCGGCGGCATTTCCCCAACTGGATGGCCTGGACGCTGCTGATGCAAGGCGCGCATCTGGGAAGCTTCGCCGCCGTGGGTGCGTGGCGGAACCTGGCTGTCGCGGCACGCGGCCTGCGGGCCGGGCTACGCGGCGAGACGGGTGCGCCGCCGGTCTCACTCGCCCGGCATTGAACTTGAGCGAAGCAGGCAAGGCCTTCTTTTTTGAAAAGAAGAAGCAAAAAACTTTTGTCCCCGCGACGCTGCCGCGCTTCGTTGTTTCATACGGCGTCGGGCTGGTGCAGATTTGGGGGAACAAAAGTTTTTTGGTCCTTTTTCCAAAAAAGGACGGCTTGCTTCGCGGACTTGTCGCGTGAAAACGTTTCAGTGACGGCCAGTGGCTGACGGCATGGCCGCCGCACCGGCGCACAGCGCAGGCGCACCCTCGCTGCTGGGCGGCAGCGTGGTCGTTGGGATCGGCCTGGCGATCGAGCTCGGGTCGCTGTTCGTGCGCACCATCATCCTCGCGCGCCTGCTCGGGTCCCGCGAGTTCGGCATCGCGGCCGCCATCAACACGCTGGGCGCCGTGATCGAGATGATCAGCTTCGTCGGGCTGGACCGCTATCTGGTCTATGCGCGCGATGGCGGAAGCCCGGCAGCGCTGGACGCGGCGCACACGCTGACGCTGGCGCGCGGCGGCATCGGCTTCTGCCTGGCGGTGCTGCTGGCCTGGCCCGTGGCCGCGCTGATCCACGAAGGCGGCCTGGGGCCGGAATTCGCCCTGCTGGCCTTGGCACCGCTGCTGCGCGGCCTGGTCCATCTGGGGGTGTTCCAGATGCAGCGCGCGCACTGCTTCCGGCCCGCAGCCTCGGCCGAGGCCGTGGCAGCCCTGACCGGGCTCGCGGTATCGGCCGCCGCCGCCTGGCTTCATCCCGACCACACGGCCATCCTGTGGGGGCTGATCGCGCAGGCGGCGGCCGCGGTGCTCCTCACCCACCTGGCCGCCCGTGCGGTGCCTTACCGGTTCGGCCTGGCTGCCGCCCCGCTGCGCGCGGCGTTGCGGTTCGGCCTGCCGCTGACGTGCAACGGCATGATCCTGGCTGCCTCCAGCCAGCTCGACCGCATGGTGGTGGGCGGCTGGCTCGGCCCCTCGGCGCTCGGGCTCTACGGGCTTGCCACCACCTTGCTTATGCAGCCGATCAACCTGCTGATGCGCTTCGCCACCACCGCCTGGCAGCCGAGTCTTTCGGCGGCGTGGCACGCCGATCGCCATGCCGCGTTCGCGGCACTCGCGGCGAACCTGAACCGTGCGGCTGCGGCCGCCGGCTTCTGCGCCGCCTGCGTCATCGCCTGCCTAGGCGCGCCCGCGATCACGATGGTGTTCGGCGCCAGCTACGTGGGCAGTGACCTGTTCTGCGCCCTGTTCGCCGGCATCGTCGCCCTGCGGCTGATCCGGGGCACGCTCAACCTGTTTGGGATGGCCGTCGGTGCCACGGCCGACCTCGCGCTGTGCAACAGCGCGGGCCTGGCCTGCGTGCCGTTGATGGCGCTGGCCCTGGCCCTGCGTCCCAACCTGGAGGCGGCGTTGGCTGGCGGGCTCACGGCCGAACTGTTCGCCTTAACCATGACGCATCTGCGCCTGGGCCGGCATTACGGCGGGTCCGGGCAGAGCGCGTGGCGCTCCGGCGCGCTCTCCTGCTTGTTGCTGGCGGCGATCGCCGGCTGGATTTCGGCCCTGCACCCAGCGCTGTCGCTGCGTTTGGCCGCATGCGCAGCCGGTCTCGCTGTTTGCGGGTGGCCAGCGGTGCTGGCTCTGATCGCACGCCGTGTTAACGCTGCTTTAAAGGAAGAAAGCAGTTCTTTTTTGAAAAAAAGAACCGAAAAACTTTTCTCTTCGTCGGGTACGCCTGGTTGAGGCGTACGCTTCAACACTCTGCTGCAACGCGAACTCCTTCTGATGCCTACGGCGTCGCCGTTGATTAGTGGGAGAACGTAAGCAGTCCTTTTTCGAAAAAAGGACCAGAAGATTTTTGTTCGCCCGCATCCGCAGCAATTAGAAATTTCAGGACAAACATGCGTGCTGAAAATGCGGGGCAGCAAAAGTTTTTTGCTTCTTTTTTCAAAAAAGAAGGCCTTGCTTGCTTTGGCAACGCTCACGCTCGAGGACGGTTACACAATCCCGCGGCTACCAGGCCGGAACGACAGTCGCGCCGGCCTCGAACCTGATCGAACTATATAGGCTGGCCGCGTCCACCGCAGGTGGCCCGCCGCCCCAATCCGCTTTGCCGGTCCATTCGTTGGCCATCAGGAAGCCGCCGGCCGGTCCGCCTTGCAGCTCTGCGCCGGTAAACTGCGCCGCTTTCCTGCCGTCGACGGTGAAGACGATGTTGCCGGGCGTCCACAGGAACCCGTAACGGTGCGGCGCCCGCGACGGGTTGAAGCCCAGGCTGGCGATGATCGTGCGGTTGCTCGGGTGCAGGGTGAAGTGGACGAGTCCGCGGTCGGTGCTGCCGATCCAGTCCTCGTCGGTCAGGAACTCGACATCCCATTCGCGCGGGCCATAGCCGGGGGCCTCTATCCAGAAGAACGACGCGCAGACGCCGGCGACCGGGGTCACCTGCAGGCTGGTCTCGTAATAGCCGTAGCCGACCCCGCCGGTGCCGGAGCCGCCGTAGCCTGGCATGGAGGCGATCTCGGCCGCCTTGAAGGGTGGCGTGGTCTGCCCGCCGGGGACCAGCAGGCGCAATGTCCCGCCGCCATGCGCGGGGTCCGGCACGATGGTCGTGTTGGCCGTCTGGAACAGGTTGCCGCCGGTGGCGATCCAGTCACCGTCCTTGCGGAACAGGCGGTCCGGCGACGTGCCGCCGTCCCAGTCCCGGTCGAAACGCTCCACCATGGCGCTCGGCGGAGGGTGCAGCGGGGGCGCAGGTGGGGCAGCGCTAAACGCCACCAGTGCAGGCGAGGCGGCGCCGAGCGCCACGAGGCCAGCCAGGCCACCGGCGGCCAGGATGGCGAAGCCGGCAATCGCGGTTTGCTTCATGCGTGCTCAAGCCTCTCTGCTACAGGTTGCGGGACTGGGCCTGCGCGCGCTGCGCACCGTGCGCACGCGCGCGCTGCGTGGTTGCAAGCTGCCCAGGGCGCCCAGATGCGCGCGCATCCCGGCAAACAGACCCATCAGGACCCAGGTGGCGCCCCAGAAATGCACGGTGAAACCCTGGAACAGATAAAGGAACAGCAGGATGCTCAAGGTCGTTCCGAGCCGGCGTTCCGCCGGCGTCAAGGACGCCCATGGCACGTCCACGCGCCGCCAGCAGGCGCCGAGAAGGCAAGTTGCGATCAGGCAAGATCCCGGTACCCCGAACGACATGGCGGAGCGGAGCCAGAGCGAGTCGATCGAGGGCGGCATCCAGTCCGGCCGCACCCAGTCATCCGACAGGCCGAGCCCGAACCACGGCGATCCGAGAAGGTCATTGCCGGCGACCTGCCATTCCAGCAGGCGGTAGTAGCCCGTGCTGGGATCTATGGTGAGGTGACCGATAAGGAAACCAAACGGGTTCGGCAGTATCACAACGATGCAGCACATCCCCATCGCAGAAGCGCCGATCAGCCAGCGCCAGCGCGGCGTCCAGGACGGCGTCAGCCTGCCATAGAGCAGGCAGAGAAGCCCGAGCATCAGCCCCATGACCGGGGCGGAGGATACCGACACGATGGCACCCGCCGCCTGGCAGGCGATCAGCGCCGCCCGCCTCCAGCCGCGGAATAGCTGGATGCTGAG
>CAXTCL010000014.1:0-32089 GCA_964242035.1 uncultured Acetobacteraceae bacterium | reverse complement strand
TACCAGGTGGCCATGCAGGAATGCGCGGCGACGACGACCGGAACGCCCCAGCCCGCATTGGCGAGACAAGGCGCATGAAGGTGGACGCTTGCAGCCCCAAGTCGCGCGGCGAGCGTGGTCAGGGCCGCGGCGGTCCTGTCCAGCGTTTCGCGGTCAGGCGCCAGCCAGTCCAAAGTCAGGCCGGTTTGCACGAGATTGCAGCCGGTGATCCCGGAGACGGCCCGCCTCTGGTCCGGGCGCGCCGCTGGCCCCAGAACCGCAAGGATGCAGTGCTGGCCCTGGGCGGCGAGCCCCGCGGCCAGAGCCAGGCTATAGCTCCACACGCCGCCCACGGCATCCGTGCTGATCAGGACGTGGCTCACCGGCACGCCGCCTCTCGTAAGCCGCCACGCGCGTCAGCGGCAGCACGCGCAACGCCCCAGAACGGCCGCCTCATCCGGGCAGACACGCGGCCTCCAGGCGGGCTAGGCTGAGCGGGGTGGCGTCCTGGATGTCGGAGAACGAGCTGAACTGCGCCAGATAGTGGTCCAGCGCGCGCTCCCAGGCGTCGTCGTCGGGCAGGCCCCAGCGGGCGCGGTAGTCCGGGCTGCTCGGGTAGGGGAACATCGGCACGGGATCGTTGGCCCAGACGCCGCCTGCCTGCAGGCGGGCGCGCCAGGCATCGATGGTGTCCGCGTCATCGGACGCTGTCTCGATAAGGTTGGCCTGCACGAAGGGCACGTGCTGGCGTGCCTGCAGCAGGCGTGTGGTGAGGTCGTCGGTCGTCATCCGGCAGGATTTGTCGAGCGCCGCGCGCCCGACTTCCGTGAGACTCTCCACCCCTGCCTCGATGGAGACGCAACCGGCGCGGCCGAGCATCGCCAGCAGCTCCGGCTTCCATAGGTCGATGCGCGTCTGCATGCCGAACCGCACACCGCGGCCGGCGAGCGCCTCCAGCAGCGCCGGCTGCGGCAGGAATATCTCGTCGATGAAATACAGGTAGTACGCACCCTGCGTGCGCAATGCGTCTATCTCTTCCAGCAGGGCCGGCAAGGCACGGCGGCGATATCCGTCGCGGAAGTCGATCTTGGCGCAGAAGCTGCAATGATACGGGCAGCCGCGGCTGGCCTCCACCTCGGCGCCTGGCGTGGTCGGGGTATCGTCGAAACGGTGGTGGTGATGATGATGTCGCGCCACCCAGCCATCCGGCCAATGCAAGGCGGGCAGGTCGATGAACCTGGTGGCCTGGGCGGGGCCGGTGAGACACAGCTCGCCGTCTTGCAGCGTAGCCGCGCCAGGCACGTTCGTCCGCGGCCAGGCGCGCGCCAGGGCGAGCACGGCCTCTTCGCACTCGCCGCGTATCACCACGTCCGCACCGAGCTTGCGCAATGTCGCGCGCGGCGTGGCCGAGCCATGCGGCCCCACCGCCACGATCCGGCCGCCGCGCCCGTCCAGCGCCGCGACCATCTCGCGCGGCACGCGCAGCTCGGGCGGCGCGCAGCGCCAGAACAGGTAGCTGGGTGCGGTCGGGATCACCGTCATTGCCGGACGGAAATCGGCGATCTCGTCGGCCAGCATGGCGGCAGTAGTCTGGTTCAGGTGGCCGTCGAGGAGCAGGACCTGGTGGCCGTCCAGCTCGAGCAGGCGTTTCGTAGCGCCAAGCTCCAGCGGCAGATGCGGTTCGCGGCAGCCGAAATAGATGCTGCCCTCGAAGGTCCAGGGCGGATTGACCAGGGCGACTCTCACGACAGATCAGCCAGCAAGGGAAGGCCTTCTTTTTTGCAGAAGAGAAGCAAAGAACTTTTGACCGCGCTGTCGCGCGATACCGGAAAATACCGCGACAGCCGGACAAAAGCTTTTTGCTTCTTTTTCTCGAAAAAGAAGGCCTTGCTTACTTTCACTGCGCCACCTCAGCCGCCTCAAGCGCCACCGCGCCGAAATGCTCGGCCAGCCGCGCAATGCCGGCGCGCCAGCCCAACGCCGGGGCCAGTGCCAAATCCCGCCGCGCGGCCGCGGTATCGGCGACGAAGTAGCGCTGGTCACCAGGGCGCCAGCCGGCAAAGGTCACGTCCACCCGCCGGCCGAGCAGGTCCTCAATATGGGCCACGAGCTGCAGCAGGCTTATGGCGTTTGCCGGCCCGCCGCCCAAATTGTAGGCGCGGCCGGCGATCGCATCGATGCGCGACCACGCGGACAGGTAGGCGGAAACGGCGTCGCCGACGTGGAGCACATCACGCACCTGCCGGCCGTCGCCGTAGATCGTCAGCCCTTCGCCGGCGATGGCCTTGAGCAGGAAATGCGCGACCCAGCCCTGGTCTTCAGTGCCGAGCTGGCGCTCGCCGTAGATGCAGCTCATGCGCAGCACTGCGGTGCGCAGGCCGAAGCTATGGGCGTAATCCAGCACGTATTGGTCGGCGGTGCCCTTGCTGCAGCCATACGGCGTGTGGAAACAGAGCGGGCGCTGTTCGCTCACCCCGTTCCCGCGCAGGTCGGCGCGCGCTGGCAGGTAACTCTCGCCTTCGCGCACCAGCTCGATGTCTGCCAGATCGCCATACACCTTGTTGGTGCTGGCGAAGACGAGCGGGGCGGCTGGGTTGTGCCGGCGCAACGTCTCAAGGAGCGCCAGCGTGCCGCGGGCGTTGACGGCGAAATCGGCCAGCGGATCGACCATGCTGGTGGTGACCGCGACCTGGCCGGCCAGGTGGAACACCGCTTCGGCACGGGTGGCGGCCTCCGTCAGTGCGGTCTCGTCGCGCAAATCGCCCAGCGCGAAGCTGACGCGGGTGGGATGGCGTCGGGCCAGCCAGTGCAGGTTCCGCTCCACGCCGGCGCGGGCGAGTGCGTCGTAGATGTGGACGTGGTGGCCTTCCGCGGCCAGGCGGTCGGCCAGGTTGGCGCCGATGAATCCGGCACCGCCCGTCACCAGCACGGGTCGGGTGGCGGTCACGGAAGGCAGCTTCAACCGGCGCGCTGTCGCCAGCACGCGTTCCACCTCGGTGACCCCGCCTTCCAGCAGCCGGCCGAGCAGCTTGGGCTGGCCGGCGTGGTCAAAGATTCCAGAATGGCCGGAGGCAGAATCCGGCGCGCCGGCGCCAGGCTGGTCGAACAGGGTGGACCAGAAAACACGCCCGGCAGGGGCCGCCACAGCCTCCGTGAAGAGCTGTGCCTGGTGCGCGGCATCGTGGCGCCACGCGCCGTAGCCGGTCTGGGTGATCCAGACTGCCAAATCAGGATTGAAGCAGCGGGCTGTCTCACCGATGTCGGCGAGCATGGCGTTCCAGGTGGCCCGGCCCTCGGCAGGCGGCACGGCATGCAGCCCGATCGCGTCGAAATCGGCCAGGGCGCCGGCCTCGCCCGCCTGCTGCAGCCAGGCAGTCGCACCTTGTGCGGCGACCCCGAGGACGGCACGGCACCCCGCGTCGCGCGCGGCCTGTCCAAGGGCGCGCAGGGCAGGGAGACCGGCGCGGAACTCGACTGCCTCGATGCCGGTGAACTCCGCGAGTAGGTGGCGCACCCAGTCCGGCACGGTCGTGGCCTGTCCAAGGCGCAGGTAGGGCAGGACGTCCAGCTCCGGCGCGAGCCGGGTAAGCAGGTGCCTGATCCAGCCGATGCCGGCCTCGGTGCCGCACAAATCCTGCGTCATCGGCAGGCGCAGATGCCTCACGCCGAGCGATTGCAGGCGGCCAAGTGCCGCGTCCACAGCCGCGTCGTCGCCTGTCGTGAACCCTTGGGTGAACCCGATCCTGCCGGCGTGTTCCGCCTCGATCATGCGACCAGCCCGTGCAGCTCTAGCTCACGCCGTGCATCCGCCACGCGGTCCACGGCCGTCTGCTTGCTCACCCAGTCGGCCATCTCGTCGAAACTGTCCTCGAAGCTGCGTCGCGGGTGGAAGCCAAGCACGTCGCGGGCGTGGCCGATATCGGCAAAGCAGTTGCGTATGTCGCCGGTGCGCGCCTTCTGGGTGATCTCCGGCGCCAGGTCCGCACGGTTCATCGCACCGGCAAAACTCGTGGCCACCTCGGCGACGCTCACGCTGTGGCCGCTGCCGATGTTGAAGACACCGCCATCGGCGCGCTTCTCCTCCAGCGCCAACAGGAAGGCGCGCGCTACGTCCTCCACGTGCACGAAGTCGCGTCGCTGCGCGCCGTCCTCGAACACCATCGGGCGCTGGCCATTGAGCAGGCGCGACGCGAATATCGCCAGCACGCCGGTGTAGGGGTTCGAAAGCGCCTGGCCGGCGCCATAGACGTTGAACAGACGCAATGCCACCGCCTGCATGCCGTAGGCTGGCGCCACGTTCAGCGTCAGCCGTTCCTGCACGTATTTCGAGATCGCATAGACCGAGGCCAGGCTCGCCGGCTTGGCTTCCGGCGTGGCGACAGGCGTAAGCTCCTCGCCGTTCGGTCCTACCGGATTCCAGCCGGTGTCGCCCGGACGCCGCGTCGCGTCATCGACGATCGTGCCGTCCGGCGTCACGTAGCGTCCTTCGCCGTAGATGCTCATGGACGACGCCACCACCACGCGCTCCACACGCTGCTTGATCAGCGCCTGCAGCAGCACCGCCGTGCCGTGATCGTTGACGGACACGTAGCGGTCGATCGCATACATGCTCTGGCCTACGCCGACTTCGGCGGCCAAATGTATTAGCTTGTCCACCCCGCGCAGGGCACGTTCGACAGCGTCCGCATCGCGCACGTCCCCGCGGATGAATTCCACATGATCCAGCATCGGGTTCTTCGCGGCGCCCGGCGAATGGACCTGCTCGATCAGGCTATCCAGGACACGGACATCATGGCCTTCGGCCAGCAGGGCAGCGGCAACGTAGGTGCCGATGAAGCCGGCACCGCCGGTGATGAGAACAGTCCCGGGCATCTTAATCCTGACAGCGAGTCGGCAAGGTCACCGAAATGACACGATCGGAGGCCCAACCGGGAAGCTACAAAGATGTTCCCTCACGGCCTTGTGACTAACCCATGCGCCAGCCAGAGACAACGCGCGATAAGCGACCAAAGCCCTACTCGCCCTCCTCGACGATGGAAAATTTTCCATCCCGCTCCACGGTAGCGTCACGCACCTGCTCCAGCCGCATCAGCCAGCCGTGCCACCCGCCTCCTACGCGATCCGCGCCCCACAGAACGCCGCCATTTATCAGGTCATGCCTGCGGGCCGGCGACGACCGTGCCGTAAGGGATCGTCATGCCCGCGGGCGTCTCCTCGCTTTGAATGGCGGCGACCAGCCTCGCGTCCCGCCAGGGGCTCGGCGCCGAGGCGTGACCGGGAACGGTCGATCTTGCGTCCTGGAAGCGGGCGCTGGCCATGCCGCGTGCCTCCGCCTCGTCGTTCGCGTTCACCCAGCATTCGTCGCGCACCGGGCTTTCGCCCCAGGCAGGATCGCGCAGTTCGGTGACTACGGGGGAGAGGTGGAAAATTGGCATGGGACAGGCCTTTGCAGCTTTGGCGTTGGCGCTGTTACGCGGCCTTTGGTTTGGGGTTGCTTGCAGAAAGCAAGCAGTCCTTTTTTGGAAAAAAGGATCAAAAAACTTTTGCTCCCTGTCGGCGGCTGCGGAAGCACCTCGCGCCCTGCAGCAAAATCAAACTCCGTTGAACAAGCGTGCGCTTTTCGCGAGCGCGCGACAGCGGAGCAAAAGTTTTTTGCTTCTTTTTTTTCAAAAAAGAAGGCCTTGCTTGCCTGCTCAAACCCAAACACCCCACTGACGTTGCACGCGCGCCATTCCAGCAGGAGCTTCAACGATGTCAGCCACCGTGCAGACGCAATTCACCATGCGCGACCCGCTCACCCAGTATCCGCAGCCGAAATTCGACAAGCAGCCGCAATCCGCGCCTGGCCTGGCGCAGGACATGGACCCCAAGCCGGACCACGGCGAGACGAGCTACCGCGGCTTCGGCCGGCTGGAAGGCCGCCGCGCCATCATCACCGGCGCCGATAGCGGCATCGGCCGTGCCGCGGCCATCGCGCTAGCCCGCGAAGGTGCCGATGTGGTGCTCAGCTATCTGTCGGCCGAGCAGAAGGACGCCGACGAGGTGACCGCGCTCATCACCCAGGCGGGCCGGCGCGCCGTCTGCATGCCGGGCGACATCGGCGACGAGGCGTTCTGCCAGAAGCTGGTGGCCGATGGTGCGAAGGCTTTGGGCGGGCTGGACATACTGGTGAACGTGGCCGGAAAGCAGACCGCGGTGGATGACATCGCGGACCTCACCACCGAGCAGATAGAGGCCACCTACCGCACGAACGTCTATGCCATGATGTGGCTGTGCAAGGCGGCCATCCCGCTGATGCCGAAAGGTGCCACGATCATCAACACCACCTCGATCCAGGCCTACCAGCCGTCGCCCATGCTGCTGGACTACGCCGGCACCAAGGCGGCGATCGTGGCCTTCACGCACGGGCTGGCCAAGCAGGTGGCCGACAAGGGAATACGGGTTAATGCCGTCGCACCCGGCCCGGTCTGGACGCCGCTGCAAACCTCCGGCGGGCAGCCGCAGAGCAAGATACCTGATCTGGGCTCTTCCGTGCCGCTGAAGCGTCCGGGCCAGCCGGCCGAGCTGGCGCCGATCTACGTCCTGCTGGCCAGCCAGGAATCCAGCTTCGTCACCGGCAAGATCTACGGCGTCACGGGCGGCAACCACCTGCCTTGAACGACCAGCCATCGCGTCCATCGTTGGAAGACGCGCATCCGCGCGCGGCCTTGAACGACGCGCCGTCTGCCCTGCACACAGCCGGACCGCATCACGCGGTCCGGCAGGACGACGTGCTCCCCTTGGATCAATACGCCTGCTTGGGCGACGGGCGGAGCGTGGCGCTGGCCGGCGCCGACGGGTCCGTCGATTGGCTGTGCGTGCCGGGCATAGACAGCAAGCCGCTGTTCGACCGCCTGCTGGCCGGAGAGCAGGGCGGCCGGCTTAGCATCACGCCGGAGGGGCCGTTCACCGTCACCCGGCAGTACCGGCTGCGGAGCAACGTGCTGGAGCAGGTGTTCACTACGCCGGATGGTCGCGCGCGGCTAACGGCGTCGCTGAACAGCGGCATTTCCGGGCGCCTGCCGTGGACCGAACTGGCGCACCGTGTGGAAGGCCTAAGCGGCACAGTGCGCTTTGCCATCGAGGTGCGGCCGAGCCAGCGGCTTGATCAGGCGACTCCGTGGCGCGAGGCCACCCCGCACGGGAACCTGCTGCATTTGGACGGCGTGATGTGTGCGTTCCGCGCCGATGAGGCGGTACAGCGCCTGACGGAGGACGATTGCGGCCTGTGCGCCAGGCTGGACACGCATCCCGGCAGCCGCAGCATCATCGCCGTGCTGGCAAGCGCGGACGAGCCGCTGGTGCTGCCGCATTTGGAGACGATCGACGCGCGCATCGATCGCTCGGACCAGTCCTGGCGGGAGTGGTGTGGCAATCTAAGCTACGACGGCGCTTACGGGGATCACGTCTGCCGCAGTGCGCTCGCGCTCAAGCTGCTGCTGCATTCGCCGACGGGTGCCATCGCCGCGGCCGCCACCAGTGCACTGCCGGAACGCATAGGCGGGACCAAGAACTACGACTACCGCTACGCCTGGGTGCGCGACGTGGCCTTCAGCATCAAGGCTTTCCTGCATGTCGGTGCCACGGAGGAGGCCCGCGCCGCCTTCGCCTGGCTGATCGCCACGATCAGGCGTCACGACAGCACGATACGCGCGATGTACCGGCTCGACGGTTCGCTGGCGCCGCGCGAGCGCCCGCTTGACCTGCCGGGCTATCGCGGCAGCCAGCCCGTGCTGGACGGCAACGATGCCCGCGACCAGCTTCAGCTCGGCGTGTTCGGCGACGTGATGGAGACCGCTTGGCTGTTCGTCCAGAGCGGCCACGTGCTGGACCTGGTGACACGGCGGCTGCTGGCCGTGCTGGCGGACCGCTGTGCGGATCTGTGGCGCAGCAAGGATTCCGGAATCTGGGAACTGCGCGTGGCCGAGCACTACACGATCTCCAAGCTCGGCTGCTGGACGGCGATGCACCGTGCGGTGATGCTGGCGGAATCAGGCCAGATCGACGCCAGCCACTGCGAGCGCTGGCGCCGCGCGCGCGACCGCATCTGCGCGTGGGTCGATGAGAATTGCTGGAGCGAGACGAAACGCGCCTACGTCATGTATCCCGGCACCGAACGCCTCGACGCCGCCATCCTGCTGATCACCCGGTTCGGCTTCGTGCGCCGGGACCGCCTGGCGCTGACGCGCGATGCCGTAGTCAGGGAGCTTGCCCGCGGCGCGCTCGTCTATCGCTACAGCGGTGCGCAGGACGAGGAAGGCACGTTCCTGGCCTGCGCGTTCTGGCTGGTGGAATGTACGGCGCTGCTCGGCGAGCGCGATGCGGCGCGGCGGCAGATGGACGCGTTGCTGGCAGTTACGCAGCGCAATCTTGGACTGATGAACGAGCAGATGGATGCGGACACGCATGCGATGCTGGGCAATGCGCCGCAGGCTTTGAGCCACCTGGCGCTGATACAGGCGGCGTTTGCTATTTGTAATTGAAGGAAGCAAGCAGTTCTTTTTTGAAAAAAAGAACCAAAAAACTTTCATCACCCCGCATCCGCAGCAGCTTTGTGCCGCGGGATAGTCGTATGCGGCTGAACCTGCGGGAATAGAAGTTTTTTGCTTCTTTCTTTCAAAAAAGAAGGCTTTCCTTCCTCTCCCAAGCCGCCATCGGCACAACGTTCCCGCCGCGCGGCGCAATCTCGCCAAACGACACCCGATTCCGCCCACCGTTCTTCGCCACATACAACGCGGCATCAGCGCGTGCGAGCCAGGCACCAAGGTTCTCGCCGTGATCATAGCAGGAGGCGCCCGCAGAAATGGTCAGGCGAAGCAGACCCGCGCCTGCGAGTGGCAAAGCCTGTTGCTCGACCGCCGCACGCAGATTTTCGGCCGCGCCGATAGCGCCGTACTGGTCGGTCTGCGGCAGGATGATGGCAAACTCCTCGCCGCCGTAGCGCGCGATGGTGTCCTGACCGCGTACGAGGCGGGTGAGGGTGCCTGCGACTATGCGCAGCACATCGTCGCCCACCGCGTGACCCCAACGGTCGTTGACTTGCTTGAAGCGGTCGATGTCGATGAGGAGAAAGGCGAGATCGTTGCCGTTGTTCATCGCGTCGCCTGCCTTGGCGCGCAAAGCAGCGTCGAACGCGCGGCGATTTGCCAAGCCGGTCAGGCTATCGGTCGATGCTTCTTGGCGCGCGTCGTCGAGGAAACGTTCCAGTTGGGCGATGCGCTCTTTCGACTGGCTGAGCAGGCGCGTCATACGCTCGCTCTGCTGGACCATGTCCTGCATGTCCAGGCAGAGTCGGGTGAGCAGTTCCGCTTCGCAGGAGCCCGGGTGGGCGGTCATCCCGGCGAGCGTCCGCATCGTGCGCTGGGCGAGGTCGCGCAGCGCAATCGCTTCGCGGGCTTGGCAGAAATGGTGCGCGTACAGCACGCGCAGCGTGCGTTCCTCGATCGCCAGTCCGTTGGACAAGATGATGTCGATCGCGCGTTTCAGCGCGACGTTGCTGCCGGTAAGGTAGCAGTGCCATACCGCATAGTTGTCCGCCGTGAACAGAATGCCGTGCTGGCGCATGCTGGCGATGGCGGCCTGGCTGGCGACCTGTGCTCCGGGCGTGCGCTCCGGAGGAGTGTCTGCCGCCTGCGCTTCAACCGGCTTCATCGCCACGCCCCACCTGCCGGATCCGCCTGCCGGACCCGTCGATGTCTCAGTCTGTCATACGTCGGTTAATGAACTCTGCTGGCCGGCGAAGCTGGCGGCGATAAGGAATTCCCGGTTGCCTTCCGGGCCGGTGATCGGGCTGGGCTCGATGCCGAGCACACGCCAGCCGGGCAGGGCGGCCCACCAATCCTGTATCAGCTTGCATACGGAACTATGAACGCCGGGGTCTCGCACCACGCCCTTGCTGCCAACCTGGGCGGGACCCGCCTCGAATTGCGGCTTTATCAGCGCCACCGCCCAGGCGCCCGGCGCGCAAAGCGACAGCGGAGCGGGCAGCAGGGTGCGCAGGCCGATGAAGCTGGCGTCGCACACCAGTGCGCCCACGGGCTCGCCGATCGCCGCATCGGTCAAATGCCGGGCGTTTGTCTTCTCGAGGACGCGCACACGCGAGTCGCTGCGCAGCTTCCAGGCGAGCTGGCCATGCCCGACATCGACGGCGTGCACCCTGGCAGCCCCTTGGGTGAGCAGAACGTCGGTGAACCCGCCGGTCGAAGCGCCCACGTCGAGGCAAACCCGCCCCGCCGGCGATAGTTCGAATGTGGCCAAGGCGTGGGCGAGCTTCAGGCCACCGCGCGAGACCCAGGGGTGGTCCTGGCCGCGTACCTCCAGCGGTGCGTCGGCGGCGAGCTGGTCGCCTGCCTTGGCGACCCGGCGGTCGGCGGAGAACACCTTGCCGGCGAGGATCAGCGCCTGCGCACGGGCGCGGCTCTCGGCCAGGCCGCGCTCGGTGAGCAGCACGTCGGCGCGCTGTCGCGTCATCCGCCGCTCCCGAGTCGGTCGGTAATGCTGTGACTTGATTGCCGCAGAACGCTCATGAAACAGCCCGCTTTCCCGCCATTGTTGTCCGTTCAGCAACGCAGTGCGATATGGAACGCTGGTTGGGGTGGCACCGGGTGCGGCGCCGCACAATGTGCAAGGTTCGCCAGGGGGCCTGACCCAGGGCGCGAAGTGTGTATCAGTGGTCGCCGTGCCCTAGCCAGAATGGCGACAGGCGCGGCCGGCGGGAGAATGTGGATTGTCGGTTCCTTTGAAGCAGGTGCTGCGTGTCGGCGCCTATGTGGTCAAGCAGCATCTGGCAGGCCGCAAGCGCTACCCCCTGGTTCTCATGCTGGAGCCGCTGTTCCGCTGTAACCTGGCCTGCGGCGGCTGCGGCAAGATCGATTATCCGGCGCCGATCCTGAATCAGCGCATCTCGGTGGCCGACGCGCTCGAAGCCGTCGATGAATGCGGCGCGCCAGTCGTGTCGATCGCCGGCGGCGAGCCGCTGCTGCACAAGGAGATGCCCGAGATCGTCGAAGGCATCCTGGCGCGCAAGAAGTTCGTCTATCTCTGCACCAACGCCCTGCTGCTGGAGAAGAAGCTCGACCTCTACAAGCCGCATCCGTATTTCACCTGGGACATCCACCTGGACGGCGACCGTGACATGCACGATCGCGCTGTCAGCCAGGACGGCACCTTCGACCGCGCCGTGGCTGCCATCAAGGCGGTGAAAGCCCGCGGCTTCCGCGTCTCGATCAACTGCACCCTGTTCGACGGCGCCAATGCCGAGCGCGTGGCGAAGTTCTTCGACGAGGCGATGGCACTAGGCATCGACGGCATCATGACCTCGCCCGGCTACGCCTACGAGCGCGCCCCGGATCAGGCGCATTTCCTCGGCCGCCAGAAAACCAAGCAGCTGTTCCGCGACATCCTCAAGCTCGGCAAAGGCCGCGGCTGGCAGTTCGGCCAGAGCCCGCTGTTCATCGACTTCCTCGCCGGCAACCAGGAATACCACTGCACACCGTGGGGTAACCCGACGCGCAACGTGTTCGGCTGGCAACGCCCCTGCTACCTGCTCGGCGAAGGCTACACCAAGACCTTCAAGGAGCTGATGGAGAGCACCGACTGGGACGCCTACGGCACCGGCAACTACGAGAAGTGCGCCGACTGCATGGTGCATTCCGGCTACGAGGCGACCGCCGTGGTGGACGCGGTGAAGAACCCGCTGAAGATCGCGCGCGTGCTGCTGCGGGGGCCTCGGACGGAGGGTGCGATGGCGAAGGAGATCTCGCTCGATAAGCAACGGCCGGCGGAATACGTGTTCAGCCGGCATGTGGAGGATGCGATGAAGAAGGCGCACGCCAAGCCGGCTGCTATGGTCGATGCGGCTGAGTGAGTAAGGAAGGCCTTCTTTTTTGAAAAAAAGAAGCAAAAAACTTCTGCTCCTCCGCCTGCACAATGGCCGCAGCCGTTCTGCCGATGCGTGTATCGGCAGAAATAAGCGGGGCCGAAATGCAGGTGGGGAGACAAAAGTTTTTTGGTCCTTTTTTTCAAAAATGGACTGCTTTCTTTCTTCCCTGCCTCGGCGAGCCTGAGTGCAAAAGCTGGCCACCAAAGCACCTCTAACCCGCGTAATCCTGGCCGCCTCAGCCGGAAACGCGCTCGAATTCTACGACTTCACCGTCTTCGGCTATTTTGCCCAGCAGATTGCCGCCACCTTTTTCCCGTCCTCCAGCCCGGCCACCGGCCTGTTGTTGACCTTCGGCACCTATGGCGTCTCCTTCCTTGCCAGGCCGTTCGGCGCGCTCGTGCTTGGCGGCTATGCGGACAGGAGCGGCCGCCGTGCGGCTCTTACGCTTACCATCCTGCTGATGACGGTCGGCACTGCACTGATGGCGGTGATGCCGGGTTATCGGCAGATCGGGCTGCTGGCGCCGGCCGGGATACTCCTGGCCCGGCTGATCCAGGGGTTCTCCGCGGGTGGCGAGTTCGGCGGGGCCACCGCGTTCATGATCGAGCATGCCGGACGCCGGGCAGGTTTCTTCGGCAGCTTCCAATACACCAGCCAGTCGGTCTCGGCGATCCTGGGCTCTGGCGTAGCCTGGGCCGTGGCGGCGAGCATGTCGCCGGAGGCGGTGGGCGCCTGGGGGTTCCGCCTACCGTTCCTGCTCGGCCTGCTGATCGGACCGGTTGGCTGGTACGTGCGGCGGCATGTGGACGAGACGCCGCCGTTCAGGGCGCTTGGGGAGCGTGAAGCGCCACTAAGCCTGCTGAGCGCGCGCTACTCCGGCCGTATCGCGCTGGCAGCCTGCGTCGTGGCGGGCGGCACGGCCGGCACCTACCTGAACATCTATCTGCCGACCTATGTGCATCGCCATCTGCACGCGACCTTGTCCGGCAGCTACGCGGTCGGCTTCGTCGCCTCGCTGGCGCCGCTGATCGTGACGCCGTTTTCCGCCATCCTGTCCGACAGGACGGGCCGGCTGCCGGTGATGCTGTGGTCGGTGGGTGCGCTCGCCGTCGTTGCCTACCCCGTCATCCTCCTGGTGATCGCCTTTCCCACGGGCGTGGTCATGTCCGGCGTATTCATCGCGATCAGCGTTCTCCGGGCGGCCTACACGGCGCCGTCGGCCGCGCTGATGGCGGAAATGTTTCCGGTCGCCGTTCGGGCGGCCGGAATGTCGCTGGGCTACACGCTCGGCGTGGTTGTGTTCGGCGGCTTTGCACAACTCACGATGGAGTGGCTGATTCAGTCCACCGGTTTGCTCGGCATTCCGGGTATCTACCTCGCGGTCACGTCGCTTATCAGCTTCGCCGCCCTGGTCGTCATAGGCCGGCGGATAAAGCTTGCGCTGTAGCCTGCAGGTTTGCCGCCTCACGCTTCAACCCACCGAGCTGCATCTCCACGCCGCCCAGACTGTCCTGATAGCTGATGAGCGCCTGCCCTAGACCGGCCACGCCGATCCCCAACTCCGCCATCGCAAAACGCCATTCGCTGAGCGCCTGCTTCTGCTCGGCCACTGCCGCCTGCAGGTCGGTCATCGCCCGGCGCAGGCGCTCGCGCTCGTGTTGCCTACGGTCCTGCACGGGAAAAGGGATGATCATCGCGTCGGTCATGGATGCGTTTCCGAACTGAAGGTAAGGTCTTGTTAAGCACAAAAAAGTCTTAAAATAAAGACAAACTTCACAGTATAACGTGTCCGCCGATCACCCGGACGACCAGCACGGCAATCAGCAAAGCGATAACAACAACGGAAATCCCCCAGCGCATGAGCATATAGCCGCCCGAAACCAGGCCCAGCCGGTGACCGCGCCACTCGATCACAATCGTGGCAATGAAGCCGGCGACGAGTATGACGAGGCCGAGCGCTGGCTCGCTGACCAGGCTGACAAGTATCGCCGCCCAGCCGATGAGGGACGGGATAACCCCCAGCGTCAGCCGGATGCGTACGTAGCGGGCCAGCTCCGGCTCATCCAGCGTGAAGCCCCAGTGCACGCCGCCAAGAAAGGCGAGGATGACTGCGCCATAGCCGACCAGGCCACGCGTGGCCGTGAGGGCGGATTCAGGAGTTTCGCCTACTGCGGCTATGCCGAAGGCGGCGAAGGGGATGATGCCCGCTATGCCGAGGATCAGGGCGAGCGGCGGGAGGGGTTTGTGCACGCTGCCTTAGCTCCTAAGGAAGAAAGCAGTTCTTTTTTGAAAAAAAAGAACCAAAAAACTTTTGCTCCCTGTCGGCGGCTGCGGAGAGGCGCGCGACAGCGGACCAAAAGTTTTTTGCTTCTTTTTTTCAAAAAAGAAGGCCTTTCTTCCTTCCTTAGTCGCTCCCAAGCTGTGGCGTAAGCTGCATCACCCGCGGCCTGACGGTCACGGCACGCGCCGCGGGAAATGCAGCCACCACGGCCACCGTCACCGCGGCCAGATACGGCAGCGACTGGGTCAGCAACACGGCGCACCAGAGCGTCGCCTCCCACGTGGCCAGATGATGCACCCAGCCCACCGCGACCATGGCGGTCCAGGCCAGGACCAGCAGGACCAGCTCCTCGCGTGCCATGACCAGCCCCTGGATGATGGCGGGGGCGTTCTCCAGCTTCGGCGTGCGCAGGAACGGCGCGCTGCGTATAAACAGGCCCTTCCACACCGCCTTACCGATCGTATGGCTGAGTGCCAGGCCGGCGATCGCCGCGCCCGCACGGTCCCGCCATCCGCAGGGGACTTTCGCGCCATAAAGCGCGAAGATCTGGGCGAGCTTGAAGAAGAACAGGCCGATGGAAGGGACCATGAAGAGGACGATCGGGAACTCGAAACGCATAGGTTCCACAATCAGGCCGATCGACCAGGCGAGGCCCATCAGGAGAAAGGCGAGGCCGAGCGCGTCGCCGACCCAGGGCAGCCAGCCGGTGACGAACGCCCAGCGCTGGCCGAGCGTAAGCTCGCGGTTGAAGGGGTTGAGCAGGGCGCCGGCATGGCCGCGCACGATCTGCATGGCGCCGTAGGCCCAGCGGAAGCGCTGCTTGCGGAAGGCGGCGAAATCGTCCGGCATCACGCCGCGCCCGAAGCTACGCGGCGAGTAGACCGCCTCCCAGCCGGCGCGGAACAGGCGCAGGCCGAGTTCGGCGTCCTCGGTGATCGTCCATTCGGCCCAATTGCCGCTCTCTTCCAGCGCGCTGCGGCGAACCAGGCTCATGGTGCCATGCTGTATGATGGCGTTGCGCTCGTTGCGGTTGACCATGCCGAGGTGGAAGAAACCGGCATATTCCCAGAACATCAGCCGCTTGAAGAAGCTGCCGTCATTGTCGTGGTAGTCCTGCGGCGACTGCACGAAGCCCACACGCGGGTTGGCGAATTGCGGCACCATGCAACGCAGCCAGTCGGGATCGACGATGTAGTCGCTGTCCAGCACACCGACGATCTCCGCATCCGCGCTGGTCTGTGACAGGGCGAAGTTCAACGCGCCGGCCTTGAAGCCGGGCCAGCTGCCCAGGTGGAAGAAGCGGAAGCGGGCACCCAGGCGCGCACAATGTTCGGCCACCGGCTCCCAGAGCGCAGGGTCCACGGTGTTGTTATCCACCACGACCACTTCGAAATCCGGGTAGTCCAACCGTGCCAGCGCATCCAGCGTTTGGCGGACCATCTGCGGCGGCTCGTTGCAGATAGGCAAATGCAGGCTGACCTTCGGCAGGTGCGCGCCGGCGGCGGCTGGCACGATCACCGGGTGGCGGCGCTGCACGCGGCCGAACACCGTCTCTGCTAGCTCGAAACTGTCAGCCATCAACAGGAACAGCAGCAGGCCCTGGCCGGCGGCGAGGCTGCCCCAGACGATCTCGGCGAAATGCGACAGGTATTTGCCCGCCATCGCCAGCAGGACGAGGGCGAACACGGCGCCGAAGGTCTGTGCCAAACCAGCCACCAGAAGCTTGCCAGGTAAGCGTATGTCGGGCCGGCGCGACAACAGAAGGCCTGCGGCGAGGGCGGCCGCGGCGGTGCTGAGTATCGCCCAGCTCGTCCAGTCCGGCGTCTCCAGCACCGAGCCGGTCATCGCCCATTTGGCGTGACCGTCGATGTCCGACATGCCCCAGTAGCCGGCGGCGCGGCCCTCGAAGCTGGTCTTGTAGGGCTGGTCGAACGCTTCCATGACGAAGTAGTCAAGCCCGCGCTGCTGCGCGATGTTGAAGAACTGACGCATGAACAGTGCCTGGTTCACCCGGCTGGCATGGGCGGCGCCGATGGTCACGCCGTTGGACGGCCAGCCGACCTCGCCGATGACGACGTGCTTGCCGGGATAGGCGCGCTGCACCTGGTCCGGCCGGTCCATGATGTAGGACAGCGACTGGTCGATCGGCAGGCCTTCCCAGTAGGGCAGGAGGTGGATGGTGATGTAATCCACCGAAGCCGCGAGTTCAGGGTGCTTCAGCCACACGTGCCACGGCTCGGCGGTGGAGACGGGGACGTGCACGCCGGCGCGCACCCGGCCGATATAGGCGACGAGCTGCTGCGTGGTGAGGTCGTCACGCAGCAGCACCTCGTTGCCGACCATCACGCGGTCCACATCGGGGTTGGCGTTCGCAGTCTCGATCAGCCGGTCCACTTCCGCGTCATCATGCGGGATCTTGCGGTCCAGCCAGGCGCCGAGTGTCACGCGAAGCGGGTAGTCGGCGGCGAGCGCGGGGATGTCGGCCATTGGACCAGCTACGGTGTAGGTGCGTATGCGGCTGGTGATGTTTGCCACCTGGGCCAGGTCGGCGCGCATCTGGTCCGTGCTGGGGTAGTCGTTGTGCTCGGGCGTCTGGCCGCGATGATAGTCGGAGAACGCCAGGCCGCCCACTTCGCCGTGGAAGTTCGGCACCGCCTGCTTATGGTTCGTGACGTTCCACAGCCCGAGGCTGCCGGCGGCGGCGATGGCCAGGGAGAACAGGGTGGCGGGGTTGAACAAGCTCGGTCTGATGCGACTCTGTTGCAGGCTGACAGTCGCGGAAGCATGGGTCGTCATTGTTGCGTCGTCCCCGGAAGTGCCGGCGTTCTCACCAGCGATTAGGGAGTAAAGCGCTGCACTGCGGCGTGGGGCGGGCCCGAATGTGGCCGAATCTGGGCAAGAAGCAAGCAGTCCGGTTTCGAGCAAAATATGCTCCCTGTCGGTGCCGGTAAATCAGCCGCCGACAGGGAGCAAAAGTTTTCTGCTTCTTTTTTTCAAAAAAGAAGGCCTTGCTTACTTCATCAGGTCAGGCCTGAAACGGCGAAGTAGGCCGCTGCTCGACGGTCTGGCAAGCTGCCTGTGCCGACAGCCCGTCCAGAACGTTGCTGTTGACCGCGATGAGCGGATCGACAGGCAGGTCGCGCAGGAGCGCCAGCGTGCTGTAGCGCATCGACCAGAGGCCGAGCCCTATCAGCTGCGCCTTGACCGGCTCCGGCAGACGGTTGTCCGCCAGCGAGAGGTCCTTCACCAGTACGGACCAGAGGTTATGGTTGCGGCCGATTGCCCGCGTGCGTGAGTGGCCTGGCGTGCAGGTCTCTAGTTCACGGTTGATCATGCGGAATGCGGCGCATTCGGTATCCCGCCCGGAAATGGCTGCCTCGCTGGCTTTCTGGTAGTGCGATGCTGCGTTTCGGATTGCGGCCTCCTGCGGAAATGGGTCAGCCGCCGGCGATCAGGCCGGCGGCTGCTTCAGGCTACGTATTACTGCTGGAACAGGGTCAGCAGGGATTGCGGCTGCTTGTTGGCAATCGACAGCGACTGCGTGGCAAGCTGCTGCTTGGTCTGCAGCGAGGTCAGGCGTGCGCTCTCGGACGCCAGGTCCGCGTCTGTCAGCGCACCGACACCTGCCGTCAGCGCAGAGCTGAGCGAGGTGGTGAAGTTCTGGATGCCGGTAATCTGCTGGGAGATCGCACCCAGATTGGAGGCGATCGTGGCCGCCGTGGTCACCGCGGCCTGCACCGTGGAGACGAGCGCCTGCGAGCCGGTCAGCGCGGTTGCCGTGACGCCGGCGCTGGTATTGGGCGTGTAGGTGCCGCTCGCCACGTCGCCGAAGCTCGCCGTCTGCACGTTCGATCCCGTCACGTTCAGCGAGCCGTCCGTGTTCTGCAGCACGCTGAAGCCGTTGTTGTTGAGCGAGGTGATCAGCGAACCCACGATCTGGTTGGTAGATTGCGTCGTGCTGTTGATGTGCACGGCAACGATCGTGGTGTTGGCGTTCTGCTGCGTCTGCAGCGGGATGGACGTGGTGGCGCCGTCATCGGTGAACTCGAAGGAGTAGGTATGTGCCGTGGCGCCGGTGCCGGTGGTGAGCTGGAACGCCGCGTCGCTGCCCGCCACCGGCGTCTGGCCGCCCGCGGTGGAGGCGGGTGCGAACTTGCCGACCGAGAGGCTGTTGTTGAACGCCACGTTGAAGCCCGTGGTGCCGCCGGCAGCCACGTTCAGGCCGGTCAGCCCGAGCGCGTCGGTCAGCGTCACCGCGCTGGCACTGATCGCGGTGGCCTGGTTGCCGACGTTGAACACCGAGCCGTCCAGGCCTTGCACCACGTTCAGCGAGTTGCTGGTCGCACTCGCACCCTGTGTGGTGAGCAGGTTGACGCCGGTGAAGGTGGACTGCGTGGCGACGAGGTTGATCTGCCGGAGGTCGTTTACCACCGTCTGCTGCAGCGTTGCCGGGTCGTAACCGCTGGCGCCGGCGTTGGTGACGGTCTGCTGGAGGTTGCTCAGCACCGAACTGATGCCGCTCAGCGCCGTGCTGGCCGTGCTAACGATCTGCGCGCCGTAGTTCAGCGAATCCGACACCGCCGACAGGCCGGCGATGTTGGAGTTGATCGTGCTCGAGATCGCGTAGATCGCAGGATTGTCCGAGGCGCTGCCGACCTTGAGGCCGGTGGAGACCTCGTTCTGCGCCTGCGTCAGTTGCTGCTGCGTGCTGTCCAGGGACTGCAAGGCAGCCAAGGCGCCGAGATTGGTGTTTACGGAGAACAAAGACATGGGTTTTTTCCCGATCAGGTGTTTTCGACACACCGATCATCGCCGGGAAAGTTTAAGATTGCGTTTAGACAAATATGCGAAAACAGCCGCTATCAGGATTTTTGCCGGAAGCTTATCTCATGAGCGGCTCCATCGGGCTCTCGCCCTTCACGCTTTATACGAACGATGCGGCAAACGAGGCAGCCAAGGCAGCCGCAAACCTGCGGGCAAACCCGCAAGCCTCAGCACTGGCCACATATTTCAAGAAGGTGGCGCCCACGCTGACCACGCCTGCCGCGCTGCTGAAGGACACCAAGGCGCTGACCGTGGTGCTTGCCGCGTTCAACCTGTCCGGCAGCATCAATGACACGGCAATACTCAAGCAATTGATGACACAGGACCCCACCGCCAAGACGAGCCTCGTGCAGAGATTGGGGAGTGCAAAATACCAGATCTTCGCCAATGCGCTGTCGAACTGGAAAACCCCGCCCTTTGCCACCAATTCGGCGGTCTCGCAGATCGTCAGCTCCTACAGCACGAACGTCTTCGAGCAGGCTGCAGACACGCAGGCACCCGGCCTGGCGAACGCGCTGTATTTCACCCGTGAGGCATCGTCCCTGAAATCGGTGGCGGCAATCCAGACGGACACCAACCTGCTGGACGTGGTAGTCACAGGCTTGGGGCTGCCACTCGACAATTTCGAGGAGCTGGGCTTCGACCAGCAAACCGCGATCCTGACCAGCAAGCTGCATCTGGCGAACCTGCAGAAGCCGGCGGCCGTAAAACAGATGGCCGAGCAATACCTTGTGGCCCAGCAATCCACCTCGGACGGCGTGCCCGCCGCCGGCAGCACGGCTTCGCTGTTCTCCGACGGCACGGACACTACGGGTGATTCCTTGCTGTCCATTCTGGAGCCGGCGTCTTCTGCGGGTTCTTCCAGCGGGTCTGCGGGGTCCAGCGTGCTTTCATTGTTTGCTTAGGCAAGAAAGCAAGGCCTTCTTTTTTGAAAAAAAGAAGCAAAAAACTTTTGGTCTCTTTCGGGGGGTGTTGAAACGACCTTCGATAAGGAGGAAAATTTTTTGGTCCTTTTTTTCAAAAAAGGACTACTTCCTTTCTTGTCAGCATCCAGTTTGCCGCGCCGCACGCCGCCGCCACGCCGCTCGCGATCAGCAGCGCCGGCGTGAAAGAGCCAGTCCGCTCCACCACCAGCCCGGTCACCAGCGGCGCCAGCGAGCCACCCACCGACCCGCCAATGTTCGCCATCGCCTCGACCGTGGCGATCAGCGCCGCCGGCGCCAGCCCGGCGGCCAGTGCCCAACCGCTGGTGGTGGCCACGTTCGCGGCGAACAGCGCGGCCGAGATGGCGCCCAGCGCCAGCGCCACGCTGCCGGAGCAGGCCGCCAGCGCGCTGCACGCGGCGGAGACGAACAGGCCGCATACCAGCGGCGCCTGACGCGCCGCACGCGCGCCAAACCGCCTGGCCAGCCGGTCAGACAGCCAGCCGCCGCCCACCGCGCCGACGAAGCCGGCGAATTGCGGCACGGCGGACAAATACGCGGCCGTGCCCGCCGCCATGTGCCAGCGTTCCACGAGGTAGCCTGGCAACCAGGTGACGTACAGCCAGGTCACATAGACCGTGCCGCCAAAGCCGATCACCAGGCCCCAGACCGTCGCCTGCCGCAGCAGCCTGGCCCATTGCAGCGGGCCGGCGATACGCGGCGTGGTTCCGCTTTTCGGCAGGTCGCGATAGAGCGTGCCCCAGGCCAGCGCCACCAGCAGCCCGGCCAGGCCGAGGGCGGCAAAACTGGACCGCCAGCCGGCAAACAGCATCAGCGGCGTCAGCACCAGCGGTGCGATCGCCGGGCCAAGCGATGCGGAGGCGTTCAGCAACCCCATCGGCAAGGCGCGCTCGGCGGGATCGAAGCGGTCCGCACAGACCCTGGCCCCGCCCACGAACATCGGCGCCTCGCCCATGCCCAGCGCCACCCGCGCCGCGATGAATTGCGGCAGCGAGCCGACCAGCCCGGTCGCCGCCTGCACGCAGGACCAGATTGCCAGCGCGCCCGCCAGCGCCCAGCGCGCGCCCAGCCGGTCCACCAGGCTGCCGGCAGGAAGCTGTGCCACGGCGTAGCTCCAGGCGAAGGCGGAGAGCAGCAGGCCCGCCTCGCTTGCGGAGAGATGCAGGTCGGCGCGTATGGCGGGCAGGGCAATCGAGACGGCGGAGCGGTCGATGAAGTTGACGCAGCCGGCCAGCACGAGAAGCCCCACGGCCAGGCGGCGACGTTGCATTGCCGGGCTGGGCGGGCACGTATCAGAGGTGGTCATTCTGGGCCAACGCGCAGGGGCGGACAGGGAAGGAAGCAAGGCCTTCTTTTTTGAAAGAAGAAGCAAAAAACTTTTTGTCCGCTGTCGCGCCGCGTTTCAACGCTCGCCGACAGGGAGCAAAAGTTTTTTGGTCCTTTTTTTCAAAAAAGGACTGCTTGCTTTCTACCTTCGCGACGGGTGTGCGCAGCCCCAGTCCGCTCCAGATACGCACACGCCCCGCCGGAGAGCCGATCCCATGCCAAACCCAGTCGAATCCACCCTCCGACGCGTGATCGAGCGCGGCGTGGACATGGTGGCTGCGTTCAACCGGCGCCGCCTGGCCGCGGCCGGCAGCCCGTTCCTCGTGGGCATACACGCGCCGATGCGGTCCGAACTGACGCTCGCGGACTTGGCCGTGACCGGCACCGTCCCGCCCGGGCTGAACGGGCGCTATCTGCGCATGGGTGCCAACCCGGCCGATCCCGACCCCGCAGGCCATCACTGGTTCCTGGGCGACGGCATGGTGCACGGCCTGGCACTTCGGGCGGGCCGGGTGCTGTGGTACCGCAACCGGTGGATACTCTCCAGGCTGGCGGCAGCGTCCCTCGGGCGCGCGCCGGCGCCCGGCCCGCGCCGCGGCCGCAACGACACCGTGAACACAAACGTCGTCGATATCGCCGGCTGCGCGTTCGCCGTGGTGGAGGCGGGCAGCTTCCCCGTGCAATTGTCCGATACGCTGGAGGAGCAGCGCTACGAGCCGTTCGGCGGCACGCTCGCCGGCTCGTTCAGCGGGCACCCGCATCGCGACCCGCGCACCGGCGAGCACCACGCCATCGCCTATGACGGTAACATCTGGGACGCGGTCCGCCACGTGGTGGTGGGCGAGGGCGGCCGCGTGGTGCGCGACGTGTCGGTGGCTGTGGCGCACGGGCCCTGCATACATGATTGCGGGCTGACCGCGCGCTTTGCCATCATCCTGGACCTGCCCGTCACCTTCTCCATGCGCGCGGTGCTCGCCGGCCACGTCTTCCCGTATCGCTGGAACCCGGCCCACCAAGCCAGGGTGGGGCTGCTTCCGCGCGAGGGCGCGGGCGGTGACGTGATCTGGTGCGAGATGGAGCCGTGCTTCGTGTTCCACGTGGCCAATGCGTTCGACCGAGCGGATGGCCAGGTGGTGCTCGACGTGATCGCCTACGACACGATGTTCGCCTCCAGCCTGGGCGGACTGGACGCGCTCGGGCGTTTCGAACGCTGGACGGTGGACGCCGTGCGGCGCTGTGTCGCGCGCGCAGTGATCGACGACACGCCGCAGGAGTTCCCACGCATCGACGAGCGCCGCTTCGGCGCGGAGTACCGGTTTGCCTACACAGTGTCCGTGCCGCCAGACGGCAACACGCAGTTGACCGGCGCCACACAGATCTACAAGCACGACCTGCGGGCGGGCACGCGCGAGGTGCACGAGTTCGGCCCTGGCCACGTGCCGGGCGAGTTCATCTTCGTGCCGGCGCGTCCCGAAGCAGGCGAGGATGAAGGCTGGCTTATCGGCCTGGTCATCGATACACAAGACGATGCAACTGACCTCGTGATCCTGGACGCGCTTGACTTTGCGGCGCTACCTCTGGCGTCCGTGCGGTTGCCGCATCGCATACCCCCGGGGTTTCACGGCAACTGGTTTCCAAGCTGATCAAGTAACGCTCATCTAATAACGGGACGAGTTTCAAACGGCCAACCCAGCGGGAACTTGGGATCGTTCAACAAGCCGATGCTGGACTCAGGTTCCTTCGCTTATCTTTAGTTAGTCACTATCGTCGTGTTGCCAACGGCTTCATTGATTAGGATAGACATTGCTGCCTGAATGTCGGTCGGGGATGTAGCTTCGATGAGATCGGCGGATGAAGAGGCGCAACTTTGCAAGGATGCGAGCACGCTCGGCGAGCTTGAGCTTGTGAGGTAAGGCTGCAGCGCCATGTTGTTCGGAAGGTAAGGAGCCGCAGAACTGTAAGGGGTGTAGAGAATGTATATCGTGTAACCGGCCGTCTTCATCGCGTTGCAGACCGCTGCGTTAATGGGACCTTCAGTACTTGGGATAGATTGTGGGTTGGTGTCATCCTCTACCCCATCAGTAACCATGATGAGGGACTTCTTCGGCGAACTTGCCGTGTAACCCGTTCCACTCGAACCGGTAATGGCCAGGGTGTCGGTCATTGCCAGGCCTATGTTGGTGTTCGGAGTGTCTGCCGTGACGGGGGGTGAAATGCTGCTGAGCGCGGCTATTGCAGCAACCGCACCGGCGTTCCTGACCGTCACGCCGTTCACGGTGGCGTCGATCGGTGTTTCTGGAACGATAGTCGTAAGATAAGTCGGGCTAGAGGTTCCGACACCGCCGAATGCGAAAACACCTACGCTCAACTGGCCCACGGTCTGTTCCAGCGCTTCCATCTGCTGGATCGCTGTAACCGTAGCACTTTGCACCACATCGAAGCGCAATGTCTCGCCCGCCTGTCTGGCTACTCCGTAGTAGTCAGTTGGATTGGTCTTGGTTGATGCGGCGTCCCAATGACATGCAAATGCGCAATACCAGCTTGTTGGTATCGTGAGGGGCAAGGCTGGGCTAGGAACACCGTTGACGAGAGTGATGCCATATGAGTTGCTGGCACCATTCCAGCCGACCAAACCGTCTCCACCCGCGATCAGCCGATTAGCGTTTACAGTCTGATTGACCCATGTTCTCTCGGCGGCTTGCAATTTCGCCAGATCGCCGTCTGTGGCAGGCAGCATCATTGAGGATGTGTTGTCTAGCAGGAAATCCACTGTTCCGTAGCCATGAACGGTGATGCTGACCGTGGCACTGCTGGCGATCGAGGCGTTGCCGGTCCCCGTCTTCGGATTGATCCAGCTGAAGAAATTCGGCAGGATCTCGTTGACGGTTGCGGTGTATGCGATGGTCGCCTGGAAGTTCTGACCTGTCTGGACGACGGTTGGCGTCTCGGAAAAGGTCTTTGCCAGCGCTACGGCGCCGGCCTGTGCAGCCCACCACTGCGAAGCAGCAAGGTTCGCCTCGGACGTGTAATCTGCCTTAGATTGTCCCGCAGCGTAGCCAGACGCGGCCGTGCGCGCCGCAGCCATGGCAGCGGCGTCTGCAGCAAGATCGAGCTGGGATTTCGCCTGTAAAACCCAGCCGTAATCGATTACCAGACTGGCCAACATGATGATGGGAACGACTGAGGTGGCGAAGATAACAGTGACGGCTCCGGCCTCCCCTCGCATCCGGTAGCGACCGCAACGTTTGGTCGACGCCATCAGGGTCAATGGTAAGGACACCGGCATCAGCTGTATCCTTGCGAAGTACAGATGACGCCGCCCGAACTGGCGCCTGCTGTGTTGTAGGTTATATATTGAGCAACGATCGAACGTTGATTAAAGTAGGCCGTCTGCCGCATCGTAAATGGACCGATGAACTGCCCGAAGAAAGGCGTATATTTATACATCACATCCACAGTCAGCATGGAGGTAAGCGCGCTGGTGATCCCGGCTGTAGGGACGGTCGTCGGAACATTACTTACGATGACGGGGGATGCCGACGCAGATACTTGCGTAACTGTACCGCAGGCGCGCATGTAAGGCGCACCGTATTTCAGCGGCACGCTCCATGCCATATTCGCTTTGTAGGAAGTGCAGGTGAGACCCGCCTCACAGGTGGAGGATGTTGGCGTGAACACAATATCCGAGACGGTTACAGCATACGCAGGTGTAACCCCCGAGGGCGTATAGACCGCATTTGAGCCAAGAGAGGGCATCACCGAAAAAATCACGCTGCTTGCCAGGTTCAGTTGGGCGACAGTAAGCGTGGTCGTCTGATCCGGCTGAACCGACAACTGTGTCGCCATCAAGCCGGTCTGCTGCACCACCTGGTTGAGCTTCCTTAGCAATATGATCGCTTGCGAGAGATCAACCATGCCCAACAAGAATATCGTCATGACGGGAGCCAGGATGCCGAACTCCATCGCAGCGGTCCCGGATCGGCAATCCGGCACTATGTGCGATACCGCCCATGACTGGGTCATGTCTTGCTTCCGCATACCGTCGATGACGTTCCGAATGTTTCGTTGAGAAATCCGACAGAAGAGGTTGTGACGTGCACCCGAGTGCTGCCGTTGCTGACCGACATGCTAGGCAGGAGAAGCCCCACCGCAGACACGGACGTGTAGATGGCCTGCATGAACATCGCAGTATCTGGACTGCCAGGTGTAAACACGTAAGACGACGTGTTCAGGAGGCCGCTCGACAGCGGAATCTGCCCGCCGCCCGCCTGTTCGTTCTGATAGTAATCGGATGTGAGCACAGGGTAGACCGTCAAGGTAATCTGGTTACAGTTGAGGAAGCCGGCGATGATCGGGCAAAGGCAGTCGGTTTTATACTGCGCAAGCGAAACAGCCGAGTTTCCCTGGCCAGTTTGTAAGCGTCGCGCACCTTCCTCGACCGCGTAGTCGAGGGCAAGCTGCACGTAGAAATCCAGGCCTAACTCAAAGAGGAACAGCAGGAAGAGCAGGAAAGGAATGGAAATGATCGCGAACTCAAGAGCTGTCGTGCCATGCCGGCCAGAGATTAGGCTGTGTAACCGACGGTTCCGTCTGCGGACACGAGCTTTAGCTTGCGATGGTGCGAGCCGGTTCGTCACGTCGCTGATCCGACCGCCGTTGACGTTGACATCACCATCATCGCTGAGCCGCCATCCTATAACCCACGCCTACCCACCCTCTAATTTTTAATCATGCAGCCCCTGGCAACTCTCATAAACGAGATTATCGTGAACCGCAATAGTTACGTAGACAGCTCAAAACATGTCGTGGCGGCGTCCCCCCTTCTGTCACTCGCCCCGCCCGGGCAGCCGCGTCTTCGGCCGCTGCCCCGGCCAGCGCGTCACATGCCCCTCCAGCGCCCCGGCGCGGCGCTCGTCTATCGTACGCCCGCGCACCGAAACCCCCGCGCTGTGCACCGTCTCCAAATCCCCCGAAACAAGCGGATGCCACCAAGCCAGCCCGCGCCCCTCGGCCACCCGCCGGTACGCGCAGGACGGCGGCAGCCAGTCGATGTCCGCCAGCGCCTCCGGCGTGAGCTGAACGCAATCCGGCACGCGCACGCGGCGGCGCGGATAGTCCCGGCACTGGCACGTGGTGCCGTCCAGCAGGCGGCAGGCGACGTCGGTCCAGGCGATCTCGCCGGTGTCGTCGTCGCGCAGCTTGTGCAGGCAGCACCGCCCGCACCCGTCGCACAGCGACTCCCACTCTGCCTGGTCCATCTGCTCGAGCGTCTTGGTCTTCCAGAACGGCGTCATGGCGCCATTCGGCATTCCCGGAAGAGAAAGGCAAGCGCTTCCTACAGCCCAGGTGCTCGACCTGGTGACCGCCTGCAGGCAACAGCCCACCACGCATTGCGGCTTGCCGCCTTATCCGGGTACACCGGGGCGGCACGCCCGCAAGGAAGCCCCGACCCATGCCGCACATCACCTACGTCGCCCATGATGGCGCCAGCACCACCGTGGACGCCAGCGCCGGCATGAGCGTCATGCGGGCCGCGGTGATGAACGCCGTGCCGGGCATCGATGCGGAATGCGGCGGCGCCTGCGCCTGCGCCACATGCCATGTGGTGATCGATCCCGACTGGGCCGCGCGCCTGCCGCCGCCGGCGCAGATGGAAGCCGACACCCTGGAGCTCGTGGGCGACCCACAGGCAAACTCCCGGCTATCCTGCCAGATCACGATGACGGACGCGCTGGACGGGCTGGTCGTGCACACGCCGGCCAGTCAAGGGTAGGAAGGCCTTCTTTCCTGAAGAAAAGAAGCAAAGGACTTTTGTCCCTCCGCTGCTGCCAACGCTTCAGCCTACCCGGCTAGTAACGACTGCCGCAGATGCGGAGGATCACAAATTTGCTTCTGCCTTGCACAAAAGAAGGCCTTGCCTGACCCTCAGTTCCGCATGCGCACGCCAAGCACGAACCCGAACAGCCCCAGCAGCACCGTCCCCGCCACCGTCTGCAAACTGGAGATCAGCACGCCCAGCTGGTCGGCCGGCCGCAGAGCCACTTCGCCTGTGCCCACCGACGTCATCGAATCCAGGCTGAAGAGCAGGTAGTCGATGACGTTCAGGTGCACGTGGCCGGCCTCGCGCGCCACCAGGCTGCCGGTCAGCCAATACACCACGCAGCAGCCGAGCCACACGATGGCCAGGGCGCGCAGGATGCGTGTCAGGCTCTCCCCGTAATCGCACAGCCACTCGGCCGCCAGGTCGCTGATCCAGTGCAGCCCGGCGGAGGCAGCGTCGGCCGGCGTGCCGTCGCGCAGGGCGGCCGCGGCCTCGGCAAAGTGCAGGTACTTGCCCATGCGGCGCCGCCTGCGAAACGCCCAGCTCGCATCCTGCGCGTTGCCGAGCGTGCGGAAGTTCTGCTCCAGCACGATGTAGCCTTCCACGGCGGCGGCATAGGCGCCGGACATCTCCTCGCCCACGGCGCCGCCAAGCTGGTGTGCGCGGAACCGCGTGCGTTCCAGCCACGCGCCGGCAAAACTCGCATGCGTCATGTCGCAGCCGGTCAGCACCACATGCGGCAGCACGGCGCCGGCGAAATTCACCCCGGACAGGACCGCACCTTCCAGCACCGCATCGCGCAGCACCACATTGCGCAGATTGGCGCCTGACAGATCGGCCCGCCGCAGGCGCGCGCCGGTCAGGTCGGCGCCCGACAGGTCCGCGCCAGACAGCTTCACCTCGTCGAACAGCACGCCGCGCAGGCAGGCGCGCTGCGCCACCACGTCCGTCAGTTGCGCGCCCCACAGATCGGCGCCGGACAGGTCTGCGCCGTCCATCACCGCGCCGGTGAAATCGGCGAAGCGCAGGCGCGCACCCGGCAGCCGCACGTCCTCGAGCAGCGCGTCGGCGAAGCAGGCCTGGCCGGCATCCGCGCCCCGTATGCTGGCGCCCGCCAGGTCGGCGCCGCGGAACACCGCCTGCTCCAGCCGCGCGCCGTCCAGCACGATGCCGCTGCACCCGGCGCCGGACAGATCCGCCTGCGAGAGATCGGCGCCGGAAAGGTTTGCGTTACGCAGGCTCGCACCCGCCAAGGGCGCGCCGCGCAACCCCAGCCCGGCCGCCTGCGCGCCAGGGCTGGATACGTCGGCCGCATCGAACGCCCCCGGCGCCGCACCGGCCGTGCCGCCCGGCTGGAACGTCTCGGCAAAGGCGCGAAGGGACGCGGTCGTGTCGTCTCCCGCCATGTCAGCCATTGGCAGGCGCCAGCGCCTCGATCTGAGTCAGCAGCGTCGGGAAATCAATCGGCTTGGGGTGGTAGTCGTCGCACCCCGCGGCAAGCGCTTTTTCGCGGTCGCCTGACATGGCGTGCGCGGTCAGCGCGATGATGGGAATGGCCGACGTGGCCGGCTCCGCCTTCAGCAGCCTGGCTACCGACCAGCCGTCCAGCACGGGCAGGTTCATGTCCAGCAGCATCACCGCCGGCGACAGCGCGCGCGCTTTTTCCAGCCCGGCCTGGCCGTCCGTGGCGACGCTGACCTCGTAGCCGCGGCGTTTCAGGCGACGGGAGAGGAAGTCCCAGATCTCTTCATGGTCTTCTACCAGCAGCAGGCGTTGGGCGGTCATGCACGAACGCCTTCTTTTTTAAAGAAAAGAAGCAAAGAACCTTCGCTCCTCCGCCCGCACCGAAGCCGCGCCTGCTCCCGCCACAACGCACGCCGGCAGAACGGCCGCAGCCGACATGCAGGCGTGGGAGATGAAAGTTTTTTGGTCCGTTTTTTCAAAAAAGGACTGCTTGCTTCCTTTCTCACCCCCCAAGCGCCAGCCCACCGCCGGAAAACTTCCGCACCTACCTTCAAGCCTCCCCATGCGGCGTCAGTGCCCGCAACTCCCCCGCCAACTGACGGAGATTCGTCTCCCCCTTGCTCAGCACACGGTCCGCCCCGGCAAGCCGCTTGCGCTCGCCAGCATCCAGGTCGCGCGCCGTCAGCACGACCACGGGGATGTCCGCACAGCCCGGCCGCAGCCGCAGCTCGTGCAGGAAGGTGAACCCGTCCATCACCGGCATCGTGAGGTCCAGCAGGATGAGCTGCGGCATCGCCCGCGCCACTTCGGCCAGCGCCTCGCATCCGTCGCCGGCCTCGCACACCGTCCAGCCGTCGCGTTCCAGCACCGTGCGCAGCCGCTGGCGCGCGTCGGGATCGTCGTCCACCACCAGTATCTCGCCCGCATCGCCGCGGAAGCGCTCCATCACCGTGCGAAGCCTGTCCCACTGCACCGGTTTCAGCACGGTGTCCGCCGCACCCAGCGAGGCGCCGAGCGCAGGCTCGTTGACGAACGTCACCATCACCACAGGGATCTTGGCGAGCTCCGGGTCGGCCTTCAGGGTGCTGAGCACGGACCAGCCGTCCATCGACGGCATCATCACGTCCAGCAGGATGGCGCGCGGATGGGCGCTGCGCGCGATCTCCAGACCGGCGCGGCCGTCCGGCGCAGACCGCACGGCAAACCCCTCACGCTCCAGGAAGCGGGTCAGCAGGTCACGCTGCGCGTTGTCGTCGTCGATCACGAGCACGACGTGCTGGCTGCCGCCTTCATGCGACGCCGGCGCCTCCTCTTCCTCCTGCTGCTCGGGCAGGCTTGCCGGCACGCGTATGGTGAAGGTGGAGCCCGCGCCCAGCGTGCTGGCCACCGTGATGTCGCCGCCAAGCAGCCGGCAAAAGGCGCGGGTGATCGCCAGGCCCAGCCCGGTGCCGCCGAACTTGCGCGTGGTGGACGCGTCGGCCTGGGTGAACCGCTCGAACAGGCGGTCCACCTGCTCCTGGCTCATGCCTATGCCGGCATCGGCCACGCTGAACACCATCACCTCGCCCTCGCGCCCGGCGCGCAGGGTGATCCGGCCGCCCTCGCTGAATTTTGCGGCGTTGCTGACCAGGTTGAATAGGCACTGGCGCAGCTTGACCTGGTCGGTGTGCATTGCCCCCAGATCGTCCGCGGCCTCCAGCACCAGGGTGTTGTTCTTCTGGCGGACCAGCGCCTCCGCGGTGGAAGCCACGTCGCGCAGCAGTGCTGACGCCTCGAACGTCTCGGCGAACGTGGTCATGCGGTCGGCCTCTATTTTGGAGAGGTCGAGCACGTCGTTGATCAGGCTGAGCAGGTGACGGGCGTTGAACTTGATCTTGCCCACGTCGCCGAGCAGCGCCTGGTCGCCGCGCTCGCCCAAATCCTCCTCGATCATCTCCGCATAGCCGATCACCGCGGAGAGCGGCGTGCGCAGCTCGTGGCTCATGTTAGCAAGGAACTGGCTTTTGGCGCGGTTCGCCGCCTCGGCGGCCTCCTTGGCGGCGTTCAGCTCCTCTTCGGCGAGCCGCCGCTCGGTGATGTCGGTGTGGGTGCCAACCCATTCGCGCACCTCGTCGTCGTCCATGATCGGCACGGCGCGCACGTCCATGATGCGCCACTCGGCGGCGGCGTTGCGCACGCGGTAGTCGGTCGCAAGGATCGTGCAGGCCTGCACGGCGTGCGTCCAGGCGGCAACTGCCGCCTCGCGATCGTCCGGATGTATTGCCTCCCGCCAGCCCAGGCCCGTGCTCTGCTCGTTCGTCTGGCCGGTGAATGCGTTCCAGCTTTGCTGCAAACCGGTGAATTCGCCGTCCGGTGTCGCCGTCCACACCATCGCGGCACTCGTCTGGATCAGCGTCCGGTAGCGCTCCTCGCTGTCGCGCAAGCGACGCTCCGCCCGCTTGCGCGTGGTGATGTCGCTGACCACCAGGCCAGCTCCCTCCTGGGCGTCGGGCAGGGGAAAGAAGCCGAACTCGTATTCGTGGCGCACGGCATCTGCCCGGCCGCGCGCGGAGACCTCCACGCCGGTTACCGACCGGCCGGCCGGTAAGGCGCGGGCCAGGCGCGCCTCCAGCGTCCCGCGCGCCTCCGGCACGATCTCCCAGAGGCTGCGGCCGATCTCTGCCGTCAGCGCCCGTTCGCCCATCGTGGCCAGTGTCTGGTTCACCAGGCGCAGCCGCATCTCCCTGTCCAGGAAGCCCAGCCCGACGGGCGCATGATCCATCACGCTCGTGAGCAGCGCAGCACTCGCGCGTGCGGCCCGACGGCGCTGCCTGGCCAGCAGCCCGATGGTCACGAAGGACGCGAGTATGCAGACGGCCGCCAGCCCGAGCAGCAGCGGCCCGCGCACCGATTGTATCCGGTCCGCAAGCGCCAGCCGCTCGCCGGCCTCCTGCTGGAGTTCCGCCACCCGCACCCGCACCCGGTCCATCGAAGCCTTGTCCTGCCCGGTGCGAACCAGCGCCTGCGCCGCATCCACCCCGCCGGCGCGTCGCGCTTCGATCACCTGCCGCGCGAAATCCAGCTTCGCCGCTACCAGCCCCGCCAATATGCCCCGGCCCTGCAGGTCCGACCGGACGGCAGCCACCAGCGCCGGCACGTTCGCCAGACCGCTGTCATAGGGCACCAGGTAGGTATCCTCGCCGGTCAGCGCGAATCCGCGCTCTCCTGTCTCCACGTCCTTCAACTGGGACAGCAGCTTCTCGGCGCTGACCAGCACGCGGTTCTCCCGGCCGACCACCGTCCTGGCGTGCCAGTCGGAAACCAGGGCCGCACCGGCTGCCGCAAGCCCCACCGTGAGCAGTACGCCGGCCACGATGTTGAGCGCGCCTGGCGTGCGCGTTGTGCGTGTCATGAGCGGCACTCTACTGCTGCGGGTGGTTACGCGCGGGGTGGGGCTGCGTTGCTTTGGGGACGCGGTGTCGACATCTGTGTAGAAAGCAAGCAAGGCCTTCTTTTTTGAAAAAAAGAAGCAAAAAACTTTTGCTCCTGTC
>CAXTCL010000013.1:0-32522 GCA_964242035.1 uncultured Acetobacteraceae bacterium | reverse complement strand
TCGGCGACCTGGTGCAGAAGACCGAGCAGGAGATGCTGCGCACGCCGAACTTCGGGCGCAAGTCTCTGAACGAGATCAAGGAGGTGCTGACCAACATGGGGTTGGCGCTCGGGATGAATGTTTCCGGTTGGCCGCCGGAGAATATTGAGGAACTGGCCAAGCGTTTGGATGAACCTTTCTGAGTTTAGGCAAGGAAGGCCTTCTTTTCTGAAGAAAAGAAGCAAAAGACTTTCATCTGTGCTGTCGCGGACCTTCCGGAGGCTCGCCGACAGGGAGCAAAAGTTTTTTGGTTCTTTTTTTCAAAAAAGAACTGCTTTCTTTTTAGGAGTAGAAAATGCGTCACGGGGTAGCCGGCCGGAAGCTCGGCGTAACATCAACCCACCGCCTCGCGATGTTCCGCAACATGGCGGTCGCGTTGATAAAGCACGAGCAGATCACCACCACGCTGCCAAAGGCCAAGGAGCTGCGCCCCGTCGCCGAGCGCCTGATTACGTTGGGCAAGCGCGGGAACCTGCACGCCCGCCGGCAAGCCTACGCCCAGCTTCGCGACAACACGATCGTCCAGAAGCTGTTCGATACTCTGGCCGAACGCTACCGGGCCCGCTCCGGTGGCTACACGCGCGTCATGAAAGCCGGCATGCGCTACGGCGACGCAGCCGACATGGCGGTGATCGAGCTGGTGGACCGTGATCCGTCGGCCAAGGGGCAGGACAGCGGTCCTCGCCAGGAGATGCCGGAGTCCGAAGCGGAGTAAAAAAGGCCTTCTTTTCTTAAGATAAAGAAACAAAAGACTTTTGGTCCCTCTCGGCGCGCGCTGAAACAGCCGCCGACAGGGACCAAATGTTTTTTGGTCCTTTTTTTCAAAAAAGGACTGCTTGCTTTCTTCTTGCAGCCTTAACCTAACGTCGTTAACTTTGAACAACCGGCAATCCTATCCGGATCGCCAGGAGTCCAAAGATGAGCGCCACTGCCGACCTGCCGCCCCCTGTCATCACGCCGAACTTTCTCGGCACGTTGCGCACTCTGCGCAAGCTGGTGCGCAATCCGATGGAGGCCTGGCCGGCCGCCGTCTATTCCGAGCCTTACGTCGTCAGCCACATGCTTGGCCGCAACACGATGTTCGTCTGCGAACCGGACCTTGTGCAGCAGGTGCTGGTTGATGACGCGGAGAGCTTCGTCAAGGCCGAGCCGATGCGCCGCTCGCTGGAGCCGGCACTCGGCAAAGGGATACTGACCTCCGAGGGCGCCCGCTGGCGCCTGCACCGTCGTGTCTCCGCACCGGTGTTCCGTCCCGCCCACGTCAACAGCTTCATCCCCGCCATGATCACCGCATCCCGCGAAATGCGCGACGCCTGGTCCGCTTTGCCCGACGGCGCGTCGCTGGAGATCACGCACGAGATGATGCGCGTGACCTTCGAGATCATCCTGGAGACCATGCTCTCCGGCCGTGGCAACACGGACGTGGCCCGGGTAGAGGTCAGCATACGCGACTTCCTGGAATCGACGAGCTGGCAGACGGCTCTCTCCGCCCTCGGCGCGCCTACCTGGACGCCGTTTCCCGGCCGCGGCCGCTCCGAGCGCGGTGGCGACTACCTCCGCCAGACAGTGACCGAGCGCATCGTGGAGCGCCGTGCCACGGGCGAGCGCCGCAGTGACCTGCTGTCGCTGATGCTGGACGCCAAGGACCCCGAGACCGGAGAGGGCCTGGACGACACCGACATACGCGACAACATCATCACCTTCATCGGCGCCGGGCATGAGACGACGGCGCTGGCCCTGACCTGGACGTTCTTCCTGCTGGCCCGCAATCCGGACATCGAGCGCCGGGTGCTGGCGGAAATAGCGCAGGTGACAGGCGGCGCGCCGTTGGAAGCCAGCCAGGTGCCCGAGTTGACCTACACGCGCCAGGTCGTTCAGGAATCCATGCGCGTGTATCCGCCGGTGGCTATGGTGGTACGGCAATCGACGCGCGACCTGGACATCGGCGGCGTGAAGATCACCCCGCATGATAACGTGTTCGTGCCGATCTATGCGATCCACCATCACCAGAAGCTGTGGCCGAACCCCGAAATGTTCGACCCGGACCGGTTCGCGCCTGACGCTGTGAAGGCCCGCCACCGCTGGTCCTACCTGCCGTTCGGCGCGGGGCCACGCATCTGTATCGGCATGGGGTTCGCGCTGCTCGAAGCGGTCGCCATCCTGGGCACCCTGCTGCCAGCCGCCCGCCTATCCGCCGAGCTCGGTTTCGTGCCTACGCCGAAGCTGCGGGTGACGATGCGGCCGGCTGAAGGTATGCCGATGCGGCTTCACAAGCGAATTAGAAAGGAAGCGGTCCTCTTGTGAAAAGAGGACCGGAGAGTTCCTCCACCTCGCATGTGTAACAACCGGATGATCCAGGACAGGCCCGACTGAGGCAGATACGGGGAAGCAAAGCTTTTTCGAAAATCTTTCAAAAAAGAAGGCCTTCCTTCTTCCTGCCGCCGCGCGTTGTGAGCGCCGCTTCAAAGAACTTTCGTGCCCCGGGCCGATTGCACCTGAGCGCGCATTAACCGCAGCGGGACCACATGTTCAGCCAGGCGTTCAACAAAGCAGCACAATGGGCGGCCTTCAGCGCCGGCAAGGGCAGCGTCTTCGTCGTGGCGCTCGGTTCGGTCGTCATCTGGGCTGCGACCGGTCCGTTGTTCGGCTACTCGCAGACCTGGCAGCTGGTGATAAATACCGGCACCACGATCTTGACGTTCCTCATGGTGTTCCTTGTGCAGAACACGCAGAACCGGGACACCACGGCGCTGCAGCTCAAGCTGGACGAACTGATCCGTGTCACCAAGGACGCGCGACCTGCCATGCTGGATCTCGAAGGGCTGCCCCAGGAACAGCTGAGCGAACTGCAGGACGGCTACAAAAATCTTGCCCGCGAGTCGCAGCGCTCCGGACAGGGTCGCGGCGTTGGCGGCGGCGTTGACAGATAGGAGAAAACAAGCAGTTCTGTAGCGAAACAAGGGCCAAAACGTTTGCTCCTGTGGCCGTCATCACATGCGCACAGTCGAAGCCCCAGATGCCCGCAGAACCAACGTGGTATGCTCGCAAAGACCCTCCCGCCTGTTCGATTTAGCAATTACTGATCCGCTGGGCGGACACACGTGGTTTCAGAGTGCGCAAGAATTGTCGCCACGGACGCCAAAAGGGCCTGTTCTGCGAAAGCCGGCCAGTTCGGAGCAGTTCCGGGCAGGTCGGCTATCCCGGTGTTCTTGGCTTCCTTGGCGATCTTGGCGTCAAATCTTTCTGAGGCGGAAGGGGACGCAGCGGGAAAAGGAACGCTCCCTGCCAGCCTTTCTAAACTCCCACCAACCGCCGGCGCTCAAATACTGCCAGAACCGGCAACCCGCTGGCCGCCTCAAGCCCCTCGCCCGTCAGGAACACCGGCCGGCGCATGAAGGCCACCACCACCCAGCCGAACGCCGTAAACGCGCCGAACACAACGCCGGCCGCGATCACCAGAAGCGGCGTGGCCCGCGGCGATTGAGGCGCCATCGCCGGCTGGATGACGCGCACGTTCGCCAGGCGCCGCGCGTCCTCCGCCTCGCTCAGATGCCGCTCTGCCACGATGCGGCTTGCGGCGCGGTAGGTGTCGTCCGCGCTGGCACGCTGGCGCTGCAGCCCGGCCAGCGACGCCTCGTCGGCATCGAGCGCCGACAGCGTCTGCGAAAGCCGCGTCAGGTCCTGCTGCTGGGATTGCAGGCGGGCGCGGGCGGCGGCGAGCTCGCCCACTTCGCGCGCGCGGTCCAGCCGCAGCGGATCGATCGTCGGATTGCGACCCTGGCGAACGACGGAGAGCATCGCGTCGTGGTTGAGGCGCGCCTGTTCCGCCTGGTGAGCCGCAAGTTCGGCACGCAGTCCGGTGACCATGCGGCTGGTCTCGCGGTATTTCTCGCGTGCGGTGGCCAGCCTGGCCTGCACGCCTTCCAGGCCGGCGTTCACGCTCTGCAGCCGCGTATCGGCATCCTGCTCGGTGTAGATGCCAATCGTGGGGTGCTCCGCGCCGAGCGCCTTTGTCAGCGCGTCCAGCCTGGCAGTGTGCTCGCTGACGGAGGAGGCGGTGTCCTGGGCGGATTGCTCGGCCTGGCTCCGGCGGCGCAACAGCAGGTCGCGCTCGGAATCGTAGTCGGAGATGGCGTGCGCCTGCTTGAACGCGGCCAGGCGTTCGTCGGCCAGCGCCACGGCCCTGGCGCCCGCCTCGGCCTCGTGCCTGACGATGTCGAGCTGCGGGTCGTCATACAGATTGGCGCGGCGCTGGGCGTAGAGCGCCAGCATGGTGTTCAGCGTAGCGGCCGCGATGGCGCCGTGCGGCGCGTCGAAGGTTACAGCGATCACGTTGGCGTCCTTTGCCGGCAGCACCGAAAGATCGTGCTTGAAGCGCGTGATGCCGCGCTCCTCCCGTGCAGCCGCCTCGTCGGCCGGCGGAACGCGCCAGGGTGCCAGCAGCGTTGCGGCTACCGCGTGCACCACGCGGCGCACCAGGCCCCGTGGCGCCGGTGCGAACACGTCCGGATACAGCGTGACCGGTCCGACCTTGTCGATCGTGGCGCGGTGCAGGTCCGCGCTGTCCAGTATCTCCGATTCCGCCTTCATGATCTGGTCCATGACCAGCGCGCTGGCGTTCAGATCGTGGCTGCCTGCCGCTGCGCGCACGGTGAACTCGGGCGAGGGCAGCACGGCCAGCGTGGTCGCGGCGCGATAGCTGGGTGGCAGGAGGGCGGCGACCAGCAGCGCCAGGGACAGGACCGCAGCGCCCGCCAGCAGGGCCGGGCGGTGGTGGTGATGGGCGTGATAGAGGAATTCCCGCAGCGAAGGGGCAGCGTCCTGCGCCGTTTCCGTGCTCATTGCCGTATCACTTTGTCGCCGCCGGGTTGCACCTGCTCACTCTCGCATCGCGTCTCGGGCGAACCTGGCAGGTTTCGCAACGAACGTCGAGTATTTGATGCGCCGGCCTTTGGTGTGGCTGCCAAAAAGGCAAGAAAGGCCTTCTTTTTTGAAAAAAAGAAGCAAAAAACTTTTACTCCATTGCATTCAAGCGTGCGTGTTTGTCCAGAAGCACCCGGACGTGACAAATGCGGGGGTTGAAAGCTTTTTGGTCCTTTTTCAAAAAAGGACGGCTTGCTTCCTGCTGCGGTCCAAACGCCAGCGCCGCTCGTATAAGTGCGGCCGATACGCCCCGGGGACTAGGCAAGACGGCGTGTTCGGGCCAATTAGCGGGTGCGGCGCCACTGCGACTTTCGGGGTTGGCGCTTACACGAAGGGTGACCGATGTCTTCGACCACGCATATCGCACCAGCCCCGCACGGCACCGCAGGAGAGCCGGGGCGACGCGACTTCCTGACGCTGCTCGCTCTGGCAGGCGCCGGCGTGGCAGTTGGCGCCATCGTCTGGCCGTTCATCGACAGCATGGAGCCGGCCGCCGACACGTTGGCCGCCGGCGAGCCGATCGACGTGGACGTGAGCAAGCTCGCACCTGGCCAGCAGATCGTGGTGGTGTGGCGCGGCAAGCCGATCTTCATCGTGCACCGCACGCCGCAGGGTCTCGCCACGCTGCAGGACCCGAAGACGATACACGTGCTCAGCGACCCGAACAGCAAGGTGTTGCAGCAGCCGGCTTACGCCGAGAACTGGCACCGCTCGGTGGATCCGGCTTACGCGGTGATGGTGGGCATCTGCACCCATCTTGGCTGCGTGCCCACGTTCTACCCGAACATGAGCGCCACGGACCCGGCGCCGAACTGGCCGGGCGGGTATCTGTGCCCTTGCCATGGCTCGAAATACGACCTGGCCGGTCGCGTCTATTCCGGCGTGCCTGCGCCTTACAACTTGCCGGTGCCGCCGTATCACATGGCCACGCCAAAATCGGTGCGGATTGGCGAGAATCCCCCTGGGCAGATTTTCGATCTGAACTCAGTGGTGCAAATCTAAGCAAGAAAGCAGTCCTTTTTGGAAGAAGGAGCAAAAACCTTTGCTCTTGATAGGCGGCTGCCTCAGCACTCGCCGACAGAGACCAAAAGCTTTTTGCTTCTTTTTCTCGAAAAAGAAGGCCTTCCTTTCTTCACTCCAGCTTCTCATGCCAAGTCCGCCCATCCCGCTCGATAAGCGCGATTGCCGCCGTAGGCCCCCAACTTCCCGCCGCATAAGGCCGAGGCCGGTCGCCGCTCGCCTTCCAGGCATCGAGGATCGGCTCTATCCATAGCCAGGCGGCCTCCACCTCGTCGCGCCGCATGAACAGCGTGGCGTTGCCGCGCACCGTGTCCATCAGCAGCCGCTCATAGGAATCCGGGTAGCGCAGGGAGAATGCCTGTTCGAAGCTGATGTCCAGATCGGCCGGGCGCAGGCGAAGGCCGCCCGGGCCGGGGTCTTTCGACATCATGCCAAGCATCATGCCCTCCTCTGGCTGCAGACGTATCACCAGGCGGTTCGGCTGGATGTCGCCGGCCTCGCGCGGGAACACGGCTACCGGCACGTCACGGAACTGGATCACCACCTCACTCACCTTTTCCGGCAAGCGCTTGCCGGTGCGCAGGTAGAACGGCACGTTAGCCCAGCGCCAGGTCCGCACCTCCGCCTTGATGGCCACGAAGGTCTCGGTCTCGCTCGGCGCGTGCTCTCCTTTCTCTTTCCGACCCGCATCGAGGTCCTTCTGGTAGCTGTCCACCGACTTGCCGCCTACGGCGCCCGACACGTACTGGCCGCGCACCGTCTGGTGGCCCACCTCATGCGGCGCCATCGGTTTCAGCGCGCGCAGCACCTTCAGCTTCTCGTCGCGAAGCGATTCGGCGGCCAGGTTGAGCGGCGCTTCCATCGCCAGCAGGCAGAGCAGCTGCAGCAGGTGGTTCTGCACCATGTCGCGCAGCGCGCCGGAATGGTCGTAGTAGTCGCCACGGGCCTCCACGCCCACCGTCTCGCCCACCGTGATCTGCACGTGGTCGATGACGTCCGCATTCCACAGGCGTTCGAAGATGACGTTGGCGAAGCGCAGCGCCAGCAGGTTCTGCACCGTCTCCTTGCCCAGGAAATGGTCGATGCGGAACGTCTGCTCCTCGGTAAACACACAGCCCACGTCTGCAATCACCTGGCGGGCAGAGGCTAGGTCATGGCCGATCGGCTTTTCCAGCACCACGCGGGATTTCGGCGTGACCAGGTTTTGGGCTTGCAGGTTCTTGCAGACTGCGCCGTAGAGGTCCGGCGAGGTCGCCAGGTAGAACACGCGCACACGGTCCGGGGCGTCCTTGAAGACCGCCTGCATCTGCTCCCAGCCATCCGGCTTGGAACCGTCCACGCGGGCGTAGAACACCACTTGAAGGAAGGCGGCCAGCGTGGCGGCCGGCAGGTCGGCCGGCTTTATGTGCTCCTGCAGTGCGTGGCTGGCGCGCTCGCGGTAGGTGTCGTCGTTGAGGTCCGAGCGGGCGGCACCGATGATGCGGCACGCGCTGCCGAACTGGCCGTCCTTGAAGCGGTGGTAGAGGGCGGGGAGGAGCTTGCGCAGCGTCAGGTCGCCGGTGGCGCCGAAGACGACCATGTCGAAATCTTCGACGGGTTTTGCGGCGGCCATTGGCGTGGGTCTCCTGAGGGGAAGGCAAGGAAGGCCTTCTTTTTTGAAAAAAAGAAGCAAAAAACTTTTGCTCCCTGTCGGCCGCTGGGGACAGGCGCGCAACGGCGGCGCAAAGGCGACCTACTTTACGGTTGCCACCCGCAACGAGTTCGTCGTGCCCGTCTGACCGAACGGTATACCCGCGGCAACCACCACCGTATCGCCATGGCGGGCCAGGCCTTCGTCGCGTGCCAGACGCGCAGCCCTGGTCACCGCCTCCGTCATGGTGCGCGCATCCTGCGCATGCACCGCGTGCACGCCCCAGGCGAGCGCCAGCCGGCGAGCCACGGGGAGCTCGGAGGCCATTGCAAGCACCGGCTGGCTAGGCCGTTCGCGGGCGATGCGCAACGCGGTCAGGCCGGAGGAAGTGGGCGCGGCGATGGCGCGGGCGCCTATGCCGCGTGCGATCTGGCTGGCAGCGGCGGCGATCGCGGCGGAGATGGAGTGGGTGCCGATCGGTCGGCCAGCATCCATCACGTCCCGCCAGCCCGGATCGGCCTCCACGCGGGCGACGATGCGGTCCATCATGGCGACGGCTTCGGCGGGGTACTGGCCCGCCGCGGTCTCGCCGGAAAGCATGACCGCGTCCGCACCGTCGAACACCGCGCCGGCCACGTCACTGGCCTCGGCGCGCGTGGGGGCGGGGGCGGCGATCATGCTCTCCAGCATCTGGGTGGCCACGATCACCGGCCTGCCCGCGGCGCGGGCGGCGCGGACGATGCGCTTCTGCGCCAGCGGGACCTCCTCGGGCGGCAGTTCCACGCCAAGGTCGCCGCGTGCCACCATCACGGCGTCAGACAGCGCGATGATCTCCTCGAGCTGATCGAGGGCTTGGGGCTTTTCGATCTTGCTGACGATCCAGGCGCGGCCCTGGGCGATGGCGCGCGCCTCGGCCACGTCCTGCGGACGCTGCACGAAACTCAGGCCGATGAAATCGACGCCCTGGCCGAGCGCGAAATCGAGGTCCCGCCTGTCCTTCTCCGTGAGCGCCGGGATGCCGAGCGCCACGTCCGGCACGTTGACGCCCTTGCGGTCGCTCAAGGGTCCGCCGGTGACGACCTCGCATTCCAGGTGGCCGCCACGCGCACGGACCACGCGCAGGCGCAGCTTGCCGTCATCCAGCAGGAGGGTGGTGCCGCTAGTCGCCGCGGTAAGTATCTCCGGGTGCGGCAGCTGCACGCGCCGCGCATTGCCCGGGGTAGGGTCCTGGTCGAAGGTGAAGGCCTGACCGGTGCTGAGGTGCACGCGGCCGCCGGCGAACTTGCCCACGCGCAGCTTGGGGCCTTGCACGTCCGCGAGTAGCCCGATGGGGCGGCCGGTCTCCTGCTCCAGCGCGCGCACTGTCGCGATGTTGGTGGCGTGATCCGCATGGGTGCCGTGGGAGAAGTTCAGGCGGAAGACGTCCGCCCCAGTGTGGAACAGGCGGGCGATCATCTCCGGCGCGCTGCTGGCGGGACCCAGCGTAGCCACGATCTTGGTCTGCCGGTGTCTTCTCAGTCTGGCACGCGCTGGCATTTGGGCTCCGGGGCGGTGGCGGGCGGAGTATGGGCAATGCTGGGTTGGCGCGCCATGTGTAGGGCCGTGGTTGCATTGGAGATGCGGGTGATGGCGGTGCCGGAGATGGACGAGGCGATGCGCACGGAGGTGGAGGCTGCGGCGTTTCGGCGGCTGTTGGCGCATCTGCGCGAGCGGTCGGACGTGCAGAACATAGACCTGATGGAGCTGGCGGGGTTTTGCCGAAATTGTCTGAGTCGGTGGTATCGGGAGGCGGCTGGCGAGCGCGGGATGGCGATGGCGGACCCGGACGCGCGCGAGGTGGTCTACGGGATGCCGTATAAGGAGTGGCAGGCGAAGTATCAGACAGGGGCTACGAAGCCGCTTGCGTGAGAGGTACGGCCGCTACTGAAGGCAAACGACACGATTGCGGATCTTGGAGGTTTGCACATGAAAACTCTTGTGTTGGGTGCCACGGGTGCGACAGGGCACCTCATCGTCAGCCAGGCGCTCGCAGCCGGCCACGCCGTGGTTGCCCTTGTTAGGTCCAAGTCCCGTGCTGCGGATTTGGCTGAAGCGGATTTGGTAGAAGGCGATGCGCGCGATGCCGGTGTGCTTGCACGTGCGATCGCGGGCTGTGATGCGGTCGTCTGTTCGTTGGGCACCGGTCTCAGTCCGTTCAAGGAAGTGACCGTGCTTTCTGCGGCGACGCGCGCGCTCGTCGGCGTGATGGCGGAGCGCGGTGTGAAACGGTTGGTCTGCATCACCGGCGTGGGTGCGGGTGACAGCCGCGGACATGGTGGTTTCCTTTATGACCGCGTGTTCCAGCCTCTGCTGCTGCGCAAGGTTTACGAGGACAAGGATCGCCAGGAGAAAATCATCCGCGCGAGCGCACTCGATTGGGTGATCGTGCGGCCGACGATGCTGAGCGACAAGCCAGGGCGTGGTACAGTGCGAGCAACGACCGATTTGTCAGGCGTGCATGGCGGCTCGATTCCGCGCGCCGATGTCGCGGAGTTTGTCTTGCAGCAGCTGGGCTCGGATGCCTGGCTGCGGAAGACACCTCTGATCACGTGGTGATCTTGCCACAACGTTTTGCCCCAGAAGGAGGGGCATCTGTAAGCTACGCATATCGGGCCGCCGGTGACGCCGGACAGCGTCTCTACCAACCGCTGTGTCGATTATCAAATTGCTGGCGATCTGACGTGAACGCGACGCTCTACGAAGGCTTCCAATCAAAACAAAACCAGATCATCCCGGTGTACCACTTCATCGCGTCCGCGCCACCCCAACACGCCCTCAATCTCCTCGGACCGCCGCCCCGCAATACGCACAGCATCCACCGCATCGTAAGCCGACAACCCCTGCCCCACCCGCTCCCCGCCCGCGCCCAGCACCAACACCGCATCACCCTGCGCGAAATCGCCGGACACCGCCCGCACCCCCACCGGCAACAAAGACCCGCCCCCAGCCAAAGCCCGCACAGCGCCCGCGTCCACCGAGTACGCCCCAGCCGGCTGCAACACGCCGGCAATCCAGTTCTTCCGCGCAGACCGCCCGCCTGGCGCCGGCAGGAACCACGTGCACCGCGCGCCACCCTCAAGTGCGGCTAGCGGATTGTCCCGATGCCCCAATGCAATCGCCATCACCGTTCCCGCCTGCGTGGCGATTCGCGCCGCCAGCAGCTTCGTGCGCATCCCGCCGGACGAATACCCCGCCGGCGGATCGCCACCCATCGCCTCGATCTCCGGCGTAATAACCGCAACCTCAGCAATATGCACCGCGCGCGGATCGCTCTTCGGATCGGCCGAGTACAAGCCATCAATGTCCGAAAAAAGGATCAACTGGTCCGCCTGCACCATCTCCGCCACGCGCGCCGCCAGCCGGTCGTTATCGCCGAACCGTATTTCCGCGGTGGCCACACTGTCGTTCTCGTTAATCACCGGCACGCACCCCAGCGAGAGCAGCGTCCGCAACGTCGCCCGCGCGTTCAGATACCGGCGCCGATCCTCCGTGTCGCCCAACGTCAGCAGCAACTGCGCGGCAATCAGCCCATGCGCGCCCAACGCCTCGGACCACGCCTGCGCCAGGCGTATTTGGCCCACCGCGGCGGCCGCCTGCTTCTCCTCCAGCCGCAACCGCGCCTGCGTCAGCCGCAACGCATGCCGCGCCAGCGCAATCGCGCCGGAGGACACCACGATCACCTGCGTCCCACGCGCACGCGCCGCCGCTATGTCGGCCGCCACGCCGTGCAGCCACGCCGTGCGCGGTTCGGCACGGGCTGCGTCCACCACGAGTGCGCTGCCTAGCTTCACGACGATCAGGCGGGTCATGAGAAAGAAAGACCTTCTTTTCTGAAGAAAAGAAGCAAAAGACTTTTGCTCCCTGTCGGCGACCCCTCTCAGCAGCCGCCGACAGGGACCAAAAGTTTTTGCTTCTTCTTTCCAAAAAAGAAGGTCTTTCTTACTTGCTACGATGCGCCGTGATCGCGTCCTGCAAAGCCCGAAGCATCTCCGGCACCCCCTGCCCCGACACGCCGGACATCACATGCACAACCTGCCCCGAAGCCCGCGCCAGCGCAGCACGCCGCGCGCTGATCTCGCGCGCCGACATCGCGTCCATCTTGTTCAGCACAATAAGCTCCGGCTTGTCCTCCAGCCCCGCGCCATACGCCGAGAGCTCGCCGCGCACCGTGCGCCAAGTCTCCACCACGTTGCCGGCAGCACCATCCACCATGTGCAGCAACACCGCGCAGCGCTCGACGTGGCCCAGGAACCGGTCGCCCAGCCCTGCGCCTTCGTGTGCGCCCTCGATCAGGCCGGGAATGTCCGCCAGCACAAATTCCTCGGTATTGGACAGTCGGATTACGCCCAGTTGCGGGTGCAGCGTGGTGAACGGGTAATCCGCGATCTTCGGCCGTGCGGCGCTCGAAGCGGCCAGGAACGTGCTTTTGCCGGCGTTCGGCAACCCGACTAAACCGGCATCCGCGATCAGCTTCAGCCGTAGCCAGATCCAGCGCTCCTCCCCCGGCCACCCCTTGTCGGCGCGTCGCGGCGCGCGGTTGGTGCTGGATTTGAAATGCGTGTTGCCATGGCCGCCATCGCCGCCGCGGCACAGCACAACCGTCTTGCCGGGCGTGTCGAGGTCGGCCAGCAGCGTCTCCTGGTCGTCGGCGAGTATCTGCGTCCCGATCGGCACGCGTATGTGCACATCGTCAGCGCCGGCGCCGGTGCGGTCTGAGCCCGCGCCGTTACCGCCCTTGCGGGCCCGGAAATGCTGGGTGTAGCGGAAGTCGATCAGGGTGTTGAGGTTGGGAACCGCTTCGAACACGATGTTGCCGCCGCGGCCGCCGGTGCCGCCGTCCGGGCCGCCAAACTCTATGAAGCGCTCGCGGCGGAAGGCTATCACGCCGTCTCCCCCGTCACCGCTACGCACGTATATTTTCGCTTGGTCTAGGAATTTCATCGAAGGAAGAAAGGCCTTCTTTTCTGAAGAAAAGAAGCAAAAGACTTTTACTCCGCTGTCGCGCGCCTTTCCTTCAGCGCGCGACGGGGAGCATAGATCTCTCGATTACTCTGCCGCTATGGGCAGCTTCTCTACGGATACATAGACGCGATCGTCGGCGCGGGTCTGGAACTTTACCTTGCCCTCGACGACGGCGAAAATCGTGTGATCCTTGCCCAGCCCGACATTCACGCCAGGCTTCCACTTCGTGCCGCGCTGGCGGATGATTATGTTGCCGGGGATCACCGCCTCGCCGCCGAACTTCTTCACGCCGAGCCGGCGTCCTTCGGTATCGCGGCCGTTGCGGGACGATCCGCCTGCCTTCTTATGTGCCATCTGTTCTCTCCTCGCTCAGGCAGCGACGATGTCTGCCACGCGAAGCACGGTCACGTGCTGGCGGTGGCCGTTCTTGCGCCGGCTATTCTGCCGGCGCCGCTTCTTGAATATGATAACCTTGTCCAGCCGATCCTGCGCTACAACCGTAGCCGTGACGGTGGCGCCGGCAACAACCGGCGTACCGATGGTGACACCGGCATCCGACCCGATGGCCAGAACGTCGGTGAACGTGAAGGTGGTGCCGGGTTCGGCCTCCAGCTTCTCGACTTTAAGCAGCGCGTTCGGCGTGACGCGATACTGCTTTCCGCCTGTGCGGATGACAGCAAACATGGTCCAAGCTCCGTGTGGACGCTGGTTCGCGCCCAATTCTTATGGTTAGGGCGTCTGCGCGCCCGAAGGGCAGCGTTCTAAGGCGGGTAGGTAGTTGGTGTCAAGGTAAGGCAAGGACGGCCTTCTTTTTTGAAAAAAAGAAGCAAAAAACTTTTGTCCTCCCGCATCTACACCAGCCATGCTCCTCAGGATGCAAGCGCTCTTGTACAGTCGGGAGATAAAAGTTTTTTGCTTCTTTTTCTCAAAAAAGAAGGCCTTCCTTTCTTACCGAGGCCCCAACTCCCGAAACTTACGCGCCAGATCAAACTCCCGCGTCGTCACATAGCTTTCCAGCCGCCCCAGCCGCTGCTCCAGCCGCGTCATCGTCTCACCCAGCGCCAGCACTCCCGGATTGGTAGGCGCTGGCGCGCCGCCGCCTCGCCACTGCCGCCGCATGCCGGACAGCCCGCCAGCGCGACGCACGATGCGCCAGCAGATGAACAGCACGAGGAGCACGAAGACGAAAGTCAGGAAGTGCTCCAGGTCCGTCGCGCTGTGGGCGCCAAGATGCACGCTGCCGTGCACCCCACCTGAGCCGATCTTACGCGCGATCTGGTCGCCGGTGGCCCTGGCGTGTCCGGCGTCCAGCACCACGATGGTGCTGTCGTCCGTGGCACTCTGGTTCAGCGTGCCGCTGACGGGGCCGAGCTTCGCGTCACCGCCGCCGTGCATGCTCACGGTCGCGTCGCGTATGGAGGCGGCGATGGACAGGTCCCCGCTGCCGTTCATGTGCGCCTGCAGGTTTTCGATGTGGCCGGCGCCGAGCAGGATGTCACCTGAGCCGTTGCCGTCCAGGATCACGTCGCCGCCCTGGATGCCACCGGCGATCAGGTCGCCCGAGCCCACCTGCTTCGCGGTGAGGGGGCCGTGCACCGCCTTGATGTGCACGTCACCGTTGCCGTTGATGTCGATGGTTGCCGGCCCGTTGACATCACCCAGCGTCGCGTCTCCGCTGGAAGTTATCGACAAGACGAGCGGGCCGGTGCTGCCGGTCACCAAGTCACCGCTGCTGCTGAGCGAGGCGGTGAGCGGGCCGCGCAGGTTCGCTACCCGGATGTCACCGTTGCCGGAGGAGGACAGCGTGATCGGCGCGTCAGGCGAGACGTCGATGCGCAGGCGTCCGGAATCGTCGTCGCAACGCGAGGTGCTGACCACCACGGGGTCGTCGCCGGTAATGGAGAGGCAGGACAGGCTGGCATCCATGCTGAACCGCATCTGGCCGTGCAGCGACGCATCAGTGTCGATCACCACGTCTTCCGAGGAGCTGGTGCTCAGCGTGAGACGCCCGCCGGAGACGGTGCGCGTCTCGGCGTGCCCCTGCTGTGCGGCGAGCAGGCCGGCGAGCAGGATGACGGCCGGGACGGCCCGGCGTGCGATGCGGCTCATGCGCGTGCCCTCGCGCGCCAGCCAGGTGCGTCCTCGTCCAGCAGCCGCTCCAGCGTGTCCACCCGCTGTTCCAGCCGGTGGGCGACCTCCATGGCACGATCGAGGGCCGCCTGGTCGCCGGTGGCAAGCCCCACGGCAGCCCCGCCGCGTCCGCGGTAATGCGCCCTGACCGCTGTCAGAACGATTACGAAGGTGAAAATGACAACAAGGTCCCAATCCATGGCGAACGCCCCGTCTTAGAAGGCGTGCGATGCCGCGCGCCTGCTGGCTATGGTTAGCATCCGCTGTGCCACGCTGTTAGCCTCTTGCGGCGGCTTTGGGTCGTGGTGGTATTCGCCATGTTCTGGCTTGGGCAAGCAAGAAAGGCCTTCTTTTTTGAAAAAAGAAGCAAAAACTTTTGGTCCTTTTTTTCAAAAAAGGACTGCTTGCTTCCTTCTAGATCACGCTCAGCCGCAGCCGGCTGGCCACCCGCTCCCGCCCTATCAACGGCAATAACGCAGCCAGCTCCGGCCCGTGCTCCTCGCCCGTCAGCGCCAGGCGCAGCGGCATGAACAGGGCGCGGCCTTTCCGGCCGCTCAGCGTGCGCAGCATCTCCGTCCAGCTGGACCACGTGGTCGCGTCCCAAGGTTCGGCAGGCAAATGGGCCAGCGCGTCGCGGAAGAAATCCGCCTGGCCGTCCAGAACGGGGGGCACGACGTCACCGGCGACGACCGTCCACCAGTGGCGCGCCTCGCTCAGCATGTCCAGGTTGCCGCGGACTGCGTCCCAGAACGGCTGGGTGGCGGCGGCGGGCAGGCGGTCGTGCACGGACTCGAAGCTGGCGGTGTGCAGCACGCGGCGGTTTAGCGCCAGGAGCTGGCGCACGTCGAAGCGGGCCGGTGAGCGGGACACGCGTGAGAGGTCGTGGCTGCGGGCCAGGTCCTCGAGCGGGGCCACTTCCGGGGAGTCGCTGGTGCCGAGGCGGGCGAGGTAGGCGACGATGGCGGCCGGCTCCACGCCGTCCTGGCGCAGGGCGCGCAGGGACAGGCCGTCCAGGCGCTTGGACAGCTTGCCGCCGTCTGAGTCGATGAGCAGCGGCAGATGCGCGAAGGTCAGGCGGGATGGGTTGGCGTTCAGGGCGGAGAAGATGTCCAGCTGGACGCCGGTGTTGGTGATGTGGTCTTCGCCGCGGATGATGTGGCTGACTTGACTTTCGATGTCATCGACCACGCTGGTGAAGGTGTAGAGGTATGTGCCGTCCGCGCGTATTAGCACGGGGTCGGACACTGCGGTCAGTTTTACGGCACGACGGCCGAGTACGAGATCATTCCACGCCACCTCGGTGTCGGTGAGTTTGAAGCGCCAGTATGGGGTTTTGCCGTTTGCCTCGGCTTGGGCGCGCTGCTCCGGTGTCAGTTTGAGCATGGCCCGGTCGTATACTGGGGCGAGACCTCGCTTCAGGCGCTGGTCGCGCTTGAAGCGGAGTTCCTCCTCGCTTTCGAAGCACGGGTAGAGGCGGCCGCTGGCGCGCAGCTTTTCGGCGGCGGCGTCGTACAGCGCGATGTGGTCGGACTGCTTGAAGGTTTCGTCCCACTGTATGCCTAGCCACTGCAGGTCATGCGCGATCGCCTGCTCGTATTCCGGGCGCGAGCGCTCAAGATCCGTGTCATCGAGGCGGAGGAGGAATTTGGCATCGTGCCGGCGCGCGAACAGGGCGTTTGCCAGGGCTATGCGCGCGTTGCCTACATGCAGGTAGCCGGTCGGGCTGGGGGCGAACCTGACGCGCATCTACTCTTCTTCCCGGCGGGGATCGAGGGTTCGCCAATCGCGCTCCTCGGGGCGGGCGGGCTGTTCGGAGAAGGTGCTGAGCTCGTTGGCGCTGCGCCAGCCGTCGTCGGGGGCGTCCAGCACGTGGACGTCCTCGCCGTAGGCGAACCAGGCGGCGAGCACGTCACGGGGCGCGAGGCCGGGGGCGCGGCATAGCTCCATGCTGTCACGCACGTAGGCGCGGGCAAAGGCGTTGGCCTGCATGAGGGTGGGGAAGCCTTTGACGTCTTCTACGATGTTGTCTTCGGCGCCGCCGGACATGTCCAGGATGCGGACGCGCCAGCCGCCTTCTGGGGCAAAGATGTCAGACATAGGAAGCAAGGCCTTCTTTTTTGAAAAAAAGAAGCAAAAAACTTTTGCTCCCTGTCGGCGGCTGTTGAGAGGTCCGCGACAGCACGGATAAGAGTTTTTTGCTTCTTTTTTGCAAAAAAGAAGGCCTTTCTTTCTTCACGCCACCAGCCCCGTGTAGCCGTTCGTTATGGGATACCGCCGGTCCCGCCCGAACGCGCGGGACGTGATCTTCACGCCTGGCGGGGCCTGGCGGCGCTTGTATTCGGCGCGATCCAGCATCTTCCATACGCGCACTACCGTTTCGCGGTCGAAGCCGGTTTGTACCAGGTCGCAGACGGATTTCTCGCCTTCGACGAGGCCGGCGAGGATGGCGTCCAGTTCTTCGTAGGGGGGGAGGCTGTCTTGGTCGGTTTGGTCGTGTTTCAGCTCGGCGCTGGGGGGTTTGGTGATTACGCGTTGGGGCATTACGGGGCCGTTGGGGCCTTGGGCGCCTTCGGGGTGGTTTGCGTTGCGCCAGGTGCTTAGGGCGAAGACGGTGGTTTTGTAGACGTCTTTCAGGACTGAGTAGCCGCCGCACATGTCACCGTAGAGAGTGGCGTAGCCTACGGACATTTCGCTCTTGTTGCCTGTGGTCAGCAGCATGTGGCCGAACTTGTTGCTCATGGCCATCAGGAGGAGGCCGCGGGCTCTTGATTGGATGTTTTCTTCGGTGATGTCGTCTGGGAGGTTGGTGAATAGGGGGGCCAGGGCGGCGTTGGCGGCGTTTATGGCGGGGGTTATTTCTACTGTGTCCAGGCGAATGTTTAGGAGGCGGGCGCATTCAGCGGCGTCATCCAGGCTGTGCTGGCTGGTGTAGGGGCTGGGAAGCATTACGGCTCGGACGCGGTCTGGGCCTAGGGCGTCAACCGCGATTGCTGCGGAGAGGGCTGAGTCTATGCCGCCGGAGAGGCCTAGGAGGATGCCGGGGAAGCGGTTCTTGCGGACGTAGTCGGACAGGCCGAGGCAGAGGCCTCTGTAGGTGAGGTCCTCGGGGGCGGGTTCGGGCGGTAGGGCGGTGGGGGTGCAGATGAATTGGCCGTTTTGGCGGTGCCAGTCGGTGATTTGTAGGGCGGGGCGGAAGGAGGGGAGGACGTGGGCCAGGGTGCGGTCTGGGTTCAGGACGAAGCTGGCGCCGTCGAAGACGAGTTCGTCCTGGCCGCAGACCTGGTTGAGGAAGATGAAGGCGAGGTTGGTCTCTACCACGCGGGCGACGGCTAGTTGGACGCGGCGGCCGGATTTGTCGGATTCGTAGGGGGAGCCGTTGATGGAGAGTAGGAGCTCGGCGCCGGTCTCGGCAAGGGTTTCGGCGACTGTGGGGAACCACCAGTCCTCGCAGATCATCAGGCCCAGGCGGATGCCGCGGAAGACGACCGGGCCGGGGGCGGGGCCGGGGTCGAAGACGCGTTTGTCGTCGAAGACGCCGTAGTTGGGGAGTTCGTGCTTGGCGCGGCGGGCGGTGATCTGGCCGCCGTCCAGGAGGAAGCCAGCGTTGTAGATGGCGTGGTTGTCTCTCCAGGGGCCGCCTACGATCAGGCCTGGGCCGTTGTCGGCGGTGTCTTTGGCTAATTCGGCTATGGCGGTTTCGCAGTCGGTTACGAAGGCGGCTTTTCGGACGAGGTCTTCTGGGGGGTAGCCGGCTATGGAGAATTCTGGGGTGACGAGGAGGTCTGCGCCAAGGGCCGCGGCTTCGGCTCGGGCGGCTCGGATTTGGGCCAGGTTGGCGGTGATCTGGCCTTCGTGGGGGTTTAGCTGGGCTAGGGCGATGCGCAGGGTGTCGGGCGGGGTGGGCATGGGCGGATAGGTAGGGGGACGTAGGGTGGGGTGCAATGTTGGGGGCTGTTTGGGGGGGTGGGCGCCCGACCTGGTTTAGCTTGGCGGCGACAGCATTTTCCGTAAAGCCCGCTTCGCGCCGCAAGGGCGGTGGCCTTTGGCCAGGCTTGACTGAAAACACTGCCGTCGCCTTGGGGTGTTGCAGGCCGGGACGGAGAAACGACGCTCAAACCGAACAGAGAAACTGGGTTTGCAGTTGGGCGGTGGGTTTGCGCGCGCAGGCAAGGCTGGGGGCGGCCAGTCCGACAGACATCGGACAGCGCGGCGGCAGACGGGTGGCTTGGCGCTGCCGTGCGTCGGCGCGTCCGGATGGGACCGGCCGTTGCAGATGCGCGGTGATGAAAGTTTTCTGCTCCTTTTTTTAAAAAAGGACTGCTTGCTTGGGTCGGGGTTATGGCGGGATGGGGGTCATTCCAGTTTCGGGTAGCGGTCCGGTGGGGGGCGTAGCTGGGATTCGAGGTGGGGTTGGAGAAGGAAGCGGTTCGGCTCGATGCTGAAGATTTGGCAGATGCGGGTGAAGTTGGTGGAGAGGTGGTCGTCTGGGTGGGCGGTCAGGGTTTGCTCGATGGTTTCGAGGAGGGTTTCGGGGGCGGCGTTGTGGGCGGGGGAGAGGCGGGCGAGGTTGCCTACGGCTTCGTAGAGGTTGCCGGCGTCCCCCTCGGAGAAGAGGGGCTGCTCGTAGTCGCAGAGGAGGTCGTCGAGGTCTTGGTCTGGGTCGGGGTGCGCGGGTTCGGACCAGGTTTGGTGGGGGGATTGGGGGCGGCGGGCGAAGGTGTTGTTGACGATCTTTTCCCATAGCTCGACGGACTGGCGGACGCTGCGGGAGTGTCGCGCGAAGGCCAGGTCTGGATCTGCGGGTTTTGGGGCGGGTGGAGGTTGGGGGGTGGGCTGTTGGGTGGCGGGGGTGGGTTCTTGGGCGGGGTGGGGTTGGTCGTGGGCGGCCAAGGCGCGGGCGGCAGCGGCTCGGGCTAAGGCCATGCCGAGGTCACGCAGTTCCAGGCAGTCGGCGAGGTTTTCGGCTCGGTGGGCTGCTTGGGTTGGGTCGGGTGCTTGGGGGGAGAGTGCGTTCAGGGTGGTGGGCGCCTGGTTAGTAGGTTGGGGGAACGTTTGTAGAACGCAAAGTTGGAGGTGGGCAAGTTGTATTTGGGGATGTTGGGAGATTGCCGGGCCTATACGCCGGGCAGGCTGCTGCTACGACACGCCTTTGAATCGATACTTGAAGACTGCAGAAGCAGCATTCATTGCGTGCGGCGGAAAACACGGCCGAAAGTGGCGGATGGGAAGCTATCTGCTAAACTGACGTGGAAATGATCGGCTTGAACGCAATCTAGCCCAAATGAACTCTCCAGGCACTCTTAACGACTTTCACAATATGAGCAGCAAGACCATCTATACTAGTAGTTCCAAGTCCGTAGGTGCGGACCTACATATCCAATCTCTACACTCCGATGAGAGTGATCAAGGATTAGATGGATGCGGTTACCGCGGTCGATCCACACGTGTTTCTCGTAGGTCTTCACTTCTCCCGTTGAGGAGCGAAAGCGGCGGTCTCGTCCATAATTTTGCATGGTAAGCTCACTCTCATTGCGAAGCACCATGCTACCCGGATCGGGCTCCGACGAGCCCAACGTCTTCCAGAGCCTCGCCATCTCATCGAGGCTGGCCAAACGGGTGAATGCGAGACCAAGATATTCCGCAGGAAACGTCGCAAATTGCCCTGCGACATCCTGTCCCCAGGCGAGGGATGAAAACGCGCTCTGTCGAATAGTTTCAAAGTTTTGGCGCGTAACTGCTTTGCGGGCGGCCTCGCGTGTGCGCTGGACGATTCCGTCCACGTGATACGGTTGGCTAGCGTGATCCAACTCAAGTGGTTGTTTGCCGCACTCTACGACCGCGTGGTCAAAGTCCCAGCGCTCGTGCGCTATGCTTACCAGCGTGCCGCCCGTGACAGCGCATTGCATGGCCTCGTAGCCAGCTTCGCATATTGCGGCGAAGACGGCCTCGTGGCCTGCCGCAGAACCAGTTGGGGAGAGCCGAAGGATAGCGTCTATGGTGCTATCATCCAACTGCTCGACAGCCGGTGCATAACATTGCAGCGCATCAAAGAAGGTCGCAAGCTCTCGTGTCTGGCTATCCTCGTAAAAGGAGTTGACCACCTCTCCAAGTGATAAGGGTTGGCCATCGGCATCGCACGTCACCAGCAGGTCCCATGGGTTGCGTGGGAGTTTAAGGGCGCGGGTAGGCCCGGAAAGCCGGATGTCGAGTTCCGCGAGCGTCTGCACAAGCGTCGCAATCAAAGCAGTCGCGGCGTACAAGCCACCGTTGAGTGCGTCGTTAGATGCCGAATTGAACACATACTCCGTCATTATTAGTTTCGCCTTGGCCGGGCAAGCCGAGCTGCATTTTTGCGATGTTGATCGAAGAAACCTTCTGGCCACTCGGATAACCGGCCTTCGGCATCGATCTTCGGGCTTGTTCGGACGGCCAGCCCATCAATCTGCTGGAGGTAATGAAAAACAACATCATCGCGGCTTAAAATACCGTCCCTGACGGCGAGGCGAGCCCCGTCGAGTACGTGGTCGCTGTGCGTCTCGATAATCACCTGGACGCGTGCTGCAGCAGCCCGGGCGCAAAGCTCTCCCATCTTGGTTTGACCGCGCGGATGGAGATGAGCCTCGGGGTTTTCGATGAGGACCAGTCCATCTTTGGGCGCTGCAAGTAGAGCCGCGAGCACAGGAAGAATGTAGCTAAGTCCGAAGCCCACGTTGGTAGCTCGGTAGTTAGGTGAGCGAAGCGCACCCTCTCGCCCAAACGAGAAGGATCCGACAGCTATATCGGCCCGAGGAACGCCAGCGATATCCAACTGCACACCAGGGCAGATCTCGTCTAGCCATGCTTCGATCTGATCACGGAGCCTATCTCCGGGTGCCCCTTGTAAGTGTCGAGGATCCTCGGGAGTCAAAGTGACTCGATCCTGATGGCGGAGAAGCGCATCAAAAACGTATTCACCGTGCTTTCCAAGGTCGAATAGCCGTCCGTGCCGATCGTCAACGGGCAAGGCCTTGCGTGGCCCGTATCGCTCTGCGTTCAAATAGTTGAAGTCCGCAATTCCCGGAGCGCCAAACGGACCGCCGCTAAATAGAGCGACCCCGCGCTCTGCCATCACGCGAATGACGTCGTGAGCCTCGTCAAGAGTAGCCCAACTTGCCTCGCCACCCTCGATGTCGACCAGGAAACTGGCTTGTAGGATTGGGCACTCCTCGGCCTGGAGCTCAAGGCAAATCTTGTCTTCGTCTGCCGAACTGAATAAAATATCTGCCGCCCGACCGAGGTCGACAAGCTCGCCGGAAAACGATACCTGTGGCGCAGCGACGGCGCCCTGCAAGCAGATTTGCCGAAGAACCAGGAGAGCTTGGATGACGCTGCTCTTGCCCGCCCCGTTTACACCAGAGAGCAAGGTGAGCCGATGAAGAGAAATCGGTTCACTCTTGAAGCATTTGAAGTTGTCCAGTCGCAGCTGCTCTAACACTCGTCAATCCTCTCCGCCAATGACTTGCCTTATGAGCTCCTCTATTGCAACAAAACGCTTGTGTACGCGCTGTATCGTGCCTGTTGAGGAGGAGATTGACACGTCGAAAAAGTTGTCGGATTTCATCAAATTCATGAATGAAACCTTCACCGTGTCGCGCCGATTGATCAACGCGTTAAGTTGGTCTGGTTCCAGGTTGGCTAGATTGACGCTCCAAACCTCGAAAAGGGCTTTGCTCACTGGCTTACGACCATCGAACGCGAAGTAACGTTTCCGAAACGCGTCCAGTCCGAAAATCTCGTATGCAGCATCCATCGCCACTAGAAACCGTGCGCACACTTTATCGAAATTTGCCTGTCCTAGACCATTTATCTGTCGCATTGCTTCGCTGAGGTAGGCGTCAAGGTCATTCCGATCGTAGTTACGCCAACCGTTTAAATAAAAGGCGGTGAAACGCAACACGCACTCTTGAGCGTCCATGCGTTCGTCACTGACACGACCGTCTGTGGCACGCTGGAAGGGCTCGGTCACAACCATGTCGGCGAGGAACTGGCGGACGCGTCCCTTGTAGAGCGCGTTCCGGATTTCTTGACCAGTGAGCGGGAGGCCGCCGGTGTTTAGACGCCTGAAGATATTGATCATCACCTCGTCCGGAGTGCCCGGCTGAATAATGTTGAGCACCAACGAGGTCTCCTCAACTCGTCGTTGCATCGCGCGCGGAAGCTTTAAGAAATTTGAACCCTCGAGATGGTGGAGATACTCCAGTCCGAACAGAGGAAATTCATCAGAAAGAAAGTCATGGATTGTCGTGAGCCGCTGTAGCCCGTCGACTACGGACCACATATCGTCCTCAGTCGCAGCCACATAGAATACTGGGAGGGGGATGCGCAGGAGAATAGACTCGATCAGTTGACCTTTCCTATGCGGCTTCCAAAGGCGGGCACGACGCTGGAAAGCAGGGGCGAGGTCGATTTCCCCGTGGTTTATTCTGCGAATAAGTGAGTCAATCGTCCGAGGCTCAGTCGTGACACGAATCTTGCTTGGGTCGAACGGATGCGTAAGCTCGACGTTTTCGTCAATCACTTCGTCCTCAACCCCGTGCGCCTCTTCTAGCGCCTTCATCTCGCCCGTGCTAATAAATCCGTCCGACAACTTAAATGCCTCCCTTGCAGCGCAGCCGACAGGTATCTCCGAACCTACTAGTAGCCGAGTCTCAACCAATCCGGGAGTGTCCGCTTTTGTCGGGTGCGGCCCGAAACAGAGTTTGTGCATCTTTATACGTCAACGTGAGCCGGCGCCATCGCCCAAGCTTCTGCTCTTAGCAGTCAGCATACGTAGAAGAGGTCCCAGTTGGGCGCAACGGGCGGGTACGCTGCATTCGGGTAGCCATGTTACGGATGTCTGCTTACTCGCTTGCATGATAAGCGCTACTGTCCAACTTCGGGTCGGTAGCTGCCGACCTACGGCGGACAGCATGACTAGCTTGATGTAGTTAGCCGCCCAAAGCTGCCATTCTCCTTTCGGCCAATTAATGTCCTATACTTCCTGCCGCGAATATAGCAGGAGACGTTAGTAGCCGACGTCGAAACAACTCACGAGCATGTCCGATGCCAATAGCTGTTCGTGTGTCTCGATGCTGCGACGGTGCAGGCTGCTCAAATGCGAGGGAGCAAAAGTTTTTTGGTTCTTTTTTTCAAAAAAGAACTGCTTGCTTCCTTACACTTGCCTATCCTGCCCTACCCCTTCCCCAGCGCGATCAGATTAGCGACCAACCCCGTCCAGCCGGTTTGGTGCATGGCGCCGAGGCCTCGGCCGGTGTCGCCGTGGAAGTGTTCGGGGAACATCAGGTTGTCGCGGAAGGCTGGGTCGGTGGCCAGGAGGGTGGCGTCGCCCCAGAAGGGGCGGCGGTTGGTGACGTCGGGGAGGAAGAGGCTGATCAGGCGGCGGGAGAGATCTTGGGCGATTTCCTTGAGGGAGGCGGTTTGGCCGGAGCCTGGGGGGAAGTCCACGCGGAAGTCGTCGCCGTAGTAGCTGTGGAAGGTCAGCAGGGCTTCGATGATGAGGACGTTGATGGGGAACCAGATGGGGCCGCGCCAATTGGAGTTGCCGCCGAAGAGGGGGCGTTCGGCTTCGCCTGGTTCGTAGCCGATGCGGAAGTCCTGGCCGTCGACGTTGAGGTCGAACGGGTGGTTCTTGTAGGCGCGCGAGAGGGAGCGGATACCGTGGGGCGAGAGGAACTCGGCGGGGTCCAGGGCGCGGGCCAGGAGGCATTTGAGGCGGTGGCCGCGCAGGAGGGAGAGGAGGTGGCGGGCGCCGTGGCCGGGTTCGGTCCAGTTGGAGACCAGGGCGGCCATATTCGGGCGGTGGGCGAGGAACCAGCGGGCGCGGGCGGCGAAGGTGGGGAGGCGGGCGAAGACGTCTGGCGAGAGGACTTCGACGGCGAACATCGGGATCAGGCCCACGATCGTGCGCAGGCGGATGGGGCGTTTGCGGCCGTCGGGTAGGGAGAGGACGTCGTAGTAGAAGCTGTCGTCCTCGTCCCAGAGGCCTACGCCCTGGCCGCCCATGTCCGTCATGACCTGGGCGATGGAGAGGAAGTGTTCGAAGAATTTCGAGGCCATGTCTTCGTAGACGGGGCGGGTGTAGGCGAGCTCGATGGCGATATGCATCATGTTGAGGGCGTAGCTGGCCATCCAGGCGGTGCCGTCGGCCTGGTCCATGGTGCCGCCGGTGGGGAGCGGGGCGGAGCGGTCGAAGACGGCGATGTTGTCCAGGCCGAGGAAGCCGCCCTGGAAGACGTTTCGGCCGCCGGCGTCCTTGCGGTTCACCCACCAGGCGAAGTTCAGCAGGAGTTTCTGGAAGAGGCGTTCGAGGAAGTCCGTGTCGGGGGCGCCGTGCATGATGCGGTCGGCGGCGTAGACGCGTAGCGCGGCCCAGGCGTGGACGGGGGGGTTGGCGTCGGAGAAGGCCCATTCGTAGGCGGGGAGTTGGCCGTTTGGGTGCTGGTACCAGTCCTGGGTGAGGAGGAGGAGCTGGTGTTTGGCGAAGTCTGTGTCGATTAGCGCGAGGGTGGTGGTTTGGAAGGCCAGGTCCCAGGAGGCGTACCAGGGGTACTCCCATTTGTCTGGCATGGAGATGATGTCGGCGTTGTTGAGGTGGCGCCAGTCCGCGTTGCGGGTGCGGCCGGGCGGGGGTGGGGGTTGGAGGGGGTCGCCTTCGAAGCTGCGGGCTACGTCGAAGTGGTAGAATTGTTTCGACCATAGCATGCCGGCTAGGGCCTGGCGTTGGATGAGGCTTTCGGCGGGGGGGATGCCTTGCTGGAGGACGGCGTAGAACTCGTCGGCTTCGGTGCGGCGGCGGGCGATGGTTTCGTCGAAATCGGTGAAAGTGGCGGGGGGCAGGTCGGCGGGGCGGAGGCGCAGGCGGATTGTGGCGGTGCCGTTTGGGGGGATTTCGAGGATGCGGTGGAAGGCGGCCTTGCTGCCGGAATCGGGGCGGGTGGCGGTGGTGTCGTTGTGGATGATCGCGTCGTTGATGCCGTCCTTGAAGGGGCCCGCGGCGTCCGTGTTGAAGAGGCGGCGGACGTTGGTTTCATTCTCGCAGAACAGGGCTGGGCCTTTGCCGTCGCAGTCCAGGCGCATTTCGGCGGTGGCGGTGCGGTGGGCGAGCAGGCTGGCGTCGGGTTGGAGGGTGATGCGGGCGCGGGGGTGGTCTGGGGACCAGGACCAGGTGTTGCGGGCCCAGAGATGGGGGAGGATGTGGAGTGTGGACGGGGTGTCGGCGTGGTTGTGCGCGGTGATGCGCATGAGGACGTCGTCGGTGTCGGCTTTGGCGTATTCTACTGTGACGTCGAAGTATTTGTTGTTGTCGAAGGCGCCGGTGTCGTGGAGTTCGTATTCTCGGTCGAGGGTGCCGCGGCGGGCGTTTTCGGCGACGAGTTGCGCGTAGGGGAAGGCGGATTGGGGGTATTTGTAGAGCATGCGCATGTAGGAATGCGTCGGCGTGGCATCGAGGTAGCAGTAGTGTTCCTTGACGTCCTCGCCGTGGTTGCCTTCGTTGTTGGTGAGGCCGAAGAGGCGTTCCTTCAGGATGGGGTCCTGGCCGTTCCATAAAGCCAGGCCGAGGCACCAATGGAGGTGTTCGTCGGCGAAGCCGGCGAGGCCGTCCTCGCCCCAGCGGTAGGCGCGGCTGCGGGCGTGGTCGTGGGGGAGGTAGTCCCAGGCGTTCCCGCCGGGGCTGTAGTCTTCGCGGACGGTGCCCCATTGGCGGTCGCTGACGTAGGGGCCCCAGCGGCGCCAGCCGGCGCCGCGGCGTATGGCGAGGAGGCGCTGGCCTTCGGCGGTGCGCAGGAGGGCGGCGGGTTCGGTCATGCGGGGTCCGTCATGGCGCGTATCCTGATGAGTTCGCCCAGGGACCAGGCCTGGAACGGGGCGCCGCCTGGGGTGTGGGGGGCGTCGCCGTCGGCGATTTCGGAGACGTGGCCCAGGCCGGCTTCGTTCAGGTGGGCGAGCAGGGGGGCTGCGAAGCGGGTGCGGGCTTCGGCGCGGGTGGCTGGGGTGTCGGCGCGGACGCGGAGCCAGGCTTGGACGAAGGGGCCCATGAGCCAGGGCCAGACGGTGCCCTGGTGGTAGGCGCCGTCGCGTTCGAGGGGGGTGCCGCGGTAATGCGGGCGGTAGGCGGGGTCGGCGGGCGAGAGGGTGCGCAGGCCCAGGGGGGTCAGGAGGTCGGATTCTACGGCGTCGACCACGGCGCGGGCGGCGGGGCCGGTAAGCAGGGGGTATGGCAGGCCGCCGACGGCGAAGATCTGGTTGGGGCGGATGGACGCGTCCATCTGGCCGGGGGCGTGGTCTGCGTCCACCACGTCCGGCAGGTGGCCTGTGGGTTGCGGCGGGAAGCGGCGGGCGAAGCTGGCGGCGGCCTGGTCGGCGAGAGGGGCCCAGCGCGGGTTCCAGGCGGCGGCGATGCGCAGGGCGCTGTGCCAGAGGGCCTGAATTTCGACGGGTTTGCCGATGCGGGGGGTTACTACCCAGTCGCCGATCTTGGCGTCCATCCAGGTTAGCTGCTGGCCGGGGATGCCGGCGCGTAGCAGGCCGTCGGTGTCGCGGGCGATCTTGAAGCGGGTGCCTTGGACGTGGCCGTCCAGGATGGCTTCGGCGGCGGCTTGGAGGCGGGGTGCGGTGGTGGGGTGCAGGTTGGGGTGTTGGAGGAGGTCGTGGGCGGCGACGATGAACCAGAGGGAGGCGTCGGCGGTGTTGTATTCGGGGGCGCCGGCGTCGGCGAAGCGGTTGGGGAGCATGCCTTCGGAGACCTGGCCGCTCCAGGCGAGGAGGACGGATTCGGCTTCGGCGATGCGGCCGGTGCCCAGGAGGAGGCCGCGTAGGGCGATGAAAGTGTCGCGGCCCCAGTCGGTGAACCAGGGATAGCCGGCGATGAGGGTGGCGCCCTGATCGCGGTCGGCGAGGTAGGATTGGGCGGCGCGGGCCAGCGGGTCCGTGAGCGCCGTGCGGCGGGTCCATTCGTTGGCGAACACGCGGGCGGCGTGCGGGCCGGGGCGGAGGGACAGGCCGTCACCCTGGCGCAGGACCATGACCATTTCGGACTGTCCCGGCGCCCAGGCGAACACGCCTGGGCTGGCCAGGTCCTCGATGCAGTCCAGGCCGCGGTCGCGTTCCTCGGTGTAGAGGAATTGGCGATACCAGGTCGGGTCGTGCCTGTAGGCGCCGTTGGTGAGGCAGGCGATGGCGGGGCGGCCGGGATAGGGGCGCCAGGTGACGTTGCCGGTCGCGGTGCAGGCGGTGAAGTCCATGGCGGGGTTTTCGCGGGTGAGCGCGTGGTAGTCGCGCACGGAGAGCAGCGGGCGGACGCGCAGGGTGGCGTCCGGCGCGTTGCAGCGCCAGCGCAGGAGGGTGTCGCCGCCGACGGGATCGACCAGGAGCTCCTGGGTGATCTCGCCGCCGGCGGCGAGGCGGAAGCGCCAGCAGGGCCAGGGCGTGTGGGAGAAGCCCGGGCGATACTTGGTGGAGTCCGGGTAGGTGGTGTCGGGCGCGTAATGCTGGCTGCTGATGGGCGTGCGGGTTTCGCCCTGCTCTATCCAGGCCTCGATGCCGTTGACCAGCACCATGCGGCCGGTGGGCGGGGTGGTGCTGGTCAGCAGGAGCGCGTGGTAGCGGCGCGTGCGTATGCCGGCGACGGTACCGGAGGCGAAGCCGCCCCGTGCGTCGGCTTCCAGCCACTCGGTTTGTGCCGGAGCGGCCGGTTCAGCCGGCATTCAGTTGGCTCAGGGCGCGCTGGTAGGGCGTGGTGGATATGCGGAAGTCGCCGCGGTAGGGCTGGCTGAGGGCCACGATCAGCACCACGACGAGCGCGCCGGAGGCGGCCAGCGTGGCCGACATCGCCAGGTGCATTGCCAGGCTGGGCGCGCCGAGAAAGGAGCCGGCGCCCACGGTGAGGACGCCGCCCAGCAGGACCACCGTCCAGACGATGGACGGCACCTGGTCGGCGGCCGTGGACTGGCGCACCGCGCGCGCATCCTGCAGGCGGGCGAGTGCGGCCACCAGGGCCGCATGGTAGGTGATTTCGGCAGGCACGGACGGGCGTATCAGCACGGCCTGCCGGTCCAGCGCCGCCAGCGACGCCTCCGCCGTGTCGTTGTCCTGCCCGGCGGCCTGGGCCGGCCATTCCTGGTCCATGACCTGCGTGAGGTAGGTGCCCACGCCCTGCCTGAGGTCGGTGCGCGCGGGCTCCTGCAGGCCGGCGGCGGCATCGGCCACGTCGCGCGCCATTGCGGCCTCGGTGGCGACAGCGTTTCGGGCTGCGCCGTAGCCCTCGAAGGTGAGCATGACGACGAAGGCCAGCAGCACGGCGAAGGTGGTGCCGATCACGGCGAACATCGCGGCGGCGACGTCGTTGTGCTGTTGCCTGGTTTCCTGACGGATGAGGCGGCTGGCGGTGAGCTCCAGGAGTGTTGCGGCGAGGATTGCGGCGCCGACGATGAGCAGGGCCTGGAGCCAGGTCGGCAGGCCGTAGACCATGTCCGGGCGCATCATGGCGGGGGGTGGGCCAGGGAAGGAAGCAAGGCCTTCTTTTTTGAAAAAAAGAAGCAAAAAACTTTTTCTCCCTGTCGGCGGCTAACCGGAAAGGTCCGCGACAGCGGAGTCAAAAGTTTTTTGCTTCTTTTTTTCAAAAAAGAAGGCCTTTCTTACTTGCCTTCCGCTCTTACACGCAGCCCCCCTCACGCACAACGATGCAACGTCCGGCCGAACAGCGCGGACACCCAGGCCATCGCCTGCAAGAACAGCGCAGGGTCAAAGCGCGGGCCTTCGTCGCGCAGGAACGCGTGGGCGCCGTCCACCTCGTGCCATTCGTAGGAGGCGCCGGCTGCTTCCAGGCGCTCGCGCAGACGCTGGCGGCCGGCGAAGGAGGTGTGGGGATCGTGTCGGCCCCAGGTGAACATCGTTTCGGCGCGGAGTTCGGGGAGGCGGGCCAGGGTGTCGTCGCCGCCGGCGCCCAGGGTGCCGGTGTCCACGTCTGTCGCGTAGAAGCAGGCGGCGGCCAGGGTGCGGGGGTCGAGTGCGGCGCGCAAAGCGAGGTGGCCGCCGAGGCAGACCCCCATGGTGGCGAGACGGCCGGTGCAGGCGGGGTGGGCGGCGAGGAAGTCCAGCGCGGCGCGGGCGTCGGCATCGTATTGCGCGGTGGTTTTCGTGATCTTCAGGGCGTTGCCGCGGTCGGTGCCTGGCGGGTCGTAGGCGAGGATCGTGCCGGGCGGTTCGAATTCATGGTACACTTCGGGGACGGCTACCAGGTAGCCGAGGCCGGCGACCATGCCAGCGAGGCGGCGTATCGGGGCGGTGACCTGGTAGATTTCGGAGAACAGCAGCACGCCGGGGAAGCGGCCTTCGGCGGCGGGGCGGAAGATGTGCGTGCGCATCGGCGTGGTGTTTGGGACGGTCACGTCGGTGAACTCGTCGGTTTTGATGATCATCGGTTTGGTCCGGTCATAATCGGCCCTGGAGTGATTGTTGCGAAAGCAAGCAAGGCCTTTTTTTTTGAAAAAAAGAAGCAAAAAACTTTTGCTCCTGCGCATTTGCAGCGTGCGCGTTTGCTTTGATAGACGTGGCTGTTGCAAATGCGAGGAGACAAAAGTTTTTTGCTTCTTTTTTTCAAAAAAGAAGGCCTTGCTTACTTTGGGAGTTTCACATGAACGCGCTTCTGGCCGAACCTGTAACCCTGCCCTGCGGCGCCACGCTGCCGAACCGCCTGGCCAAGGCCGCGATGACGGAGCGCCTGGCGGATGGCGCCGGGCGACCGACGCCGCGGCTGGAGCGGCTGTACCGCGCGTGGAGCGAGGGCGGCGCGGGGCTGTTGCTGACAGGCAACGTGATCGTGGATCGCGACCATCTGGAGGCGCCGGGCAACGTGGTGCTGCAGGGGGAGCAGGACGCAGAGGCGCGGGCTGCGTTTTCGCGCTGGGCGCAGGCGGCGAGCGTGGGCGGCAACCAGGTGTGGATGCAGCTTTCGCATGCGGGGCGGCAGACGCAGAAGATGGTCAACCCCACGCCGCGGGCGCCTTCCGCGGTGACGCTGGGTTTGCCGGGCGGGCAGTTCGGGCGGCCGGTTGCTTTGACCGAGCCGGAGATATTGGGGTTGGTGGCCGCGTTTGGTGATGCGGCGAAGGTGGCGCGCGAGACGGGGTTCCATGGGGTGCAGATACATGGCGCGCATGGGTATCTGATTTCGGAGTTTCTCTCGCCGCGGGCGAACCAGCGGCAGGATGCCTGGGGCGGTGATCTGGCGGGGCGGGCGCGGTTTCTGCTCGAGGTGACAAAGCATGTGCGGGCGTGTGTGGGGGCGGATTTTCCGGTGTCGGTGAAGCTGAACTCGGCGGATTTCCAGCGCGGCGGGTTTGGGTTCGAGGACAGCCAGATTGTGGCGGGGTGGCTGGATGCGGCGGGCGTGGATCTGATCGAGGTTTCCGGCGGGAGCTATGAGCAGCCGGCGATGATGAACGTGCTGGGCATGGAGAAGGTGGCCGAGCAGATGGTGCGGGAGAGCACGCTGGCGCGGGAGAGCTACTTCCAGCGGTTCGCACCCGAGATACGGGCGCGGGTTTCGCGGGCGAAGCTGATGGTGACGGGCGGGTTCCGCACGGCGGCCGGGATGGCGGCGGCGGTGGCGCAGGACGGGGTGGATGTGATCGGGCTGGGGCGGCCGCTCTGCGTGGATGCCGGGGCGGCGGGGCGGCTGCTGCGTGGGGAGGTGGATGAGCTGGACCGTTGGGAAGGGAAGTTGCGTCTGGGGACCGGGGTGTTTGGCGGGGCCTCGCCTCTGGCGGCCATTCGGGCGCTGAATACGTTTGCGGCGCAGGGATGGTATTACGAGCAGCTGGTGCGGCTGGGCGATACGGGGCGGGCGGACCCTGGGCTGGGGGTGTTCGCGGCGTTCGTTGCGGACCAGCGGCGTAGCCGGGCTACGGCTCGGGCTTGGCGGGGTAAGAAAGGGTAGGAAGGAAGGCCTTCTTTTTTGAAAAAAAGAAGCAAAAAACTTTTTCTACCTGGACGCTGACGCGCTTCGGCTGGTTCAGGAGGCATCCGGCTGGTGCAGATGCTGGTGGTTCTTGGTCTTGCCTGCTGTGTTCTTCTTAATTGCTTAGCGTTCGTCCAAACGTGGGGCCGAGATACAGCGCCAGGAAACCTAGCAGACAGACCAGATGCGCCCAGCGGTTCCACCAGAAGGCGAGTGCCAAAGCTATCGGCACTATCAGGTAGAACGGGGAGAGGAACACGAAATGCGCGTGCTCCACGCTGATGCCGATCCAGATTGTCACACCCTGCGCCATGATCCAGTGCGCCGCGAACAACAGCCAGAAACGGCGATGTATGCTCTCGTAGTAATCCGCGAGCTTGATGCCGCAATCCTCGATCCTGTCGGGCAACGTCGTGGCTGCCAATAGGAACAGCAGCACGGCACCGATTAGCACGCCGATATACATGCCGAAGGTCAGGCCTTTCGCTACCGCAGCCGCGCCGAACCAGCTCCACCACTGCGTGACGATCTTGAGGAACACGACAGCGGCGGCCAGCGGGGCTAGCCAGTCCCAGGTCACCTGCTTGCCGGCCTGAAGCAGGCGATTGAGGCTGACCACGACGTCACCGACTGCCAGGGCCAGGATGACAGAGGCGAACGTCAGTAGGTATTCAAACGGGTTCACGCGCGACACCCTTGTCGTATTGTATACGCATTGACTTTGACTTGAAGAAAGCAAGCAGTCCTTTTTTGAAAAAAAGGACCAAAAAACTTTTGCTCCCT
>CAXTCL010000012.1:0-33520 GCA_964242035.1 uncultured Acetobacteraceae bacterium | reverse complement strand
CTGCGCGCCGGCGCCCTGCCCGCCCCGCTGACCGTCATCGAGGAACGCACCGTAGGCCCCGAGCTGGGTGCGGACAGCATACGCGCCGGCGCCTACTCGCTTATCGCCGGCTTCCTGCTCGTGGTCGGCTTCATGGGCACGTTCTACGGGCTGTTCGGCTGGTTCGCCAACGTGGCCCTGCTGGTCAACCTCGTCCTGCTCGTCGCCGTGCTGTCGCTGTTCGAGGCGGTGTTGACCCTGCCGGGCATGGCCGGCCTCCTGCTCACGCTGGGTATGGCAGTGGACGCCAACATCCTAATCAACGAGCGCATACGCGAAGAGACCAGGGGAGGCCGCACACCGATCAACGCCATGGAGACCGGCTTCAAGCGCGCGTTTTCCACCATCCTGGACAGCAACGTCACCGCCTTCCTGGCCCACGTCATGCTGTTCGTGTTCGGCACCGGACCGGTGAAAGGCTTCGCCCTGACCATCACCATAGGCATCGCCACCACCTTGTTCACCGCCACCGTTCTGGCCCGGCTGATGATGGTGCGCTGGTATGGCGCCCGCCGCCCGCAACTGCTCCCCGTCTAGGCCGCGCTCATGTTCAACCGCCCCATGTTCCGCTTCGTGCCGGACGACACGCGCTTCGCCTTCATGCGCGCGCGCTTCTACGGCCTGGCCGGCTCCTTCATCCTCTCCGCGCTCTCGATCGGGCTGTTCTTCTACCCCGGCCTGAAGCTCGGGCTGGACTTCCGCGGCGGCATCACCATCGAAGCCCGCACCCAGGGCCCGGCGGACTTCAACAAGCTCCGCGCCGCCTTCGCCGCGGCCCACGTACCCACCGCCGGCCTGCAACGCTTCGGCGCGCCGGACGACGTGCTGATACGCCTGGACGCCCAAGCCACGCCCGCGGCCAACCAGGCGCTGCAGCACCAGGTGGAGCAGATACTTGCCACCGCGCAGCCCGGAACGCGCGTGTTGCGAAACGACGTGGTCGGCGCCTCGGTCAGCGCCGAACTCCTGCGCAACGGCATATTGGCCCTGGTGCTCAGCCTGGCGATGATCTTCGCCTATATCTGGTTCCGCTTCGAGTGGCAGTTCGCCGTCGGCGCCGTGGTGACGCTGCTGCTGGACGTCACCAAGACGATCGGCTTCCTCGTGCTCACCCGCATCGAGTTCGACAGCGTGATGGTGGCGGCCATCCTGACCATCATCGGCTACTCCACCAACGACAAGGTGGTGGTCTACGACCGCGTCCGCGAGAACCTCCGCCGCTACAAGACGATGCCCCTGCGCCAGCTCATTGACCTGTCGATCAACGAGACGCTGAACCGCACGCTCGGCACCAGCAGCACGGTGTTCCTCGCAAGCGTGCCGCTGGCGCTGTTCGGCGGCGCCAGCCTGTCGGGCTTTGCGATGGCCATGCTGTTCGGTATCGCCATCGGCACCGTCAGCTCGATCATGATCGCCGCACCCATCCTGCTTTTGCTGGGGGAGAACAGGCTGCGGCGGGAGGTTACTGCGGCGCCGGTCAAGCCTGCTGCTGGGGCGAGTCTGAATCGGAGTTAAGCAAGGCCTTCTTTTTTGAAAAAAAGATGCAGAAAACTTTTGCTCCTGCGCCTGCCTCACGGCGCGTCCTGTTCCGCAAGTGCGCGCATGGCAGAGTCGAGCCAAGGCCTTGATACAGAGGGGCGGTAAAAGCCTTTGCTCCTTTTTTCGAAAAAGTAGTGCTTTCTTCTTCTTTTCTGCTCTTGCCGCAATAAAGAAACCCCGTTCTTTTTACTTCGTCCGCCAATCTCTCCCTGGGAGATGCGTTAACATAGGGCATGAATGCCGACACCCAGCCCAGATTGCTGTTCGTAGGATCAGACCCCGCCTGGCAATCTGCGGCGGAAGAAGCGGCGTCGCGCCTTGGCGCCAGACTCGACGTGCAGCCGGACGTGAAATCCGCTCTGAACTCCATGCTCACGCTCAATCGGGTGTATCAGCACGTGCTCGCGGTGGCGCCGCTGCGCTCACGTGCCATGGATGCGCTGGCCGGCATGCTGGACGAGGTGACGATGCGGCCGACGCCGCTCCTGCTGCTCGGCTGCTCCAGCAGCGGCACCGCCACCCCGATGGAGTGCGTGCATCACCCGGACGCGGACGCCGTGACCACTGCCCTGAGCACCGGCAAGATTTCGGCCCACCCGGGCGAGCCGCCCATGGACTCCGCCGAGCTCGCCTCCACCCTGCACGCAGGCGGGCTGCGCATGCGCTTCCAGCCCATCCTGCGCGCGTCCGACCTGGTGCCGATCGGTCTGGAGGCGCTGGCCAGGCTGCATCATGGCCAGCGTGGCATCCTGCACCCGAAAGACTTCATTCCGCTGACGGTGGCCTGCGGGCGGGAGCGGGTTCTCACCGGCATCGCCGCCGCGCGCACCTTCCTGGAGATCGGCGCCCGGCTGCGCGAGACGGATTTGTTCGTCACCATAAACCTGCCGCTCTCCACCGTGATGAACGAGTTCGCCATCAGGCGCGGCGTGGAGCTCTGCGCGGTGGCCGAGGTCAGGCCGCAGCAGATCATGCTGGAGGTTTTGGAAAGCAGCACCGCGCCTGACCTGGACAAGCTGCGCACGGCCCTCCTGGCCTGGCGTGCGGCCGGTTTCCGCATCGCCATAGACGATGCCGGCCCGGCCCTGCCGCACTGGCGAGAGTTGCTGGACCTGCCGTTCGACGCGCTGAAGCTGGACGGTGCGATGGTCAAGGATACTGCGCAGCAGGCACTGCTGGAGACGATCGTCTCGGAGGCGCGGTCGCGCGGGCGCTATCTCGTGGCCGAGGGCATAGAGGACCAGGCATGCCTGGACAGGGTGTTGCAACTGGGGGTGGACGCGGTCCAGGGCTTCATGTTCGCGAGGCCGCTGCCTGCGATGGCGGTGCCAATCTGGCTCGATTACTGGAGCAAGGCTCGTGGCTTAGTGTAGGAAAGCAAGCAGTCCTTTTTTGAAAAAAAGGACCAAAAAACTTTTGGTCTTGCACTGTATCAGGCGCCGCGATCACTGCAGAAGCGCGCGGTCGATCAAGAGGCGGAGAGAGAAAAGTTTTTTGCTTCTTTTTTTCAAAAAAGAAGGCCTTCCTTACTCTAGCCACCGCTCAACAAACACCCGCGCCGCCGCCTCAAACAACACCCGGTCCTCCGCAGAAAACCGATCAAGCTCCGGGCTGTCCACATCCAGCACGCCAATGACCCGTCCCGCCACGACAAGCGGCACGACGATCTCCGATTGCGAAGCGCTGTCACAGGCGATGTGGCCGTCGAACGCGTGCACGTCCGGCACGACGAGGGTCTCCTGACGCTGCGCCGCCGTGCCGCACACGCCGCGCCCGAGCGGGATGCGCGTGCAGGCGGGCAGACCCTGGAACGGCCCCACGACGAGCACACCGTCTTTCAGGAAGTAGAAACCCGCCCAGTTCAGCCGAGGCACGCGCTGGAAGATCAGCGCGGCCATGTTCGCGGCGTTTGCCACGGGATCAGTCTCGCCGGCCAGGAGCGCGCGCAGCTCATCCAGCATGGCCGAGGCCGCCTGCCCGGCGGCTGTGGTCACGAAGCGGGTTCGAACTTCAGCGCGGCGCCGTTCATGCAGTAGCGCAGACCGGTGGGCTTGGGTCCGTCGGGGAACACGTGGCCGAGATGGCCGCCGCAACTGGCGCAGTGTACCTCCACCCGGCGCATGCCGAGCGTGCGGTCTTCCGTGGTGGCGACTGCGCCTTCGACGGGCGCGTAGAAGCTGGGCCAGCCGGAATGGCTCTCGTATTTCGTGGCGCTGTCGAACAGCCTGGTCTGGCAGGCCGCGCAGAGGAACTCGCCCTGCCGTTTTTCGGCATTCAGCGGGCTGGCGCCCGGACGCTCGGTGCCGTGCTCGCGCAGGACGCGATACTGTTCCGGGGTGAGTTCGGCGCGCCATTCGGCGTCCGTCTTGGTGGAAGCGTCAATTTTCTGGTCGGACATTGCGGGTCCCTTTCCGGTCGTCTGCCGCAGGATATGGGCGGTGGCGCCCGGTAAGAGAAGGGCCGCGTCGTTTCCCCGCATTTGACACAGCCGGATGCCTCAAGACGGACCGAGGCCGCTGAGCGGCGCAGAGACAAAAGTTTTTTGCTTCTTTTTTCCAAAAAAGAAGGCCTTGCTTTCTCGCCTGACTAGGAACGCGGACAAGGAGGATGACATGGACGGCAAGCGCGCCAAAGAGACGCGGGCGGCCGCCCTGCTCTGGGCGCTGGTGCTGGCGATCCTGGTCTGGAGTTTCGTGTGCTACGCCGCATATGCGACCGCGATCCTCCGCACGCCGCGTGGCCTGAACTACAGCGAGGGCCTGATCTGGCAGCAGGCGCTGTGGATGTTCGGCCCGCACGCGTATGGCGACATCTCCCGTCCGCCCTTCCTGGTGTTCGAATACCCGCCGGTGTTCCACGTCCTGCTGCGTGGCCTGATTGCGCTCGGCGCCGACGCGCTACCGGCCGGCCGCGCGCTCTCGCTTGCCGGCACGCTGGCCTGCGCGTCGCTAGCCGGGACACTCGCCGGGCTCGCCTCGGACAGGCGAGGCCGGTTGCTGGCCGCCGCCGTCGCCGCCCTGCTGCCCTTCACGCTGCTGCCGGTGATTTCGTGGTCGCCGCTGCTGCGGGTGGACATGCTGGGCCTCGGCTTCACCTATGGCGGCCTGGCGCTCGCTTCATTGTCCTGGCGGCGGCCGGCGCTGCTCACCCCCGCCATGCTTTGCCTGGTGATCGCCTGTTACACGAAGCAGACTTTCATCTCCGCGCCGTGCGCCGTGCTGGCCACGGCCGCGCTGCGCGACTGGCGGCAAGCGGCCCGCGCGGGGGGCGTGGCGCTTGCGGCCGGCCTGGTGGTGCTCGGCGCGCTCACCTGGCTGACGCAAGGCGGCTTCGTGCGACACATATTGCTCTACAACATCAACCGTTTCAGCCTGGCTGACGCGTTTGGACATGCTTTGGAGCTGCTGAAAGCCTATCCGATATTCGCTGCCCTGGCGGCCTTCGGGTGGTTCTCCGGCGCCGTCGTTCTGTCTCGCCGCAGCCACCTTGCCGGATGGCGCAGCCTGCTTCGGCAAGACGGCCAGGCCTGCACGCTCCTCCTGCTGCTGATCTATGCCGCGGCTTGCACGCCGACGCTGCTTCTCGCTGGCAAGTCCGGTGCTGCGATCAACTACTTCCTGGAATATTTCTGCCTCGGCTGCGTGTGGATCGGCTGGCTGGGCGGCGCCGCCTGGCAAAGCCCGAGGCGGCTGGCCATGGGCGTGCCGATGCTGCTTGCGTTGCAGACGTGCCTGGTGCCGGCCGCCATAGGCAGCCTGCGCGCCGCGCAACTGACCGCCGCGCGCGCGCAGCAGGACCGGGCCCTGCTGGCCCGCCTGCGTGACGTATCAGGTCCGTTGCTGTCCGATGACATGGTTCTGACGCTTCGCGCGGGGCGCAGCGTGGACCTTGAACCGGCGATACTGGCACAATTGGCGCAGGAGGGTGTGTGGCCGGAGCACATCCTACTTGACATGCTCACAGAGCATCATTTTGGCGCCGTGATAACGGCGGCGGATCCTGGCGACCCTACGTTCGATGCGCGCTATCTGCCGGCCACGCAGGCGGCGTTGCTGGCGGCTTATCCGCGCGTCGAAGTGTTCGGCGATTATCGGCTTCGGCTGCCGTAAGCAAGGAAGGCCTTCTTTTTTGAAAAAAAGAAGCAAAAAACTTTTACTTCCCCGCATCTGTGGCAGCCCGGTGCCTCCTGGAGAGTCCCAGCGCTGACGCAGCCTGTAGAAAAAGTTTTTTGCTTCTTTTTTTCAAAAAAGAAGGTCTTCCTTGCTTACGACAGCCAGCTCAGCCGTGCACCACTTCATAAAGGTCGATGCCATCGCCATGCTGGACCAGCCGCAGCACATCAGGCAACGCATCCAGACCAACGCCATAGTGCTGAACAAGAACAAAATCGAACTTGCCTGGCCAGCCACGGAAATACAGCCGCGCGCCCTGGCCGTCGCCGCGCTCCACATGGTCGTCGGCCAGGCTGGCACCGGCACGCAGTTCCGCAATCGAGATAGGCAGGCCGTTCGGCGTGCTGGACGACTGGTAGTCCGGGTTGACACGTATGGTCGTAAGACCATTGAAGATGTAGGGCACGAACGCGTCGCGGTCGATCACCGCGACAAATGGCATGTGCCAGATGGTGCTTTGCGTCACGCGTTCCGCGCCGGAGCCGTGCCCTGCGGTATTGACCACCAGAAGCCGCGCACCCTGCGGTAACGTTGCAAGTATGCGCCGGTGTTCCCGCACCTGCGCGTCCACGCCACGCAGCGCGCCCAGATCGTCGGCGGCACGCAGGCAGACCAGCGCCAGCACGATCGCGGCCAGCTTCCAGCGCGCCGTGCGCGGCCCGGCCCAGGAGGTTCCGCCAATCAGCAGCATGATGCTGACCAGCGGCAGGCGAAGATCCATACCCCATGTGCTGGCCACGACGTGCGGCATAACCACTGCAGCGCAAGACACCACGGCCGCCGCCGGCCAGATTGCCGGCGCCACGCGCGCGAAGCGCAGCACCGCGAGGCCCAGGAGCAGCACGGCAAGCAAGCTGAAAACGCCGACAGGATCCTGGAGGAACAGCATCGGCGACCAGATCGCCACCAGCTTGTCGGCGAACGTGCCATACGCCGTCTGCAGCGTGCCGACATAGCCGGCAGACACGCGCAGGTTGGCCGCAAAGGCAAGCGCCGGCACGGCCTGCGCGGCGGCGGCCAGCACATCGCACACGCGCCCCGGGCCGCCACGCAGCGCGCGCGCACCCTCCAGCCCGGCCACCGACAGGCAATAGGCCAGGCAGGCAAACGCATGTCCGAAATACAGCAGCAGGACCAGCGGCGCGAACACCAGCGCCCGCCGCCATCTCGGCCAGCCGGACGCGGCGATCCAGCCAGCAAACAGCATCATCGCAAGGCCTGCCGCGAACAGGTAGTTCAGGAAACCGAGCGCCAGCAGGTAATTCGTGCACAGCAGAAACGCGGCCGCCGGCACCAGGCTGGCACGCCGGTGCACCGCGTAGTGCAGACACGCGGTGCCAGCGGCCGGCATCAGCACGCAGGCGCAGACGAACAGCTTTCCCGCCAGGTAGATCGGCAACACGCGCGCCAGCAGCGGCACGATCGCATCCATCGCAAGATAGGGGATCGGCGACCAGTGTATGCTGTAGTAGCGCTGCAGGTCGGCGGATTGCGGCAGCGCCGTAAGCACGTGCATGCGCGCGAGGTGGTTCAACGTGTCGCCCATTGCCGGGAATTGTACGGCAAGGAAGGGGGCTAGTACGGCGGCTATCAGGAACAGGTTGACGTATCGGACGCGGAACATGAAGGCAGGAAGAAAGCACTTCTTTTTTGAAAAAAAGAAGCAAAAAACTTTTGACTCCGCTGTCGCGGATTTATCCGGTGAGTCCGCGACAGCGGAGTCAAAAGTTTTTGCTTCTTTTTTTCAAAAAAGAAGGCCTTCCTTACTCACCGGGTCAGGATACGATCCAATACAAGCTGTTCCACCTCCGCCAAAGCAGCGCCCGTGCGCCGAGGCCGTGGCAGATCCACCCGCACATCCATCCCGATCCGGCCGTCCTCGATCAACAATATCCGATCCGCCAGGATGGCCGCCTCCGCCACGTCATGCGTCACCAGCACGGCGGTGAAGCGCCGCTTCAGCCAGACGCTCTCCAGCAGCGCCTGCATGTCCAGCCTGGTCAGCGCATCCAGTGCGCCGAGCGGCTCGTCCAGCAGCACCAGCCTGGGATCGGCCGCCAGCGCGCGCGCCAGCGCCACGCGCTGCCGCTGTCCGCCGGAGAGCACGCGTGGCCACTCGCCCGCCCGGTCCGCCAGCCCCACCGCTTCCAGAGCCGCCTGGCCGCGTGCGCCAGAGCCGCGCGGCAGGCCGAGCGTCACGTTGTCCAGCACGCGGCGCCAAGGCAGCAGGCGCCCGTCCTGGAACATGATGCGCATCTCTGACGCGGCCGCTGACGGCGCCACGCCGCCCAGCTCCAGCGAGCCGGCATCGGGCCTGTCCAGCCCGGCCAGCAGGCGCAGCAGCGTGCTCTTGCCCGATCCGCTGCGGCCAACGATCGCCACGAACGACCCCGGCTCGATCGCCAGGTCCACGCCGCGCAGCACGCCCCGGTCGCCGAAGCTGCGCGACACGCCAGACAGGAGCACCGGCAGGCCGCCCTGCGCCGGCCGGCTGCGCAACAGCGGCGCCGTGCCGGACACCGCGTTGCGTGCCCAACCCTCACGCAGGAAGTTTTGGCGCAGGAAGTTCAGGCCCGGCTGAACGATGGATGCCATGCGAGCGCCCTCCTCTCTGTCCAGCGCGCGAGGCTATCGATCAGCTTGCCCAGCACCGCGTAGAGCAGGATGCCCAGCACTACGATGTCGGTCTGCATGAACTCGCGCGCGTTCATCGTCATGAACCCGATACCGGAATTGCCGGCGATGGTCTCCGCCACAATCAGCGTCAGCCACATGATGCCGAGCGCGTAACGCACGCCCACCAATATGCTCGGCAGCGCACCGGGAAAGATCACCTGCGTGAACAGTGCCGGGCCGCTTAGCCCCTGCACGCGCGCCATCTCCAGCAGGCCCGAATCTATCGTGCGTATGCCGTGATACGTGTTGTAGTAGATCGGAAAGAACACGCCCACGGCTACGAGAAACACTTTCGCACTCTCGCCGATGCCGAACCACACGATGATCAGCGGGATCAGCGCCAGATGCGGCACCATGCGCAGCATCTGCAGCGTGCCGTCGAACAGATCTTCCGCCAGGCGACTGATGCCCGCAGCCAGGCCGAAGGCGAAACCCAGCGTGCCGCCTATCAGGAAACCGATCGCGGCGCGCAATGTGGAGACGGCCACGTCCTGCGGCAGCTCACCTGAACGGAACAACCGCCAGCCGGCCAGGAAGACGGCGTGCGGGGCTGGGAGTTTGCGGGCGGGGACCAGGCCGGAGGTCGTCAGTAGTTCCCACGCTACCAGAAGCACCAAGGGAACTAGCCAAGGAAGAAGAAAGGAAGCATTTCTTTTTTGAAAAAAAGAAACAAAAAACTTTTGCTCCGCTGTCGCGCGAGTCTCCCGCAAGTCCGCGACAGCGGAGTCAAAAGTTTTTTGTTTCTTTTTTTCAAAAAAGAAAGTGCTTGCCTTCACGAGGCCGCCGCAAGCACAGGCGCCCGCTCGTTGGCGATGATCTCCCCAAACGGCCCGTTCAGCGCCACGCCAGGTTGCGTGCCGGCCTTGCCGTGGCTCAGCGGCAGACGCGGGAACAGCAGCTCCGCCACGCGATAGGCTTCCTCCAGATGCGGGTAGCCGGACAAAATGAAGCTGTCCACGCCGAGCGCGCGATACTCCAGCAGCCTTGCCGCCACTGTGTCGGCGTCGCCCACCAGCGCCGTGCCGGCGCCGCCGCGCACCAGGCCCACGCCGGCCCACAGATCAGGGCTGATCTCCAGCTTCGCCCGGTTGCCGCCATGCAGCGCCGCCATCCGCTGCTGCCCCACGCTGTCATAACGCGAGAACACCTTCTGCGCGTCGGCGATAACCTTGTCGTCCACGTAGCGTATCAGGTCGTTCGCCGCTTCCCACGCGGCTTCGCGCGTCTCGCGCACCACGATGTGCAGGCGCAGCCCGAAGGTGAAGGCACGCCCACGCTTCTCGGCGGCCGCCCGCGCCGTGGCGATCTTCGCCGCCACATCCGCCGGCGGCTCACCCCAGGTGAGATAAACGTCGCAATGCTCCGCCGCGACATCGATGCCCGCAGGCGAGGAGCCGCCAAACCACAACGGCGGATACGGAAGCTGGACCGGCGGAAACGCCAGCCGCGCGTCCTCGACATGGATGTGCCTACCGTGGAAGTTCACGGCCTCTCCGGACATCACTCGGCGCCACACCTCGAGGAACTCCGCCGTCAGCACGTAGCGCTCGTCATGCGAGAGCCACTGGCCGTCGCCCTTCAGCTCCACAGGGTCGCCGCCTGTCACCACGTTTATCAGCAGGCGGCCGTCCGTGGCGCGGTCCAGTGCGGCCGCCATCCGCGCGCCGACGATGGGCGACATGATGCCCGGGCGTAGCGCGATCAGGAAACGCAATTGCTTGGTGAACGGTGCGACCGTGGAGCCCACCACCCAGCTATCCTCGCAGGAGCGCCCCGTTGGCAGCAGCATGCCCCAGTAGCCGAGCTGGTCGGCGGCCTGGGCCACCTGGCGCAGATAGTCGAACGTGAGCGCGCGCCCGCCCGTGGCACTGGCGAGATAGCGGCCGTCACCGTGCGTGGGGAGGAACCAGAGGAGCTGCATTTGAAAATTCCCTAAAGAAAGCCAGCAGTTGTATTTTGAAGAAAGCTCCGCTGTCGCCGACCCGGCAGGACAGTCCGCGACAGCGGAGTCAAAAGTCTTTTGCTTCTTTTCTTCAGAAAAGAAGGCCTTGCCTAACTACCTTTACCCAGCCGGGCGTCTTTCAAATCGATCCGCATCGGTATGAGGTTCAAACGCGCGAACAGATCCGCAATGTCCTGCTGCCCCGCCATCACGCGCTCGTCGATCGGCTGCACGCCAAACGACAGCCGGTCCAGCGCGCGCTTCACCGCCGCCGGATCCATCCCCATTGCTGGCGCCAGCAATTGCGTCACTTCGTCGCGATGCGCGGCGGCATAGGCTTCGGTCTCCGTCAGATCGGCGATAATCGCGTGCACCACATCAGGGTTGGCGCCGGCGAAGTCTCGTGTCACCAGGAAGAACTCGCGATTCTCGTCGATCGTCTTGCCGCCGGCGACCCCGTCGGAGATCTGCCTGGTCTTGAGCGCAGTCTCGGCGGCGGCAAGGTACGGATCCCAGATCACCCACGCGTCCACGCTGCCGTTCTCGAAAGCCGGGCGTGCGTCAGAAGGTTTCAGGAACACCGACTCCACGTCAGCCGGTGTAAGCCCGCCCGACTGCAGCACGCGCACCAGGAGGTTGTGCACGTTCGAACCCTTGTTCAGCGCGATGCGCTTGCCGCGCAGATCGGCGATGCTGTGTATCGGGCTGTCGGCCGGCACTATCACCGCCTCGCCGTGCGGGCTCGGCGGCTCCACGGCCACATAGACCAGCGGCACGCCGGCCGCCTGCGCGAAGATCGGCGGCGCATCGCCGGTGATGCCGAAGTCGATGCTGTCCGCGCCCATCCCCTCCAGCAACGCCGGGCCGCCCAGGAACTCCGTCCAGGTAACGCGCACATGCATCGGCGCCAGCCGGCGCTCCAGCGTACCGCGCGCCTTTTCCACCACCAGCGTGCCGTATTTCTGGTAGCCGATGCGGACGGTGCGATCCTTGCCCCAAACGCCGGACGGGAACAGGCAGAGCAGGGCCGCGGCCGATAACCACAAAGTTCTGGCGTTGATTACCACGGGGACACCCTGCTTTCCGCGGGATGAGGGTGAATGATCGACCGCCGCAATGCAAGCTTTGTCGCGTGATTAGTGATTAACCACTGTCATCTGCTGTGATATAAGGGAGTAAGCAAGGAAGCGGTCCTTTTTTGAAAAAAAGGACCAAAAAACTTTTGCTTCCCTCGCATTTGAAGCAGCCGGCTACGTTTTGGAAAAGTTGGGTGTCCCAGCGGCGCAGAGACAAAAGTTTTTTGCTTCTTTTTTTCAAAAAAGAAGGCCTTGCTTGCCTTCGCCACCCTCAGACCGAAGCGCGCACCCGACGCCGCGGCGGACGCACGACGTCCGGCGTACCGGCAGACTTCACCAAGCGATCAAAGCTTGCCAGGTAGTCGCGCGCCATGGCTGCCTGGTCGCTCACCTGCGGCAGGCCGGAGCGCAGCGCCTGATACAGCACGTCATCGGCCGCCTCGCCCATGGCGCGCGCCAGGTCGGTGGGATCGCCTGGCCGGAAATGCAGGCCAGCGCGTCGGTTGGGCACCTTCTCGGCCATGCCGCCTATTCCGGAGCAGATCACCGGGCGGCCCGCGGCAAAAGCTTCCTGGATGACGACCGGCGAGTTCTCCCACCAGTCGCTCGCGGTGATAACGTAGTCGCACGCCTGCATCAGCTTGCGCACATCCGCATTGTCGTACGGCCCGGCGAAACTTGCGAAGCTGCTCTTGCCGAGCATCGCATTGAAGCGGCTGACGAAAGCGGCATCCTGGCCGGCGATGCTGCCGTGGAAGCGCAGGCGCAGCCTCTGTGCGATGTCCGGCTGCTTGGCCAAAAGCTCCATCGTGTCGAGCAGGATGTCGGCGCCCTTGGAAAGCGAGATCTGGCCGAAGAAGCCGAACGTCCATGGCCGGGTGTCGGCAAGGCCAGCTCCTGCGCCGACTCCGGCTCCGGCGGCGCCGAAAGCGGCGGCGGGCCGTGCCCGTTCGTCCGGCTTGCCCGAAAGGCGAACGCCGTTCTCGATGACCACGAACTTCTCCCGCGGCAGGCCCCACTCGATCATGCGTTCCGCCAGGAAGTGGCTCGGCGCGATGAAGCCAGCGGCGGGCATCAGGGCAGACTGGATGATCTGCCTGCGCATGCTGAACTGCTGGCGGCTGTGCTCGGGATAGCAGGTGGCACAGGCGGCCGGAGAGGCGGCATAGCACAGCCGCCTGGCAGGGCGGGTGACCATCTGGCCATGATGGGCGCAGATGGCGCGATAGTCGTGCAGGGTGACCGTGAACGGGATGGCGGTTTCGGCCTGCAGCGCGCGCAGCGTGTTAACGCCGACCTGCAAGATGTGGTGGAAATTCACCAGGCGCACGTTCTGCCGCAACAGGATCGATTTGAGCTGCCGCCAGACGTCGCCGCCCGAGAGGTGGTAGAAATGGTCGTAGCGGCTCTGATCGCTGATTATGACGAATTCGCGCTCCGACCCCAGCAGCAGGCGGCCACGGTCCGAGGAAGGGCAGATGGCGATGAAGATGGCGTCCGCGCCGGCCATGCGCAGGCCTTCGTAGAGCGCGTAGGCGGCGATCTCGGCGCCGCCCTTGCTGATCGACGGATGGGAGTGGGCGACAATGGCGATAGGGCCTGTCGCGCTGGGGCCTGTCGCGTTGGACCCGTGTGTCACTGCCCCTGCCAGCGGGGCGGCCATGCTCTCCGGCATCAGGCGATCGCCTGCTGAAGCTGGGGCGTGCCTTCCGCCGCCGGCACGCCGGGCATCGCCGCAGCCTTGCGCACGGGCGGCATAGCCCGGTTGTGGCCGGACAGCGCATAGACGCTGCTGTTGACCGCCTCCTGCACGCGTGTGGGCAGCAGCGTGCGCGTGGCGCTAGCCGAACCAAGATGAACCACCGGCGCCAGGCGGGACTGGAACAGGCCGTTGTCGCGATAGAAGCCGCCCATGAAGGAGGGCGCGTTCAGCGTCCAGCGGACGAAGGGGCCGGTGGACCAGGCGAAGCAGCGCGCGGTGACCCCCGCTTCGCTCGCATCCTGCTCCTCGTATTCCGAAGCCTCTACGCCGAAGAAGACAAGGTCGATGGAACCCTGGGTGAGCGCCTGCCGCGCGCGCGCCCAGCCGGCCTCGCGTAGGAACACGCCGGCGCCGGCGAAGAAGAAGCGGTTGGCGCCGAGCTCACGCAGCACGTCAGGCAGCAGGGCGAAAGCCTGCGCCGAGTCCTCGATCACCAGCAGGCTGCTGGCGATGCCGTGCATGGCGCCCGGCCCGGCCTGGAACTCGCGAAACAGCCAAAGCGCATCGGACCGGTTCGACCTGGACGCGGCGACAAAGGCCACCGCCTCGATGCCGCCGCCAGTCCTGCATTGCTGGGTCAGCTCCTCGAACAGCAGGAACAGATCGCAGCGGTCTTCCGGCAGCACGAACACCATGACGCGGCGGCTGCGGGTGGCGCTGAGGACCACGGGCGCGTTCATCGCACCGCGCTCGGCGCGTATGGCGGCCTCGGCGAAGCGCGGGAAGAACACCTCGTCCTGCAAAGCGGGGAAGAACGGCAGCGCGTCCTCGACGCGCGCGGAATGGCCGAGCCGGCGAAACGCGGTGGCGGCGATCGGCCAGTTGGCCGAGCTGCCGCCCTGGAAGATCACCTTGAGCACGGGGTCGGCAAAATCCTCCGGTTCCGCATCGCCGGAGAACAGGCCGACGAAGCCCGCGCGCTCCACCATGCGTTCGCTGCCAGGAAAGGTGTCGAGCAGGTCGGGGCGCGGTTTCCAGTACAGGCTCTCAGGGTCCGCCGACATGACAGAGGCGCCCACGCGCAGGCGGAGGCTCTCGATACGCTTCATCGGGCTCATGACCCAGCCCTCCACGAGGCAGCCCAGGCCGGGGACCAGAAGGATGCTGTCGACGGAGCACTCGGTCGCGAACCACTGGGCGGCGACGCGCGTCGGCAGCCAGTTCTCGACCGTCGTGAGCATGCGCTGCAGCACGACCGTCCTGCCCTCGTCGAAGCAGCGCTCGCGCACCGCCTCGTATTCGCCCACCAGCTCGCCCGAAGTGATGATGCGCAGCGGCGCGTGGGCGCGCAGGTGGAAGCGCCCGCTTTGGCCGAAGAAAAGGTGCAATTCTGCGGTGGCCGAGCTGGGCCGCCACGTCGACGAGATAAGGCCGACGACGCCGCAGAAATCGGCCGGCAGATCGTCCCGCTCGTAGCACATCACCGCCACGGCGGCGGGAAACTTGCGCCGTTCCACGACGACCGCGCTGAACTCCTGCACGTGCCCGCGCTTCATCCAGCCCATGAACCAGACATGGCCGGAGGTGTCTGCGGCCAGGGTCTCCATGTAGCCCTGCAGGTTTTCCGGCAAAGCGCGCAACTGGCTCTCGGCGAGCGCATCCGCGCCGGCGCGCAGTTCGTCTAGCAGGAACTCGAAATCGGCGATGCCGTTGCGCGGTTCCGCGGTTGCTTCCAGGCGAAGCTGGGCCACGATCTCGCCTATGCTCGGTGCTTTCGCCGAACTGGCCAGCAGGTGCCCGGTCTCGGCGACCCGTATGGTGATCGTTTCGGTCGGATCGTCCATGAAGCTGGACAGGGTCTGCATCGTTTCTGCGTCGAAAGCGAACCCGGCGGGGACCGCGCGTCCGAGCTTGGCCGAGACGATGTCCGAGCGGTGGCCGTTTGCCAGCGTTTCAGCAACGACCTGTTCGCCGGCGCAGAGCAGCAGACGCACGGGATCAAGCGGGTCGGTGTGGTTGAGCGCCCAGCCGCGTGCGCCCTTCTGGCTGTCGATCACATCGACGAAGCCGCTGTACAACGCGCCGCCGCGCGGCTCCAGTTCCGTGCCGACCGTAGGTAGGGTCACTGCGTCTCCACATGCCAAGTATCTGCTGCGCGGTCCCACGATCTAACACTTGCAACGGCAAAAGGGCCAGCGTTTTTGCGGTGCACAATCCGGTTGGCCAACCGGCGTGCAAGGTCGGAGCCTGATACAAGCGACCTGGACGTTGACCCTTCAGAAGCAAGCAAGGCCTTCTTCTTTGAACAAGAAGAAAAAGAACTTTTGGCAACGCTGTCGCGGACTCATCCACAGCCGCGCGACAGCGGAGTCAAAAGTTTTCGATCCTTTTTTCTAAAAAGGACTGCTGGCTTGCTGCCGGTCGGTATAAGACAAGGCAAGCAGTCCTTTTTTGAAAAAAAGGACCAAAAAACTTTTGCTCCCTGTCGGCGGCTGCTGACGCGTCCGCGACAGCCAGACCAAAAGTTTTTTGCTTCTTTTTTTCAAAAAAAAAGGCCTTGCTTCCTTCCCGCCTAATCGCAACGTCCTAGCATAGTCCTGCAAGCCGCGAAAACATCCTGCGGCCGCAACCCGGTCAGGCAAGCCAGGTTGCGCGGGCAATCGGAGGCGAACTCCAGGTAGCAGGGCCCGCAAATCATTCGCCGTCGTATCGCCACCGCCTGGGCACCGAGCGGCGCCCACTCGGTGGCGTCCACCACGCCGGAGTGTATGCCGATGGCGGGCAGGCCAAGGGAAGCGGCCAGATGCTGGGGACCGCTGTTGTTGCCCACGAACAGCGCGCAGGCGCGCATCACGTCCGGCAACTGCGCGAGCTTCACCCGGCCGACCAGCGATTCCACGGCGCCCTGGCTGGCCACCCGACGCAGCACGTCCTCGGCGATCGCCGCCTCTTCCGGCGCGCCGATCAGCACCACGTGGAGACCGGCGCCGGCCAGCAGGTCGATCAGCGCCGCGTAGTTGTTGGCCGGCCATTGGCGGACCACGTTGCCGACGCCGGGATGCACGCAGACGATCGGCCGCGCCAGGAAGGCTTCGGGCAGCGCCGCCAGCGCTGGCACGTCCCGCGGCACCAGACGGCGTGCCTCCGGTGCGCCCGCCTCGCTGCGGCAGGCATCCTCGACCGCCGAGACGAGCTGCATCAGGCGTTCGGAGACGTGGGCGCGCTTGAACACCAGGCGGTGGTCGCCCTCCCATTCCAGCGTCACGTCCAGGAACGGGAAGCGGTTGTCGTGGTCGTAGCCGGCCAGGAAGCCGGCCCCGGTGTATTGCATCACCGCGCGCGTCTCAGGCTGCATGCGCAGATCCACGGCGATGTCGTAGCGGGCGGGCGCCAGGCGTTCGGCCAGGGCGGCGAACTCCGCCTCGCCGACGCCTTTCTGGCCGAGGCCGGAGCGGGCGTGGAAGAAGTCGAACACGATGATCTCGCTGACCGAGGGCTCGCTGCGGGCCAGCTCGGCGGAGGCGGCGGGTGCGAGCAGGTCGACCTGGGCGGCGGGGAAGCGGCGCTTGAGGCTGCGCAAGGCCGGCAGCGCGGTGAGGAAGTCGCCGATGTGGTCCAGCTTGACGGCCAGGATGCGTCGCACCGTGTCGGCCGCCGGGCCGCGCCGTCCGGCATGCAGCAGCACGCTGGGCTCCGGATCGGCGCTGTAATGGTCCGCACCCAGCCCCTGGCGCGGGTTGCGGAAAGGGTCGCCGGCGAGGAAGCGGCTGCGCCAGGCACCGGCAAAGCGCTGCTCGTCGTAGGTGTCCTCCAGCGCGGCGCGGCTGGCCAGTTCGTGGTGGGTCAGCGTGGCATGCGGGGTGAACACCACGCGCAGGCCGGCCTGCCAGCTGCGCAGGCAGAAATCGAGGTCGTTGTTGACGACGCTGTGCGCCTCCTCGAAGCCGCCGAGCTGCGCGAAGGTGCTGGCGCGCACCATCTGGCAGGCGCCGGTCACGCTGATGACCTCGCGCGCCACCCCGGCCAGGCCGAACGGGCCGGGCGAGGTGGAAGCGGCGAAGCGGAAGGCGTGGCGGGCATGGGTGTCGGAGAGGTACTGGCCGGCGTGCTGCACGGTGCCGTCCGGGTAGAGCAGCCGGGCGCCGACAACGCCCACCTCGGGGCGCTGCGCATGCTCCAGCAGGGCGTCCAGCCAGTCCGGCTGCTCCGTCTCGATGTCGTCGTTGAGGAACAGCAGGTATTCGCCGCTGGCGGCCCGCGCGCCGAAATTGTTGAAGCGGGACCAATTGAACTGTCCCGGCATGTCGACGACCACGTCGGCGGCGCTGCGCAGCCAGGCGCGTGTCTCGGTCTCGCTCGCCGGCGTGTTGTCCACGATGACGATTTCCACCTCCCGGCCATCGGGCAGGGCAGGCGCGCTGGTGGCACGGATCGTCTTGATGGCGGTGCGTATGAGGCCGCCGGCGGCGCAAGTGGGGATAATGATGGAGACGCGTCCGGCAACGCCAGCGCCGCCGCGCGGGCGGCGCTGTCCGGCGGCGGGCTTTCCGGTCTGGCGCTTTGCGGCCTTGGGGACGCCCGAGATCGTCCGGCGCACCCGCCACGTGCCCTCCGCAGGGCCGGGCTCCACGGTGGCGGACTCGCCACGCCGCGCCAGAGCGGCGGCCAGGGCGGCCGCCTCGGCGTCCCTGCCGTCGGTCGCCTCGCCGCGCTCGCATAGCACGCGCGGCACGTGGGCGATCCTGGCCGCGTGCTCCGTCAGCGCCAGCACGGCCGCGTAGTCCGCGCCGGCGGCCAGGCTTGCCGCGGTCTGGCCGGCGCGGGCCAGCAGCCCGGCCGAGGCGCACCAGGGGCGGCCCACATAGTTCATCGACAGCAGCAGGTCCGGCGACCACTCCGGCTTGAAGAAAGGCTGCCGCCTGCCCTGGCTGGCATCGGTGCGCAGTTCGTCGGCGTAGATAAAATCCGCCTGCCTGTCCGCCGCCGCCTCTGCCGCCAGCACCAGCAGGGCGTCGGCGCCCAGCCGGTCGCCGGCCCGCAGCATCATGGTGAACACCGGACGCGCCGGATCGGCCGGCGAGGCCGCGGGCGGCGCGCCTGATACACCCCGCTTGGAACTGCCCCGACGGGGTGTCTTTGGCTCGGCCGCGCCCAGTTGGACCAGGCGCACCCGGCCGGCTGTGTCGGCGGCGGCGGGCAGCAATCGGGCGGCCTTCAGGGCCGCGCTGTCCGGCAGGACGGCCGTCAGCGTCCAGGCGCCGTAGGCCTGGCCGGCGACGCTGCGGAGCGTGGCCTCCAGTGCAGCTAGGTCGCCGGCCTCCGCGGAGGCGCCGGCGACCGTGATCTCGAAGCCAGGGTGATAGTCCTGGCGCGCCAGCAGGCGCAGGCCGAACTCGACCTCCGCGGGAGGTACCGTATCGCGTATGGTGCCGTCAGGCGGCAGAGCGTCGTAGCGCTCCACGTCTATGGTGAAGCTGCGCTCCATCGTGGGAGCGGGAGCGTCCGGCCCGGCTGCGTCGTCCGCCTCGCTTGCAGCGACGATGCGTATCGTGTGGGCGCCTTCCAGCAGCCGGCCCGGCGGCAGCACGATCGCGTAGCCGGCCAGCAGGGAGCCTTTGTACTCGGGGAACAGCGCGCCGACATCCTCCCGCCGCATGCCGAGATGGGCCTGGCCGAGAAGTTCCGCGTCGCAATAGACCGAAATGCGCGCGATCCCGGCGCGCGCGGCGGACCAGCCTGCTATGGTCAGCGCCCCGCGGACCGGCTCGCGCGCCGCACCGGCGGCCAAGGCCGGCTGGTCCACTTCCAGCCGCATGCCGGCGGCGGCTGCCGCCCTGGGCGCGGCCGTGGGCACGGGCAAAGGCGCCGCCACCGTTTCCAGAAGCACCGGCACCGGCAAGGATTTCAGGCCGGGCGGCAGCGGCAGCTTCGTGGGTCCGGTCTTCGCCGCGGCCCCTGGCCGGACCACGCCGGCAGCCCGCCCCGAAGCCTCGGTGACGAGCGGAAGATCCAGCACCCGGTTCGCGCCGCCCTGCGCGGTGATTGTGACGGCGAGGCGGTGAACGCCGGCGGCCGGGCGGCGCGAGAGTACGTGCCCGAAGGCGAAACCGGCATGGGCGGCCTCCGGCACCTCCGGCAGGCGTGCGGCCGCGGCGGGGCTGGCGCGGCCGAGTTCCGCCTGGCCCAGCCAGATGCCGTCCAGCTCGACGTCGATGGAGGCGATGCCTTTCGCAGACACTGCCCAGCCTTCCACCTGCAGCCTGCCTTCGGTGTCCAGGCTAGACCGCTCGCATTCGCCCTGCACAGGCCCCGGGCTGGCCACCTGCGCCGGCGGCGCGACGGCGGCCGGCGGCAGGATCACCGGCACGATCGTCTGGCGCGTGTGGCCAGCCGCGTCCACCGCCTGGACGCGCACGAAACTCGGCCCCTCCGGCAGATCTGCCGCCAACTGCCCGACCAGGGCGAAGCCCGACGACGCGGCATTGGGGTAGCTGGCATGCAGGCTGGCGATGTCCGGCCTGGGCAGGCCGTGGCGCGCCTCGCCCATGGAGACCGCATCCAGCGTGACGGTGATCGCCTGGATCGGATCGGCGCTGACCGCCCAGCCGCGCACCCGCAGCATCCTGAAGGCGTCCACGACCGCGTCCTCTACGGCCAGGCGTATCGGCCAGGCAGCTTCGGCGGCGTCCTGGGCCAGCGTGGGCGCGGCTGTTCTGGCCTGCCCCTGCAGGCGCACGCTCTTGCGCCCTTCCTGGCCATCCACGCTGCGCACGGTGACGGTGAGCAGGGCGGCGGGCGGCGCGTCCTCGGGCACCTCGGCGTTGAAGCTGAAGCCGCAATGATCCACGTGGCGGTAGTGCGGGAAGCTGCGGGCCACGTCCGGCCTGGGCAGGCCGTAGCGGCTATGGGTCAGCAGCTTGCCGTCGAGGTGAACGGCCACCTCGGCGATGTCTGCCGGCGCTATGGCCCAGCCATTGCCCTGGACCAGGCTGCCTGGCTGCAGGCGGTCGCCAGGCTTCGGCGCCTCTATGGTGACGAGCACGAAACCGGCGCCCACAGCCTGTGACTCCGGCCCGCTCTCTGTCGCCGCGCGCGCGGGGGCCATGGGCAGGCCGGGTATGGCGACCAGGGTGCGCAGCCACTCGGCCCAGCTCGTGGCCGCCCGCAGCGATCCCTCTGCGCGCGGCGGCACGCGCAACAGGCCGAACAGCCAGGCCAGCTGCTCTGGGCTGGGGGCGGGTCCGGCATTCTCGTGCGGCAGCGGCCGGCCGGCGGCCAGCTTGTCGAGCACCGCGCTCTGGAACTCGCCCGACCCCATGAGGGCGCGCACGAAGGCACCGACGGGGCTGTTCCTGGCGTCGGCGATGACGAAGGAGCTTTCCGGGTCCCGCCCCAGGAAGACCTGGTAGCCCATCAGGACGTCACGGTCCGTGCCACCTGCGTCGGCGGCGGGCGTGAACACTGCGCCCTGTGAGGGAGCAGGCGCGCTGGTCAGGTCCTCGCCAGGCCGGAAGCCGCCTTGTGCCCGTGTTGCCGCCAATTCCCCGGTCCTGTGCTGGATGGCTTTCATAAGGGGGGTAAGGAAGTAAGCAAGGCCTTCTTTTTTGAAAAAAGCAGCAGAAAACGTTTGCTCCGCTGTCGCGGGAACGTCGAGGCGTGCGTTTCAACGACGCGCACCCGCCCCTGCGCGGATTTGACGCGGCCTGGCAGGCCGCGCAAAACCTACGCGTCAAAAGACCAGGGTTCAAAAGACGCTCATGCGTGGCGGCCATGTCGACTCGATTACCCAGGTATCCGTGTCCGGCTGGGCCGCAGACGATGCCGAACCAGGCACCCGACTCGAACTGCGCGTGGCCGTGGACGGGCAGGAAGCAGGGCGCGTGCTCGCCGAGCGCCCGCGCCGCGACCTGGCCGCCCTGGGCAAATACGGCGATGGCGCGCACGGCTTCCTCTTCACCTTCCCCGCCCCGCTATCCGTCTTCGTGGACCATAACGTAACGGTCAGCTTCCCGGACGGCACCACGGTGCCGGGCGGCGACCGCGTTGTGCAGGCTTCGGCAAAGACGGATTGGGATGCCGAACAGCCTGGGCCAATCCTGGTGACCGCACCGGGCCGGTCCGGGACCACCTACCTCATGAGCTGCCTGGCCGCCTCGCCGCAGGTGGTGGTGGCCGAGCTCGTGCCCTACGAGGTGCGGCTGCTGTCCTACTATGCGGCGGCCTATGCCGTGCTGACCGCGCCGGCCGATGCGGAGCGCTCGACCCATCCCGACCACCTGGAGGGCGACGGCTTCCACATCGGATTCAACCCGTTCACCGGGCCGCAATACGCGCACGCCTTCCGCAAGCAGGCCAGCCTGCGGCGGTTCAACGAGGATTGGGCGCCGTCCCGCCTGGGGGCCGCGGTCGCCGACATCGTTCGCCAATATTACCGGCTGCTCGCCCTGGACAAGGACAAGAGCAAGGTCCGCTTCTTCGCGGAAAAGAACAACAACCTGCACCGGCCCACCCGCCTTTTCGTGCGCCGCGTGTTCGCCGGCATGCGCGAGGTGGTGATCGTGCGCGACCCGCGTGACGTCCTGTGCTCGCATGTCGCTTATTTCGAATCGAGCCAGGACAAGGCGTTCGACCACCTGAGCCATAGCTGCAGCCAGCTGACCGCCATCCACGCTGAAGCGGGCGCGGACATATGCATCATCCGCTACGAGGACATGATACGCGGCGAGCCCGCGACCTATGCCAGGCTGGGCACCTTCCTGGAGGCCGAAATCGCCCCCGTGCGCCAGGAAGCCAGCGAGAAGATGTTCGCCCAGCACGCGACGAGCGGCTCGCCCGAAGCCTCCATCGGCCGCTGGCGGACAGACCTGCCGGAGAACCTGCGTGCCCGGTGCGCCGAGACGTGGGGCGGGTTCCTGTCGCTGTTCGGCTACGATCTTCGGTGACGGCTCGTAGAAGAAAGCAAGCAGTCCTTTTTTGAAAAAAAGGACCAAAAAACTTTTGTTCCCCCGCATTTGCAACAATCAGGTGCCCTGGGAAAGATCGAGGCGCTGACAGGACGCGGGGACAAAGTTTTTGCTTCCTACAACGCCGCCAGACCAGGCGCCACCAACCCAAGCACCGCCAGCACAGCCCCCGCCACACCCAGAAGCGCACCGCCCCACACCAGCATGACCGATCCGGTGATCACGGACGCCGTGGTCAGCACGATCCCGAGTTGCAGCGCGGAAGCCGCGTTGTCGAACGCCTCCAGCCGCTCATGTGCAGCGTCGCGCGTCTCCTCCAGCCGCTTTGCCCTGTCGGCCAACGCCTGCTTGCCGCTCTTGGGGTCCGTCTCGAAGCGCGCGATGTCGGCGTTGAACCGGGCCTGTATGGCGGCCGCATCGCCGGCGGCACTTGCCGGCAGCAGGGCGGCGATCTGCGCCAGGTCCTTGGTCTCGTTGGCCCGGGTGGATTTGGCCTGGTACTCGGCCCAGACGTCGGCGGCCGAGACCGCACTCTGTGACATGCGGGTTTCAGCGTGCTGCGCCCCCTGCTCGCAGAAAGCCAGGCCAGCCGCCAGCACGGCAATCAGCAAGGCGGTATGTCGCCGCCCGCCATGCGCCGCCGCTTCGGCGTGCTCGTGCGTCTCAAGTGTTTCGCCCATGGTGTTGCCCCCGCGTGATCAAGGCCGTGCTTACATCGGCCGCGTGGAGTCTCGACCTTAGCGCGAGAAAGCAAGGCCTTCTTTTTTGAAAAAAGAAGCAAAAAACTTTTGTCCCCCCCGCCTGCGCCACGGCCAGGTCCGGTTCTGCCAATGCGCGTATTGGCAGAACTGGCGCACGCTGCCGTGCAGGCGGGGGAGCAAAAGTTTTTTGGTCCTTTTTTCAAAAAAGGACTGCTTGCTTTCTGAAGCGAGCGTCAACGCGGGTCAGGCGGCGAGTATGCCGAGCGCCTCGGCCACCGCAACCCGCCCGTCATAGAGCGCGCGCCCGACGATCACGCCGGCAATTCGGCTGTTCGAACCGTCAGGCGTGGCCGCAGCGCGGCACAGCGCCCGCAGGTCCTCTGCCGAGCCGATGCCGCCGCTGGCGATGACCGGCGTGCGCAGCTGGTCTGCCAGCTCGATCGTCTGCGCGATGTTGACGCCTTCCAGCATGCCGTCGCGCGCGATGTCCGTGTAGATGATGGCGGCCACGCCGGCGTCCTCGAAGCGCTGGGCCAGGTCGGGGGCACGCAGCGTGGACGTGTCGGCCCAGCCTTCGGTGGCCACGTAGCCGTCCCGCGCGTCGATACCCACGACGATGCGGCCGGGAAAGCTGCGGCAGGCCTGGTGGACGAGTATGGGGTTCTTCACCGCCGCCGAGCCGAGGATGACGCGCGACACGCCTGCCGCCAGCCAGCGTTCGATGCCGGCGAGGTCGCGTATGCCGCCGCCGAGCTGGACGGGGATGGTGGCAGTCGCAAGTATGGCGAGCACCGCCGCCTCGTTCACCGGCCGGCCGGCAAAGGCGCCGTTCAGGTCGACCACGTGGAGCCAGGCGGCGCCTGCCTCCTGAAACGCGCGGGCCTGCTTCGCCGGGTCCGTTTCGTAGATCGTGGCGTCTTCGAGCTCGCCGCGTCGCAGGCGTACGCAGGCGCCGTCTTTCAGGTCGATCGCGGGGTAGAGGATCATAGGCAAGCAAGCAGTCCTTTTTTGAAAAAAAGGACCAAAAAACTTTTGCTCCCCCGCCTGCCCGACGGCGTGCGATCATTCTGCAGACACGCGCCTTGGCAGAACCAGGCCGTGCCGTGGTGCAGGCGCGGGAACAAAAGTTTTTTGCTTCTTTTTTGCAAAAAAGAAGGCCTTCCTTCCTTACCCCGCATCAGCCTTCCTCAAAGCCTTGGTATAATAAAAACCCCGAAGTATCTTGCCCTTCACCCGCGCATACTCCGGATGCACCCCCCAGCACGTAAACCCCAGCGACTCATACAGCGCGATCGCCGCCGTCTGCGTCTCCCGCACGTCCAGGTTCAGCACGCGGAAGTTCAGCGCGCGGGCGCGGTCCTCGATCTTCACCGTCATCAGCCGCGCCAGCCCCTGGCCGCGGGCGAACGGCGCCACGAAGGCGTGCATGATCCAGGCCGAGATGGATTGCGCCTCGTTGTTGCGTGGCGGCCGGACGAGCTGGGCGGAGCCAGTGATGATGCCGTCCGCACGGCCGACGAACAGCTCGCGCTCCGGCACCAGCATGACGCCGCGGAAGTAGCGCTCCAGCGCCTGCTGGCCCGGCGGGCTGACCCAGCCGAAACCGCCGCCGTCCAGTATCGCGGCGTTCGTCGCCTCGCACAAAGCGTGCAGGTCGTCTTCGTGCAGCTCGCTCACGTGCTCCACCTGCAAGGCAGGCGCCTGGGTTTGCGCCGGGATCTCGCTCATTGCGGGGACAAGCGGGTGGGCGACCAGCGGAGGAAATTGGCGAGGATACGCAAGCCGACCTCCTGACTCTTCTCGACATGGAACTGCGTGCCGGCCCGGTTCCCGCGCGCCACCAGCGCAGGCACCTGGCCACCATACGACGTTGTTGCGAGAACGTCTCGGCCAGCGTAGCCCTGCAACCCATAGCTATGCACGAAATATACGTGATCACCCGGCGCCACCCCGTCCAGCAGAGGGTGCGCGCCTGGCGCGAAATCCAGACTGTTCCAACCCATATGCGGCAGGCGCAGGCCGGGCGCCTGCAACGGCGCCACCTCGCCTTGCAGCCAGCCAAAACCCGGCGTGATGGCGTGCTCCAGCCCACGCTCCGCCATCAGCTGCATGCCGACGCAGATGCCCAGGAACGGCGCCCCCTCGCCTACGCGGCGATCCAGCGCCGCACGCAGCCCGGGCGCCTGCCCCAGGCCCTGCATGCAGGCCGCGAACGCGCCCTGGCCAGGCAGCACGATGCGGTCCGACGCCAGCACGGCGTCCGGCTCCGCAGTGATCTCGACCTCCACGGCGAGCCCGGCCAGCTCGCTCGCGCGGGCGAGGGCGCGGGCGGCGGAGGCGAGGTTGCCGCTGCCGCAATCGACCACGCAGACGCGCATCATGCGCGGACGCTGTTCGAAGGAAGCAAGGCCTTCTTTTTTGAAAAAAAGAAGCAAAAAACTTTTACTACCCCGCATTTGCGGCAGCCCGGCGCATCAGGACAGGCCGAAGCGGCGGAAAAGCGCAGTAGTAAAAGTTTTTTGCTTCTTTTTTTCAAAAAAGAAGGCCTTGCTTCCTTTCTCAACCGCTCAACCGCTCAACCAGCAGCCGGTATAAAATCCGGGCGAGCATCCAGCAGCCGGGCGAGCGCCTGGTCCGCATCGGACCCCGTCACCACCGGGCCGCGCACGAATCCACGCTGGTCCAGGCTCCATCGCAGCAGGTCAGGGCAGATCAGACCTTGCAAAACGGCCAGCCCGGCGAGCGGCGCCAGCGTGCCGGACCAGCGACACACTGCGAGCGTCAGCAGGAAGACGGCCATGGTGAGGCCGGCGGCCAGCCAGGCGCCACCGGCGGCAAGCCAAAGCGCGCCGAACCAGAACGCCGCGCCGGAAAACCCCTCGCGCACGAGCAGCGGCGGCCGGCCGGGCCGAAGGTGGGTCGTGTACAGCTTCACAGTGCGCCCTTCGTGGATGGGATCGCATCGTTCTGCCGCAGATCGGGGGCCACGGCCATCCGCAGCGCGCGCGCCACCGCCTTGAAGCACGCCTCGGCCACGTGGTGGGCGTTGCTGCCGGCCCGCAGCGTCACGTGCAAGGTGATCAGCGCGTTGCCGGCCAGGGCGCGGAAGAACTCCTCCACGAGCTGGGTGTCCATCGTGCCCAGCATCGGCCGCTCGAAGGCCACGGACCAGGCGACATGCGCGCGGCCGGAGATGTCGATCGCGGCCTCGGCCAGCGCCTCGTCCATCGGCAGCAGCGCCTGGCCGAAGCGGGCGATGCCGCGCTTGTCGCCCAGCGCCTGGCGCAGCGCCTGGCCCAGCACGATGCCGACGTCCTCGACCGTGTGGTGCGAGTCGATGTGCAGGTCTCCCTGCGCCTCGACGGTGAGGTCGAACAGCGCGTGACGGGCGAAGGCGGTCAGCATGTGGTCGAAGAAGTCCACGCCGGTGGCGATGGTGGAGGCGCCCGTGCCGTCCAGGTCCAGGGTCAGGGCTATGTCGGTCTCTTTGGTGGCGCGGGTGATCTGGGCGGTGCGGCTCATCCTGGGCGGTCTAGCGCGGGTTGTCGGGGGAAGGAAGAAAGGCCTTCTTTTTTGAAAAAAAGAAGCAAAAAACTTTCGCTCCCCCGACGCTCAGGCGCTTCGGTGTTTCCTGCGGGCGCCCGGCTGATGCAGATGCGGGGTCCTTAGATTGGGCTCAACCTGAACAGGAGTTTGATCCAGCTTCGGTCGAAGACGGCGATCGGATAGGCCATGGCGCAGGCCATCGCCAGCATGGCTACGTAGAAGGCCGGCAGCCAAACCAGCCTTACGCCGTTGGGAAAGATGGCCAGGCACGTCCATGTCCCCAGCGAAAGCAGCGCGAAGAAGTGCGTGAGGTAAAGCGGGAAGGACAGATGGCCGAGCGCCCTGAAGAAGCGGGTTCGCAGCATCCGCTTTACGGGCGCGCAGTATAGCGCCACGGCCATCAAGCAGACGCCCGATATGCATTCCGCGAACGCCCAGACGTAGTTACGGTCCCGTATCGCCATATGATCCGCCCAGCGCCATGCGCCGGCTGCGTGCTCGATGTTCCAGGACATGACGAAAACCGCGATGCAGACCAGTAGGGCGGCTGCGGCAGGCGGGATGCGAAGATCGTGTCCAGCCCGCAAATGGGCAAGCGCGCCCGCCACGCCGATGGGGAACCCGATCAGCCAGATACTGTGCCAGACGGCCACGCCGGCCAGCAGGCAGGCGCAGGCCAGCCGCAGCTTGCGCTCGATCGGTAGCAACAAGATGAAAGCCAGGCCGAACGCCAGAGCACTGCCGAGCAGCTCCCATTTCATCGTCCACAAGACGGGATTGTGGTCCGAACTACCCAGGAAAAACGTGCCGAACGCCGCTTCGCGCAGCACGGGCCAGGTGGCCTCGTTGCCCATCTGGCTGCCCCAGAACATGTCGAGCGGGAACAGCTTGCCGGTGCGCGCGGCGATCCAGCCTACGCCGGGAAAGCCGCCAACCCTGGCGAGCACCACCGAGAGCAGGGCCGCCACCACAACCGGGCCTGCGAGGCGGGGATACCGCCTGACCGCCGGCCCGGCGAGGCGCCGGGCGCGCCCGCTACGCAACGGCGCCAGCGTGAGCACGAAGCCGGACAGCACGAAGAACAGCATGACGGCGGCGCCGCCATTGGCCACGCCGTAGAGCGGCGTGCTGCCCAGCCGCTTGAGCACGTCGCCGCGCACGCCGCCGAGGAAATGCAGGTTGAACACGACGATTGCGGCGATCCCGCGCACCGAATCCAGCTCAGTCAGCTTGCGGCCTGGTGCGCCGGCCTCCTGGGTGCGCCCGGCCACAAGTCCCGTGTCAGCCAGCGCCGACATCTTCCGCCAGCACGGCCTCTATCGGGATGTCGGCGGCCTGTGCCAGCGCGTCATAGACCGGGCCGAAATCCGTGTTGGCCGTGGCATCCAGCAGCGCCTGCAGCGAGGGGATGACGAAATACACCGCCTGCACGTCGTCTATCTTGTAGGGCGTGCGCATGACGCGCTGCAGGTTGAACGCCAGGCGGTGCGGCCGCGCATCCTCCAGCGCGTAGCGGGACTCAGTGGCCGAGGAGACGATGCCGGCGCCGTAGATGCGCAGGCCCGCCTCGGTCTGCAGCAGGCCGAACTCCACCGTGTACCAGTAGAGCCGGGCCAAATTGTGCAGCCGCCCCAGCCCCTGCGCGCGCAGGCCGCCCTCGCCGTAGGCCTGCATGTAGTCGGCGAAGATCGGGTCCGTCAGCATGGGGACGTGGCCGAACACGTCGTGGAACACGTCCGGCTCCTCCAGGTAATCCAGCTGGTGGCCGCCGCGTATGAAGCGGCCGGCGGGGAAGCGGCGGTTGGCGAGATGCTCGTAGAACACCGCGTCCGGCACCAGGCCCGGCACGGCCACCACTTGCCAGCCGGTTAGCGCGTGCAGGCGCTCCGACAGGCGCTCGAAATCGGGGATGCCGCCGGACAGGTCCAGCTTGTCCACACCTTGCAGGAAGGCGTCACAGGCCAGGCCTGGCAGGATTTCAGTCTGGCGCGCGTAGAGGGTGCGCCAGACTTCGTGCTCCTCCGGCGTGTAGCTGGGCCAGTTCTGCGGGACGGTGTGGTCCATGAGGTCGTCCTTACGGTTAAGCAAGCAAGGCCTTCTTTTTTGAAAAAAAGAAGCAAAAAACTTTCGGTCCCTGTCGGCGAGTTGCCGGAAAAATCCGCGACAGCGGAGTCAAAAGTTTTTTGCTTCTTTTTTTCAAAAAAGAAGGCCTTGCTTGCTTCCGATCTGCAATCCCACAAACGCAGCGCAAACGCACAGCACGACGGAAAACAACACGTTAGCCGCCGCCTCCATCAGGCGTCCGCCACGCAGCAACTCCACAGTCTGCAGGCTGAACGCGGAAAACGTGGTGAAGCCGCCGCACAGGCCGGCCATGGCAAAGGCGGCAACACCGGGACGGCCAAGGGCCAGGCCGCCGGCCAGCCACCCTATCACCAGCGAGCCGCTGATGTTGATCAGCACGGTGCCCCAGGGGAAGCCCGCGCCGGTCAGGCGCAGGACGGTGGTCGCCAGCCAGAACCGCGCCATGCTGCCCAGGGCGCCGCCCAAGCCTACCAGGGCGTAGGTCCGGATCATGCCGCACATCGCTGGGCGAAGCTGCGTGCCAGTGCGATGCCTTTGCGCATCAGCGTGGGCAGCGCCTCGCTGGCCAGGGCTTCCGCCGGGCGCAGGAAGCCCTGAGCTTCGATCTGCGGCACGCGCGCGGCGAACACCTCGAGGTGCAGCTCGAAATGGGTGAACCCGTGCCGCACCTGGCCAGCATGCTGCCAGGCGGCTTGCATGGGGGCGGCCTGGCTTGCGTCGGCCGGCGTCCAGGCGAGCGGGCGCCACTCGGTGCCTGGCAGTTCGGTCATGCCGCCGAGCAGGCCTTGCGGGGGACGGCGGCGCAGAAGAACCTGGTCCTGGGCGTCTGTCAGCCAGAACAGCGCGCCGTGGCGCAGCGGGCGTATCGGCTTGGCGGCGCGACGCGGCAGGGTCTCCGGCGCGCCGGCGGCACGGCCCAGGCAGCCCTGCGCCAGCGGGCACAGCAGGCAGTTCGGGCGCTGCGTGCAGATGGTGGCCCCCAGGTCGAACAGGGATTGCGCGAAATCCGACGCGCGGGCGCGGGCGGCTTCGTGGTCGCCCAGGCGCGCGGCGGCGGCGGCGATGGCGGTTCTGGCGGCGGGCATCGGTGCGTCGATGTTGTAGAGGCGGGCGGTCACGCGTTCCACGTTGGCGTCCACCGGGACGACCGGCACGCCGAACGCGATCGCCGCCACCGCGCGCGCCGTGTAGGGGCCCACGCCAGGCAGCGCCAGCAGGCCCGCGACGGTGCGCGGGAAGTCGCCGCCTGACGCCGCTACCGCCTTGGCGCAGGCGTGCAGGTTACGCGCGCGCGCGTAGTAGCCAAGGCCGGCCCAGGCGGACATCACGTCGTCCGACGGTGCTTCGGCCAGGGCGAAGACGGTGGGGAAGCGGGCGAGGAAGCGGTTGAAGTAGCCGATGACCGCGGCCACCGTGGTCTGCTGCAGCATGATCTCGCTGAGCCACACGCGATACGGGTCGGGCGCCTCGCCAGGCAGCGCGCGCCAGGGCATGGTGCGGCGGTGACGGTCATACCAGGCGAGAAGTGCTGTGGGGTCCGGATGCGGCATGGCAGGAGCGTGCATGGCGAAAGACGCGGCGTCTGACAACACGGCAGGTTTCGCCAAGGCTGATTACGAACGCCGGTCCTATGTGGCACGCGGCCTGGCCGAGCTGGTGCCCGGGCTGACGCGTGCCGCCTACAAGAAGAAGTCGCCGGCAGGTGCCCTGCTGATGAGCGAGTGGGCGACGATCGTGGGACCGCGCCTGGCGCTGGAGACGGAGCCGCGCCGCCTGAGCGGCACGCAGCTGACGATCGCGTGCGCCGGACCTGTGGCGATGGAGCTGACGCACCTGTCGACCACGCTGATCGAACGCATCAACACCCATGCGGGCCGCCGCGTGGTGGAGCGGCTGCGCTTCGTGCAGGATGTGGTGGGCGGGCCGACGGTGGCGGCGCCGCGGCGGGTCGTGGCGGCGGAGAAGGTGGACGGGGTGGAGGGCGAACTGGGCGACGCGCTGGGGCGTCTCCTGGCAACCATCCGGAGCGGGTGAGGCCAGTGGAAGCGCGCACGATGCGGAACCCTAGCCGCTTTGTCTCGATTCGGACCAGGTGGTGAAAGCGCTTTGGGCCACTGCAATCATCTCGATTGCCCTAGTCAGCGCCGCCGGCGCAGAGACGCCAACGAACATTCCAGCCCCGCTGGTGGTAGAACTGTCTGGCACGCGCTTGACGATTGCGCCGTCCCTCCAGGACGACGGGCCGGCTGCCATCGTCTCGAGCGGACATGACAGCTTCACTGTCCCTGTCGGACGGTTGGACGTGAGCACAGATTTCCCCAATCTTGCGCTCATGACAAAGGTGTTCCGCGATTACCTGTTTATCGAAACAGATGATCGCAGCACGGCATGGCGGTCGGACAGGCTGAACGTTTTCGCAATCCGAGCCGGCCGCCTGGTCCATCTGGGAGATGTCGTAGCTGAGCAGCCGCACCTGAACACCGGAACCGGACCGGCAGGGCTGGATGGAAGATTCGTCGACATCGACGACCAGCTCGAAACCAACGAAGTCACATTACATATCGACGCGCCGAGGGTTTGGGTATTCCTGAAGGAAAATCACAGCAAACTGGTTTACAATCCGACCCTGTGCTGGCCTGCAAACGCCCCGACTTACGATGACGCGGCCCGTTCCGTCCGTCCCGATCTGTGGAAATTACCTGAGCAGGCCGCAGCTACCGTGCTTCAGATGCTGGTGATCGACAAATACTGCGGACATCACGATGCTCTGGTAGCAGATATGAGCGTGTCCCGCGCAGGCTTGGCGCACCCGCTTTATGAAAAGGTTATTGCTGCTCTCAGAAAGATGCAGGTTGGGAAGCGGCCTACCTACTGAGCGGGCGAGACCCAAAGAAAGCAAGCAAGGCCTTCTTTTTTGAAAAAAGGATGCAAAAGCTTTTATTCCCCCGCATTTGCAGCAGCTGGGCACTCCAGGAATACCGAAGCGCCGCAGCGTCGGGAGAGCAAAAGTTTTTTGCTTCTTTTTTTCAAAAAAGAAGGCCTTGCTTCCTTCCTGCCTCTCAATCCACCAAAGCCGCGTAAGTCAGCACCCGCAACTCCCGACGCACAGGATACGTGCTGGACGGCGACAACTGCGTGAAGAACACCACCGCCAGATCCTCCACCGGATCCACCCAGAACGCCGTGCTCGCCGCACCGCCCCAGGCGCATTCGCCTGGCGTGCCCACGATTTGCGCGCGTGCCGGATCGAGCATCACCGAGAACCCCAGCCCGAAGCCGATGCCGGTATAGGTGCTCTCGCTGAAGCGCGCCTGGCCCATCGCCGCCATGTCGCCGTCGAGGTGGTTGCTCATCATCAGCCCCAGCGTCTTGCGGCCGAGCAGGCACGTGCCCTCCAACGCGCCGCGGCCGAGCAGGAAACGGCAGAAGCGCAGGTAATCCGGCGCGGTGCCGACCAGGCCGCCGCCGCCCGAAGGCAGCCGCTGCGTGAGGAAGATGCTGGTGGCCGGGTCGTCGGAGAGCTTGGCGCGGCCGTCCTCACCACGGCCGTAATTGGCGGCGAAGCGGGGACGCTGGTCTGCCGTGACATGGAACCCGGTGTCCGTCATCCCGAGCGGCTGCAGCACGCGTCTCGTCAGGAATTCGTCGAAGGGCTGCCCGCTATGCAGCGCCACCAGATGACCGGCGACGTCCGTGCCTATGCTGTAATTCCAGCGCGTGCCCGGCTGCGCCAGCAGCGGCATCGTCGCCGCCTTTTCCACCACCTCGCCCAGCGCCAGCGGCGAAGTCTGGAAATCCACGCCGGCCGCGCGGTACATCGCGTCCACCGGGGTCGCCTGCATGAAGCCGTAGGTGAGACCGGAGGTGTGGGTCAGCAGGTCGCGATAGGTGATCTGTCGCTCGGCGGGCACCGGATCGTGGCCCTCGCCGGCATATACGACCATGTCGGCGAAGCAAGGCAGGATGCGGGCGATCGGGTCGTCGAGCTGGAAGCGGCCTTCCTCGTAGAGCATCATCAGCGCCACCGAGGTAAGCGGCTTGGTCATCGAATAGATCCGCACCACGGTGTCCGGCGCCATGGCCAAGTTGCGCTCGCGGTCGGCGTGACCGGCGCAGTGGTGGTAGGCGGTCTGGCCCCTGTGGTGGACCAGGGCGGACATGCCGGCCAGGCGGCCGGAGGCGATCCAGGACTCCATCCAGGCGGTGATGCGGGCGAGGCGGGTTTGGTCCATCAAGAAAGGAAGGCCTTCTTTTTTAAGAAAAGAAGCAAAAAACTTTTACTTCCCGCTGTTGCCAGCGCATCGGTCTATCCGGAAGCGCCCGGCTGCTGCAAATGCGGGGGAGCAAAAGTTTTTTGCTTCTTTTTTTCAGAAAAGAAGGCCTTCCTTACTTACGCTGCCTGCTTCCCAAGATAAGCGTGCACAAACCCCGGGATATGGCTGCCAAGCCAGTCGCCCATCTCCTGCTCCTCCTTCATGGACTGCTCCAGCACCGACACGTCGTCGTTTGCGCCAGCCGCCTGCGCCAGGGTGATCAGCACCTTGTACGAGCCGATCTCGTAGGCCTTGAAGCCCACCGCGGCGAGCACGTCCTTCAGCACCTCGTCGGACGCGAAGCTATGGGCGAAGCCGGCGACGGTAGCCACCGTTCCGGTGACGGCCTCCTTGGCGAGCGAAGCCTTCGAGCCGTGCCTGGCGAGCAGGCTGTCCAGGCGCGCGGCCTGTTCGGTGGAGCGCTCATGGTCCGCCTGCATCTGCGCGTGCAGGTCCGGATACCCCTTCATGCGGGGAAGCTGATTCTGGATGGTGCCGATCGCCTGCGTCTCGACGGCGTGCTGGTTGCGCAGGCCGGTGAGATACACCTCGGTCGTCTTCGTCGTGCCGCTCATGTGGGTCTCCTGTGGAATGACCCGGTAACGCGGCTTGCTGGCGCGGAGCGCATCATAATAAGTTGCACTTGGCAAAGTGCCAGGCGCCGCCAGCTTCGATGGCCCGCGTTCGTACCGGCAAGGAAGAAAGTAAGGCCTTCTTTTTTTCAAAAAAGAAGGCCTTCCTTGCTTGCTTTGCCCCTCACGTAACG
>CAXTCL010000011.1:0-34041 GCA_964242035.1 uncultured Acetobacteraceae bacterium | reverse complement strand
AAAGGCAAGCAGTCCTTTTTTGAAAAAAAGGACCAAAAAACTTTTGCTCCCTGTCACGCGCCAGCGTGCTCTCGCACGACCGGCGGCTGCTGAAACGCGGTGCGACAGCGGACCAAAAGTTTTTTGCTTCTTTTTTTCAAAAAAGAAGGCCTTCCTTCCTGGCCCTCGGCTGCTAAGAGGTCCGCGCCCACCGAATAGGATCTCCCGCATGATCGACGTGACCTTTGCCGAAGCCGCCCTGCCGCAAAGCGGCGCCTTGGGGCTGCTGGTGGGCGAAGGTGCGGGCGCATCAGGCCTCTGGCACGCGGCAGACGAGGCGACAGGCGGCGCCGTCACCCGCGCGTTCGCCGCGTCCGAGTTCACCGGCAAGGAGGGCACCAGCTGCACCATCCTGGCACCGGGCGCTGGCCTCTCGCGAATCGTGGCGGCCGGGCTGGGTAAGGAAGCCGACCTTACGCCGCGTCGCGTGGAAGAGGCGGCAGGTGCTGTCGCCGCCGGGCTTGCGCGCGAGGCGGTGGCGGCGATCGCGGCCGATGGCGTGAGCGCCCACGCGGCGCACGCAGCGCTGGGCGCGGTGCTGCGCAGCTACCGGTTTGACATCTACCGCACCAAGCAGAAGGCAGAGGACAAGCCGAAGCTCGCGTCGCTGACGGTGCTGACCGGCGACCGCGCCGCGGCCGAGGTCGCCTGGCCGGCGCTGCACGCGATTGCAAGCGGCGTGTTCGTCACGCGCGACCTGGTGAGCGAGCCCGCCAACATCCTCAACCCGCCGGAATTCGCCACGCGCATCGAGAAGCTGGCCGAGCTGGGCCTGAAGATTGAGGTGTTCGGCCAGGCCGAGCTGGAGGCGCTGGGGTTCGGCTCCCTGCTCGGCGTGAGTCAGGGCAGCGCGCAACCGCCGCGCATGGTGGTGATGCAGTGGCAGGGCGGCGACAAGAGCTTCGCAGACGACAAGCCGGTGGCCTTTATCGGTAAGGGTGTCACGTTCGACACCGGCGGTATCAGCATAAAGCCAGCCGGCGGCATGGAAGACATGAAGTGGGACATGGCCGGCGCCGGCACGGTGGTGGGCCTTATGGCCGCCCTTGCCGGACGTAAGGCGACGGTGAACGCGGTAGGCCTGGTCGGCCTGGTCGAGAACATGCCGTCCGCCACAGCGCAGCGCCCCGGCGACGTGGTGCGCAGCTACTCCGGCCAGACGATCGAGGTGCTGAACACCGATGCCGAAGGCCGCCTCGTGCTGGCCGACGTGCTCTGGTACGCGCAGCAGAAGTTTGACCCGCGCTTCATGGTGGATCTGGCGACGCTGACAGGTGCCATCATCGTCGCACTCGGCCACGAACATGCCGGCCTGTTCAGCAACGATGACGACCTGGCCACAAAGCTCGCCGCAGCCGGCACGGCCACCGGCGAGAAGCTGTGGCGCATGCCGATGGGCCGCGAATACGACAAGCAGCTCAAGAGCGACATCGCCGACATGAAGAACATCACCGGCCGGCCAGGCAGCTCGATCACGGCGGCGCATTTCATCGCGCGCTTCGTCAATGAAAAGCCTTGGGCGCACCTGGATATTGCTGGAACGGCCTGGGCCACGAAGGATACGGCCGTCATTCCGAAGGGAGCGACGGCGTTTGGTTTGCGGCTGCTGGATCGGCTCGTGGCGGAGCATTTCGAGGCGAAGTAAGGAAGGCCTTCTTTTTTGAAAAAAAGAAGCAAAAAACTTTTGGTCCCTGTCGGCGAACGCTTCAGCAGCCGCCGACAGGGAGCAAAAGTTTTTTGGTCCTTTCTTTCAAAAAAGGACTGCTTGCCTTGATCACCGTCCAGGTCGTCGCGGCCTTGCCGGACGGAATGCCCGTGATCAGGCCGACAGCAAACGCAACCGAACACTTCGATGCACGGCCGGACAGCATCGCGCGCATTGGCGACATGGTGTTCACCGGCCTCGGCCCTGATGTGGAAGCCGCCGGCGCCTGGGGCGTGTCCGCCCTGCTCCGGTCACCCCGTATTGCCATCGACGCGCGCGGGCTGCCGGCGGCCGACGCCGCGCGACTCGCGGCCGGCGCCTGCCTGCGCGCCTGGGGCTACGACCGGCTCTTCACGCTGCCCCGCGACGACGCGCCCCTGCTTGCCGCCATCGACTTGGTATCCGACGATCCGGGCACCGCGGACGCCTGGGCCAGGCTGGCGCCCGGGGTGGAAGGGGCGACGTTCGCCAGGGACCTGGTTACCGAGCCGTCGAACACGCTCACGCCGGAGACCTTTGCCGACCGGCTTGCCTCTCTGGTCGAGGCCGGAATCAGCCTCGAGGTATTCGGCCGCGACGATTTGGTGCGGCTCGGGTTCGGCGGGCTGCTGGCGGTGGGCGGCGGGTCGGTGCATCCGCCCTGCCTGATCGTGCTGCGCTGGGCGGGCGCCGGCGCGCCGGTGACGTTTGTGGGCAAGGCGATCACCTTCGACACCGGCGGCATCTGCATCAAGCCCGCGGACGGCATGTGGGACATGCGGGCGGACATGGCAGGTGCGGCAGCCTGCACGGGCGCCATGCTGGCGCTGGCCAGGCGGCGCTCTCCAGCCGCGGCGATGGCGGTTCTGGCCGTGGCGGAGAACGCCACCGGGGCGGCAAGCTACCGCCCCGGCGACGTGTTGCGCATGTTTGACGGCAGCACGGTGGCAGTCGTCGACACCGACGCGGAGGGAAGGCTGGTGCTGGCCGATGCGCTGGCCTGGGCGGTGACGCAGAAGCCGGCCGCCATCATCGACCTGGCGACGCTGACCGGCAGCATCGTCACCGCTTTGGGCCACGAACACGCCGGCGCGTTCGGCACAGACGACACGCTAGCCGCTTCCGCCGCGCGCGCCGGCGAAGCGGTGGGCGAACGCCTCTGGCGCATGCCGTTCACCGACGCCGACCTGCGCGCGCTGGACAGCGACATCGCCGACATCCGCCACTGCGTGGACGCGCGCGGCCAGCCAGATGCGAGTCAGGCGGCTGCCTTTTTGCGAACGTTCGTGGCCGAGACGCCGTGGCTGCATCTGGACATCGCCGGCGTGGAACAGCACGAGGAGGCGTCCGGCCGCCATGCGAAGGGCGCCACCGGGTTCGGCGCGCGCCTGCTGGATCGGCTGGTGGCGGATCGCTTCGAGGTGCCCCCTGGCTGAGATCGGCTTCTACCACCTGACCCGCACGCCGGCGGACCAGGCCTTGCCGGCGCTGCTCGGCCGCACGCTGAAGGCGGGGCAGCGCGCCGTGGTGCGCCTGGGCTCTGCCGCGCGCGTGGCGGAGCTCGATGCTGCGTTGTGGGCCTGCACGGAGCCAGACTGGCTGCCGCATGGCACGCCGGCTACCGGGGACCCGGACATGCAGCCGATCTGGCTGACGGCAGAGGACGAGGCGCCGAACGGCGCGCGCTACGTGTTCCTGCTGGACGGTGTGCAGAACGCGCGGCTGGACGCGTTCGAGCGCGTGTTCGATCTGTTTGACGGGCGGGATGAAGACGCGGTGCGGGCAGCGCGGCTAAGATGGACGGCGGCGAAGGCTGCCGGCCACGTGCTGACGTATTGGCAGCAGGGGGCGAAAGGGTGGGAGAAGAAGGCCTGAGGCTGACGCCAGCGTAAGCAAAAAAGGCCTTCTTTTTTGAAAAAGAAGCAAAAAACTTTTAATCCCTGCGCTGGTTCGGGCGTCGCGTTTTACTCTGGAGCACAGGGCTGCGGTAAATACGACGGCGGCAAAGTTTCCGCCTTATGTCGACCGGCTTCCCCGGCATCAGCAGCGTCGCGTAATTCCCGATGCACCGAAGCGACTCAGCCTGCGCAGGGATCAAAAGTTTTTTGCTTCTTTTTTGCAAAAAAGAAGGCCTTGCTTACTTGCACAAGAGTCAAAGCCGGCTGGTATTACGCCGCATCCTCCCGGCGATCCCGAACCTTTACATACGCCAGCGCCGAATGCTCCGCGCAGTATGGCTTGCCGCCGATCGAATCCACGTCGCAGAACCGGAAGCTGCGCGTGCCGGGCTCGCCGATCGGCCAGCAGCACGGTGCCACGCGTGCACCCGGACGCGACGCTGGCACCGCGCGCAGCACAGGGGCGGCACGCTCGGCGAACGGCCGGTCGGGCAGGCGAGGCTGCTCGGCCGCCGGCATGGGCGCCAGGGCCGCCGCCAGCACCGGCAGGGTGGAACCGGAGGCACGGCGCGGCAGGCGGCGGCGCGGTGTCTTCTCGCCGTCGCGGCGTATCGGCGACGGACGTGCGGCGAGGTTCAGGCGGTGCGCCTTGCCCACGACGGCGTTCTTGGAAACGTTCATGCGGCGGCCGATTTCGGCCGTGGAGTGGCCTTCGGCCCATAATGCGCGCAGGCGGTTGATCGAGTCGTCGTTCCACTCCATCTTGCGTCTCCTTCCCGGTTCAGCCACCAGATGATGTAGCTACCGTGACGCAGATCGCCGCCAAGCTCAACCGTCAAACCACAAAAACTTGTGGACAACTCCCGTCCGTCACACAATGTGGTGGCGCGGCGACCCGAACGGCACGATGTCAGCCGATACGGGCGCGCAATACCGTAAAATCTGCCGCCACGGGATGCTGAAGGGACGCGACCGTGCCGTCCTGGGCGCGCGCGAGCTGGGTCGTGAGCAGGCCGGCCTCGGCCGCGGCGTCGAGCTCCTGCTCGACGTCCGAGAGGAACAGGATCTCGCCTGGCGGCAGGCCGATCGCGCGCGCGATGGTGCGGTAGCTGGCCGCCTCCCGCTTGGCTCCCGCGCGCGTGTCGAAGAAGGCGGTGAACAGGCCGGCCAGGTCGCCAGCGTCCGAATGACCGAAGATCAGCCGCTGCGCCGCCTCCGAGCCGGACGAATAGACGTAGAGCCGTATGCCGCGCGCGCGCCAATGCCGCAGCACGGACGGCACGTCGTGGTAGAGGCGGCCGAGCAGCTCGCCTTGCCTATAGCCCTCATCCCAGATCAGGCCCTGCAACGCCTTCAGCGAGGTGACCTTAGCGTCTTCGTCCATCCAGGCCAGCAGAGCGTCCTGCACCGGGCGGCTCCCGGCCAGGTGGGTGGCATCGGCCAGCAGCGCGGCCACTTCCGGCTCTTCGCCGTGCTGGGCCAGGAAGCTGGGCAGCCTGGCGCGGGCGTAGGGAAACAGTTCGTCGCGCACGAAGGCGATGGGGGTGGTGGTGCCTTCTATGTCGGTGAGGACAGCGGTGGGTCTTAGCAAAGGAAGGAAGGCCTTCTTTTCTGAAGAAAAGAAGCAAAAGACTTTTGCTCCTGGCGCCTGCCGGAACCAACGCGCACGTCCTGGAAGAGCCCCGGCTGCATCAGAGGCGTCAGTAGTAAAAGTTTTTTGGTTCTTTTTTTCAAAAAAGAACTGCTTGCTTACTTAACTTGCCGCAGGAAACAGCGCGCTGATCATGTCGCCGGTATAATGCGGCGTCCAGCCCGAGCTGTCGGTATAGATGCGCAGCACCGTCGCATGCGGCTGCAGGCCGGCATCAAACCAGTGCTTCAGCCCGGACGGCACGCTGATCAGGTCGTTCGCAGTGCAATAGGCGTCATACACGCGGTCGTTCGCGTGCAGGATGAAATGGCCGCCGCCTTCGATAAAGAAGCGCACCTCGTCCTCGGTATGTATGTGCTCGTCGAGGAATTTCTGCCGCATCGCCGGGTAGGCCTCGTTGCCGGGGCGCAGGCGAAGCACGTCCGCCGAGCCGGCGCGGCCTTCCATCAGCGCGTCCAGATGCGGCCGGTAGGCGGCCAGGATGGTGTCGCTCTCCGCGTCGGGGTCCACGGACACGGTGTCCGGCCAGCGCGCGAAGCGCACGCCAATCGGGGCCAGCGCGCCAGCGATCCGGTCGGGGTCCTCGGTGGTCAGTTCGGGCTGGCCGGGGGTGGTGTCAGGGGTGACGGTCAGTCGGCTCATGGCGTGATCTCCAGCTTTGGGGCGCTGATGTGGCGGCGGGCCAGCTCGCATTCCAGCAGGAACTCCAGCGCTTCCAGCCGGGCCAGGGCCGCGTCCATGTCGTGCGCCCACACATAGGCGCCGTGGCCGCGTATGTAGTAGCCCATCGGGCAGTCCGGCAGATGCGGCGCCACCGCTCGGGCGAGGCGGCCGATGTCCTGGTCGTTGGCGAACAGAGGCAGGGCGAGCGACGTATCGTGGGTTGGCTGTCCGGCGAACGCCTTGAACAGCTCGTAGCCGGCAAAGGCGATGCGCCCGGCCGGCTCCGCCAGGGACAGCACGGTCCCAGCCACGGAATGGCCGTGCAACACGGCGCCGGCTTCGGGGAAGGTGCGGTAGATCTGGCAGTGCAGCAGCGTCTCGGCACTTGGCCTGGCACCGGCGGACAAGGCGCGACCCTCGAGGTCGACTTCGATGACCGAGTCGCGATCCAGGAAACCCTTGTGACCGCCGCTTCGGGTGATGGCGATACAGCCGGCCCCGTCCGCCTCGTCGCCTAGCAGGCGGACACTTATGTTGCCGGCAGTGGCCGGCACCCAGCCGCGCTGATCCATGCGCCGTCCGGCCCGGATGATGTCATCCTGGGCGCGGGCGGGGATGGCGGCCAAGATGTTAGCCGTGCTGGACGGTGCTCGGCTCGCGCGGCACCGTCGTGGTGGCGGCGGCGGGTGCGATCGGCGCATTCGGCGCCGCGATCGAGCCGGCCGGCCGCTCGGCGCTGGCTTCCATCGATACGTCATTCTCCTCGGCCATATTTTTCTTGAAGGCCTTGATGCCCTTGGCGAAGTCACCCATTAGGGTGCTGACCTTGCCGCCGCCGAACAGTATAAGAACGATCGCCAGCACGACAAGCCAGTGCCAAATGCTCAGACTGCCCATGAAAATTTCCTCCAACCGCTTGTATAGGCATGTGGCGCAGCGGGCCCGGTTGTGCAACCGGCGGCGCGCTTGAGAGGCAGGAAGCAAGAAAGCAGTTCTTTTTTGAAAAAAAGAACCAAAAAACTTTTATCTCCGTTGTGTGCGTGTTGTTGAGACGTGCGCTTCAACGTTCCCGCGACAGCGGAGCAAAAGCTTTTTGCTTCTTTTTCTCGAAAAAAGAAGGCCTCTTCCTACAAATCCGCCCGAAACTGCACGATCCGAGCCTCCGCCTCCTCCTGATCCAGCTTCAACGCCCGCGAGGCCACCGCCGACTGGAAACCCGCCCGCGCCATGTTGGCCAGTTCCCGCCGGCGCAGCTCCGGCGTCGGGTCCAGCTTGCGCCAGGGACCCAAGCGCCGCTTGCGCGCATGTATCAGCGCCGCGGCAAGCTCCTGCTCCGGGTCCTCGACCGACGCCTCGCGGGCCAGCTCGCCAGGCACGCCCTTGTTGGCCAGATGCGCGCCGATGGCGCGGCGGGACCGGCCGGCGCGAGCTAGCGACCGGGCGCGCGATTGGGCGAAGGCCTGGTCGCTTATGGCGCCTGACTCCGCCAGGCGCTGCACCAGGGCGGCGATCGCCGCGCGCGCACGTGCCGCCACGGCGACCACGGCGTCAGCCTCGCCGCCGGCCTGGCGGGACCAGCGGTCCACCCGGCGCTGCAGCACGCGCGCCAGGCCGGCTTGCGTGGCGGCGTAGCGGGCCAGATGCGAGAGCGCCGCAGCCTGCAGGTTGGCCGCATCGGGCGCCGGCAACGGGCGTGGTTCCCGGCGCCTGGTAGGTTTTTCGTCTTTGGTCCGCATGCCGCGCCCAGCCTGGCACGCGCCGCGCCCGGGCGAAACCGTCTGCAAGCCGGCAACGTTCCACCTGCGAACGCTCACTGCCCCTATCAGGAGGTCCCATGACCAACACCGCCCGCCACGCTGCCGCCGCTTGCCTCTGCCTCAGTGTCTGCCTGCCGCTCACCGCGCTTGCCCAGGACGCGAAGCCGGCGCCAGCGATGGCCGAACCTGCGACCGGCAACCCGAACCTGTCGGTAGCTACGGTGAAGATGGATGGCGGCATGCGCGCCAGCAAGTTCATCGGCGCATCGGTCACCGCCGGTGGCAATCAGGATCTCGGCACGATCAGCGACCTGAGGCTGGACAAGGACGGACATGCGATACTGGGCGTGATCTCGGTGGGTAGCGTGCTTGGCGTAGGCGGCAAGCTGGTGGCCGTGCCGTTCAGCTCGCTGCAGATGGGCCAGGACGGCAAGATCGTGCTGCAGGACGGGTCCAAGGACTCCTTGGCGAAGATGCCTGGATTTACGTACACGCAGTGAGAAGGAAGCAAGCAGTCCTTTTTTGAAAAAAGGACCAAAAAACTTTTGCTCCCTGTCGGCGGGTGCTGAAACACGCACCGACCGGGACCAAAAGTTTTTTGCTTCTTTTTTTCAAAAAAGAAGGCCTTTCTTCCCTATAGGAACGACACAGGATCGACATCCACGTCGATCCGCACACCACGCGTTGCGCGCACTTCCTCCAGCCAGCGACGCAAGATCGGCTGCACGGCGATGTCGCGACGTGTTTTCAGCAGCAGCCGGCGCCTGTGGCGGCCGCGCAGGATGGCCAGTGGCGCCGGCGCTGGCCCCAGGACCAGCACACCCTCGCCTGACGGCGCCGCACGGCCTAGGTCACGCGCAGCCAGGTCCGCGGCCTCCGCAGTCTCGGCGCTCACGATGAGCGCTGCGAGGCGGCCGTAAGGCGGCCAGTGCCCGGGCCGGCGGGCTTCGGACTCTCGCGCGTAGAAGCCGGCGAGGTCGTTGGCGACCAACGCCTGCATTACCGGATGCTCCGGCGAGAACGTCTGCAGCAGCACCCGGCCGGGCGCCTCGGCGCGGCCGGCACGGCCGGCCACCTGGTGCAGGAGCTGCACGGTGCGCTCGGCGGCGCGCAGGTCCCCGCCGGCCAGGCCGAGGTCGGCGTCCACCACGCCTACGAGGGTAAGGTGGGGAAAGTGCCAGCCTTTGGCGACGATCTGGGTGCCGATGATCAGGTCCACCTCGCGCCGCTCGATGGCGCGCGCGGCCTCGCCAGCGGCATGCGGGCCGGGCATGGTGTCACTGGCCATCACCAGCCGCCGCGCGTCGGGGAACAGGGCGGCCACCTCCTCGGTGATGCGCTCCACGCCGGGGCCTATCGGCGCCAGCGTGCCTTCGGCGTGGCAGACCGGGCATTCGGGGGGGATCGGCTCGTGGTGGCCGCAATGGTGGCAGGCGAGCGCGCGGCGGGCACGGTGCTCCACCAGCCAGGCGGTGCAGTTGGGGCAGGCGAGCCGGTGGCCGCAGGCGCGGCACAGCGTCAGCGGCGCGTAGCCCCGTCGGTTGAGGAAGAACATCGCCTGCTCGCCGGCCGCCAGCGTCTCGTGCACGGCAGCGATGAGAAGCGGTGAGAGGAAGCGGCCGCGTTCTGGGGCGTCGTCGCGCAGGTCTATTGCGGCCACGTGGGGCAGGCGGGCGCCGCCGTGCCGGGCGGCCAGGCGGAGGTGGCGGTAGCGGCCGGCCTCCACGTTGGCCAGGCTCTCCAGGCTGGGCGTGGCGCTCACCAGGATCGCGGGCGCGTCGGACAGGCGGGCGCGCACCACGGCCATGTCGCGGGCGTGATAGACCACGCCGTCCTCCTGCTTGAAGGCGGTCTCGTGCTCCTCGTCGATGACCACAAGGCCGAGCTCGCCGAAGGGGAGGAACAGCGCCGAGCGGGCGCCGACGACCACGCGCGCGGTGCCGTCCGCCACCGCACGCCAGGTGGTGCGCCGCACCCGCGAGGGCAGGTCCGAGTGCCAGACGGCGGGGGCGGTGCCGAAGCGGGCGGCGAAGCGGTCCAGGAACTGCGCGGAAAGGGCGATCTCCGGCAACAGGATCAGCGACTGCCGGCCGGCCTCCAGGCACGCGGCGACGGCCTCCAGATACACCTCGGTCTTGCCGGAGCCGGTGACGCCGTCCAGCAGCGTCACGCTGAATGACCCGGCTGTCACTGCCCTGCGCAAGGCGGTGGCCACCCCGGCCTGCGCTTCGGAGAGTGCCGGGTGGACGTGGCTCGGGTCCGGTTCGGCAAAGGCGGGGCCGGCGGGGATCGGCGTGGGCGCCAGCAGCCCGGCTTGCGCCATGGCGCGCAGGATGGCGGCGCTGACTCCGGCCGCGCGCGCCAGGTCGGGGCCGGCCCGCGGCACGCCGTCGGCCAGCACGGCCAGCACGCGCCGGCGCGCTTCCGTGGGTTTGGTTTCGGGCAGGGGGTCGGCCAGTTGCCAGCCTGGCGTGGGGACGGGCGGCGCCAGCGCGTTGATGCGCAGCGCCATTGCCAGGACCTCGCCAGGGGCGGCCAGCGTGTAGGCGGCCACCCAGTCGATGAAGCGGCGCAGCGGCGCCGGCATGGCGGGCGCGTCCAGGCGGGCGGTCACCGGCTTCAGCCTGGCCGCCGGCACGGAGGGGCCGGCCGGCGCATCCCACACCACGCCCACCTCCTGGCGCCGGTTCAGCGGCACCAGCACCATGTGTCCGGGCTCTGCCGCCATGCCGGCGGGCAGGGCGTAGTCGAACGGGCCGGCGAACGGGTAGGGCAGCAGGACGGGCACACGGCCGGAGGGCGCGGCCGTGTCACTCTCGATTGCAAACAGGGGTTCGTTCAGCACGGCAGACTGTGTAGCGTAGTTGTATGAGAACTGCCGAACCCCAGGCTGTCCCAGCTCCTCGCCCGTCTCCGCCGGACGGGCCTGATGCCGTTCAGGTGCGCGCCTACCTGCAGGCGAACCCGGATTTCCTGGCCAACCACCCCGACCTCTACGCCAGCCTGGCGCCACCGGTGCGCGTGCATGGCGGCATCTTTGCCGACCACATGGCCGCCATGCTGCACCAGGCGCGCACGCGGGCGGCCGAGATGGAGGCGCGCGCCGCCGACGTTCTGGCGGCCGGCCGGGCCAGCACGGGCATCGCCGAGCGCGTGCAGGAGGCGGTGCTGGCGCTGCTGCAGGCCGCCGACCCCGCCGAATGCGTGGTCGAGACCTGGCCGGGGCTGCTGGGCATCGATGCGGCCACCCTGTGCTGCGAAGCGGTCCGCCCGCGCTGGCGCACGCTGCCGCTGGGCGTGGTGCGCGCTTTGCTGCGCGGCAAGCCGTTGGTGTTCCGCGACAGGCCGGGGGACGCGGCGCTGCTGCATGCGGAGGCGGCGCTTCTGGCGGAGCGTGATCTGTTGATCGCGCTGCCTGGGGCGTGCGTGCTGGCGCTGGCCAGCCGGGATGCCGCGGCTTTGCCGGTGACGCAAGCTTGGGTGTTTCTGGGAAGGGCGCTGGGGGCGAGGCTAGGGTAAGGCAAGCAAGCAGTCCTTTTTGGGGAAAAAGGACCAAAAAACTTGTACTCCCTGTCGGCGATTGTTTCAGCGTTCGCAGACAGGGACCAAAAGTTTTTTGCTTCTTTTTTTCAAAAAAGAAGTGCTTGCTTCCTTGATGGCACAACTAGCCAAGCAGGCCTTTCTCCAATGGCTCGCGCTTGAACGACGCGCCTCCCCCCTCACGGTCGAAGCCTACAGCCGCGACATAGGCTTCCTGCTCGCGTTCCTGACCCAGCATCTAGGCGCCGAGCCCACGCTGGCCGACCTGGCCGCGCTACGCGAGGCTGATTTGCGGGCCTGGCTGGCGGCGGGAGCGGCGCAGGGACGTGGCAACCGGACGCGGGCGCGGCACCTCTCCGCTGTGCGCAGCTTCTACCGTTTCCTGGCGCGCCGGCATGGGGTTGGCAACGTGGCGCCTGGGTTGATCGGCACGCCAAAGGCGGTTCCAGCCATTCCCCGCGCGCTACCGCCAGCGCAGGCGCGCGCGGTGGCGGAGGACATCGGCCTGGTCGCGCTTCAGAGGAGCCGCGAGGAGGACATGGCGTTCGTGGCGGCCCGTGACGTGGCGCTGTTCACGCTGTTGTACGGGTGCGGCCTGCGTATTGCCGAGGCGCTCTCGCTGTCCGTCGGTGAGGCGCCCGTTGCGGGCAGGCCGCTGCGCGTGACGGGCAAGGGCAACAGGCAGCGGCTGGTCCCGGTGTTGCCGGCGGTGACGCAGGCGATCGCGGCTTGGCTGGCGGTGCATCCCGGGCGCGGTGATCCTGCGGCGGCCTTGTTTGTGGGCGTGCGTGGGGATCGGCTGAGCGCGCGCGTGGCGCAGCGGACCCTAGAGGAGTTCAGGGCGAGTGCGGGGCTGTCGGAGCACGCGACGCCGCATGCGCTGCGGCATTCCTTTGCCACGCACCTGCTGGCGGGTGGGGCGGATCTGCGGGCGATTCAGGATCTGCTCGGCCACGCCAGCCTTTCCACCACGCAGCGTTACACGGCGGTGAATCAGGCGCAGCTTATGTCGGTTTGGCGGCGGACGCATCCGCGGGGGACGGAGTAGGAAGGCAAGGCCTTCTTTTTTGAAAAAAAGAAGCAAAAAACTTTTGCTTCTGGCGCCTGCACCGAGGTCCGCGCAGGTTCTGCAGATACGGATGCTTGCAGGACAAAGCGTATGCTGATGCAGGCGCCAGGAGCAAAAGTCTTTTGCTTCTTTTCTTCAGAAAAGAAGGCCTTTCTTGACTTACTCCGCCGTTACACGCGGTTGGCCGCGCCACGGATACAGCAATTGTCCGCCCAGTCCCGCCGGCAGCTTCGCATCCAGTCCGTAGCTCGCCGGCAATTTTTCCGGCAGATAGTGCGAGCCGAACAGGCGGTCCACCCAGGGCAGCATGGCCGCGTAGTTCTTGCCGATGAACGCCGGGCCGTCGTTTGTGTGGTGCCAGTGGTGGAACGCCGGCGTGGCCACTGCCCATTCCAGCCAGCCGAAGCGCCAGGCCAGGTTGGCATGCACGAAGAAGCCCCAAAGGCTGCCGATCAGCGCGAACAGCAGCGGCACGGTGTCGATGCGGTTGCCCATCGGCTGGGCCAGGCCTGTCAGATAGAGCGGCAAGAGGCCGCAGAAGCGGCCGAAGACGACGTCGATCGGGTGGGATCGGGTGTTGACCAGCCAGTCCATCTGCTCGGCGGCGTGGTGTATGGCGTGGAAGCGCCAGAGTGCTGGCACCTCGTGCATCCAGCGGTGGCCCCAGTAGTAGCCGATTTCGCCCACCACCAATGCAGCGGCCAGCCTCACGCCGGTGGGCAGTGTGGCCACAGCGGCAAAGTAGCCGCCCGGGAGGGCATGGTGGGCGGCCCAGGCGAGCAGGGAGAGCGGCAGGATAAGCAGCAGTTTCGGGACCAGGCCGCCGACCACGTAGTAACCGAGATCGGTCCAGAAGGCCGGGCGCATGATCTTCTGGCGGCGCGCGGCGAAGAGGCGTTCCAACGGCACGAAGATGGCGATGATCAGGACCAGGTTCGCGGCCAGCTTGGCCATGTCCATCGCGAGTGCAGGGGGGTGCATGTCTGCTCCAGCTGGACGTGTTCCGGGTTGCGTGGGCGGTGGTGACACGGCTTGCGCCGCGCCACCTCGTTTCACGCCCGGATTGTGTCAGGCCCGGCGCCGACGGGCAACAACCAAGGTGCCGAGCAGGCCGACAGCGGTTAGCGCCAGGGTGGCGGGCTCGGGCACCGCGGCGGCGGCGGCGGGCGTCGTGTCGTTCAGGGACACGCCGTCGAGCAGCAGGAACGGCGGGTTGGCGCCGGAGCTGGCGGTGGCGAAGAAGAACAGCGTCTCGTTGGTGGCGTTGGCGACGAAGGTCAGCGTCTGCTGTGCCCAGCCCGCAGCCCCGCCCGAGGGGACGGCCATCGTGGCCGATTGCTGTGTTCCGTAGTTGGCGGTGGAGTAGGCGCCGTTGCCGAACCCGACAGCCCAGTTGCTGGTGAAACCACCTGTGTAGCCCTGCTGTTCGAAGGCAGCCTGGGAGAACGCTAGCGTGTAGGTGTCGCCGATATTCAGCCCGCCGACCGCCTGGTAGATCGCCTGGGTGCCGTAATTCGCGTCGGAGAGGAAGGCGTTGCCACTGCCTGGGATCGTCCCCGGCGACGTGCCGGCGAAGCTCTCATGGCTGTCCTGCCCGTCATACCAGCCGTTGGTGGCCAGGTTGCCCGTCGCCAGGAAGGAGAAGCCGCAATTGCTGCTGTTGCAGCCGGTGAACTGCCAGCCGGTAAGGTTCGAGTTCGTGGTCTCCGTGCCGACGGTCACACCATTGTAGGTGGTGGTGGCTGTGGTCTGGCTGAAGTTGCCATTCTGGATCAGGTTTGCCCGGGCCGGCGCGGACGCACACGCCACGGTTGCGATTGTCGCAACCCCGAGCGCAGTAGCCCAGCGCAGCGAGCGAGGCTTGTTCAGGTGGAGCTTGCTGTTGAACATCACGGCCGACTTCCTTGTTCGTCTCATAAGGTGAAATACAACCAATAATTCACCTATGCAAGTCTCAATTTTGATACTTACCTCCCATTTATGTCAGGCAGGCTTGTCGGGCGTGTAGCTCAGGCCGGTAGTCTGCCAAAACCTAAGTTTAAGGCGCGTTCAGCGATCTGCGCGCCCTTCCTGGTGTGCCCTGGCGGTGGATCTTCTTTAACGGTAGTGGCGAAGGAAGAAGATCGACCAACAAGCGCACCAAGAAGACATGCCAGGCGCCGGGAACCAGTTCAGTCCGTGAGTGTCGCGGCGCAGTGTCCAAGGCAGGCGGTCTTCCTGGTGCGCTTGGTGGTTCACAGATCTCGTGACTGCGAGCAGCTGAAGTCACGCCTGAGCGCAATGACAGCCGGCAGCTTGTCGGATCCAAGCGTGCGTGCCTAATCGGAGAGGCTAAATCGTAAGGCGCCGATACTCGCCGACTATGAGACTGAACACGTAAAGCAAGCAGTCTGGTTGTGTAAAAACAACCAACTCTAGCTCTCTCGCTGCTCCTCGGCTCGGCTAGTCAAGAGGCGCAAGCCTCGTGCAAAGGCGGGGCCGTTGAATATGACTCCCGGCGCCGATGTCAGAAGTAGCGCTTGACCAGCGCGCTCAGGCGATGACGCCGCAGCTCGGTACGCGCTCGCGCGTCATTGGTCATGTAGTTGAGCTGGATCGAGTGACGTGGACCCACATATTTCCGGTGACCATGGAACGTGTTGGAGCCGTTCGGAAACACCAGCAAGGTCCCGTCCGTCGGCGGCACCTCGACTTCATAGTCATCGAGATCGTCAGCTGAGCGCAGCAGCCGCAAACAGCCGCCCTGGTCGGCAAAGGCGGGGCCTGGCGGATTGAGGTATAACAGCACGGTCACGCGCTTGGCATGCGAGTCGGTATGGATTTGGCCGTCCTTTTCACGCGTGGCCAAGCGCATGGTCAGCATGGTGGGAGCATCGTCCAAGTCCAGGCCAAACTTACTCGCGATTTCCGATCGCAATCTGGGTGCTTCGAGCTCCGCCATGAGCGCGGTGGCGTCCGGCCCCAAGGACAATGCCTCCGGCGGAAACGAGCCGCCGCGATCCAGCTGCGGAAGCTGGCTGTAGATGCGCGCCAAAGCGTCACGCGGGACGAAGTTCGGCACCACGACGTGCGGAAACGGCGCATTAACGACGGGGGTGTCCGTCAGTGCCGCATAATCCAGGACGTGCGTGCCGCTACGATTGAGGTCGGGTGCTAGGTCGCTCATGCTGCCAAGATGCGCATTGGAAACAGGCGGGACAAGCCGGCCAGCCGCTTTGAAGACTAGGTCTTGTCCCAATGATGCACAGCGAGCACTGTGTCTGTGGACAGAAGATGACCGCACGGCAACGTCTGCGACGGATCGACCGGCAGGTAGGCCACATGGGACACGAGCCGGCTGTTGTTCATGCATGCAGCCCCGTCCACCGGCGGCTGTGCGAACGCCTTATGGGCAGGAACTTGCGCGGCAATCTGCGGTTGTGCCGCAGAAGCCTGGCCGCTGAACACGGCCGCGGCGATGAGGCAGCTGCAAGCAAGAGTGGTGAACAACCGTGACATCAGGTCCTCGCAAGCACGCTGAGGTGCTATCCTGTGGTGCTAACGTAACCGCCCTTCAGTTAGATTAACGCTCACGCTTGGTTGATTGACTGGCGCGTGTTGCCGTGCCAGCCGCCCCGGGCTACTGCCCCGCTACCATGCAGGACACGGCGCCAATCACCGGACAGGCTGCCTCGCCCGGACCGCTAGGCGCGTGGCGCGCAATGGTGGAAACCGGTGCGCTCAGCCCGGACGATTCACAGCGCCTGGCGGTCGAGCGCCTGCAGGATCTTTGGGTGAAGCTGCGCGGCTACGATCCCGCGCCTGGTCCGCAATCGGCGGGCCTGCTGAGCCGTTTGCTGCGCCGGCGCCCCGCGGAAGGCGCCCCTGACGGTCGGCCGAACGGGCTCTACCTCGTGGGCGAGGTGGGCCGCGGCAAATCGATGCTGATGGACATGTTTTTCAACTGCGCCGAGGTGGCCCGCAAACGCCGCATCCACTTCCACCGCTTCATGCAGGAGCAGCACGCGCGCCTGCATGCCTGGAAGCAGGCCAACCCGGAGGGCGCGGACCCGATACCGCCGCTGGCCGACGCCATCGCGGCGGAGGCCGCCCTGCTGTGCTTCGACGAGTTTCAGGTCAACGACATCGTGGACGCGATGATCCTCGGCCGACTGTTCGCTGCCTTGTTCGACCGCGGGGTGGTGGTGGTGGCCACCTCGAACACCCAGCCCGCCGACCTGTTCCGCGGCCGCCCGGGCCGCGACGCCTTCCTGCCGTTCATCGCGCTACTGGAACAGCGGCTGGACGTGCTCGTTCTGCAGGGCGAGCGGGACTTCCGCCGCGCGCGCCTGCGCGGCATGGCGGTGTGGCACGTGCCCACCGGCGCGCGATCGGACGCCCGCCTGGACGAAGCGTTCCGCCAGCTCACCGGCGGAGCGCCGGCCGGCCCGGACCGGCTGCTGGTGATGGGGCGGCGCCTGGACGTGCCGCTGGCGGCCGCCGGCGTCGCCCGATTCGATTTCTCGGCACTGTGCGGCACTGCACTCGGCGCCGGCGACTACCTGGCACTGGCCACGCACTTCCACGCGCTGGTGCTGGACGCCGTGCCGCGCCTGTCGCCGGACAATTTCGACGAGGCGCGGCGGTTCATCGTTCTGGTGGACGCGTTGTATGACCACCGGGTGAAGCTGGTGGCGTCGGCGGATGCGGCGCCTGACCAGTTGTATCGGCGTGGCGAGGGGGCGCAGGCGTTTGAGCGGACGGCTTCGCGGCTGGAGGAGATGCAGAGCCAAGAGTATTTGGCGTTGGCGCATCTGACGTAGGGCAAGGAAGGAAGGCCTTCTTTTTTGAAAAAAAGAAGCAAAAAACTTTTGTTCCCCCGCCTGCATGACGGCCTCGTTTGATTCTGCAAGTGCGTGCACCGGCAGAATCAGCACGCGCCCTCGTGCGGGCGGGGGAGTAAAAGTTTTTTGCTTCTTTTTTTCAAAAAAGAAGGCCTTCCTTCCTTCGCTAAACCCCAGATTCATCATTAGCTTATTGACGGAGTCTCAGGAACTAAATTAGAACGTCAGCAGAGTTGCCGGTTTGTTCACCCGCCCATGGCAATTTGGGGGCGGAAACACAGCACGAGGCCCGCCTATGTTGACCCGCAAGCAGCACGAACTGCTCAGCTTCATCGACAGCCACCTGAAGGAGACTGGCGTCTCGCCGAGCTTCGAGGAGATGAAGGAGGCGCTCTCCTTGCGCTCCAAGTCCGGCATACACCGGCTGATTTCTGCGCTGGAAGAGCGTGGCTTCCTTCGCCGCCACCACCACCGGGCGCGCGCGCTGGAAGTGGTCAAGCTGCCGGAGAACATGGCGCACCAGGCGCTTCCCGTTCGCCGCGAGGGCGCTAAGCCGGCGCCGGCCGCACCCGGCTTCTCGCCAAACGTCATACGCGGGGATTTCTCCTCGCGCCTGCCCGGCGTGCGCGCTGCACAGGATGCGGCGGCGATCTCCATGCCGCTGTATGGGCGGATCGCCGCCGGCCAGGCGATCGAGGCGCTCCGCGATGACGGTGTGCACATCGAGGTGCCGATGGCGATGCTGGGCGCCGGCGAGCACTTCGCGCTGGAAGTGGCCGGCGACTCGATGATTGACGCCGGGATCTTCGACGGCGACACCGTGATCATACGCAAGGGCGACAAGGCAGACACCGGCCAGATCGTGGTGGCGCTGATCGACGAGAACGAGGTGACGCTGAAGCGCATACGCAAGCGCGGCAACTCCATCGCGCTCGAGCCGGCCAACGCCAAATACGAGCCGCGGCTGTTGCCGGTGGACCAGGTTCGCGTGCAGGGACGGCTGGTGGCGCTGCTGCGGAAATACTAGCTATAGGCCATGAGCACAGAGACGCATTTCTACGAGCCCGCAAACGGCCACGGCCTGGCACACGATCCGTTTAACGCGATCATCGGCCCGCGGCCGATCGGCTGGATCTCGTCGCGCGGCCGCGACGGCTCGGTGAACCTGGCGCCCTACAGCTTCTTCAACGCGTTCAACTATCATCCGCCGATCATCGGGTTCGCCAGCGTCGGCGCTAAAGATACGCTGCGCAACGTGCAGGAGACCGGCGTGTTCGCCTGGAATCTTGCCACGCGCGCGCTGGCCGAGCCGATGAACGCGAGCTGCGCGCCGGTGCCCTACGGGCAGGACGAGTTCACGCTGGGCGGTCTGACCCAGGCGCCATGCCGGCTGATCGACGTGCCGCGCGTGGCGGAAAGTTTGGTGAATTTCGAGTGCCGGGTTGCCGACATCGTGCAGTTGAAAGGCTGGCAGGGCGAGCTGGCGCAATCCTGGCTGGTGCTTGGCGAAGTGGTGGGCGTGCACATCGCGCAGAGCACGCTGGTGGACGGGGTGTTCGACACGTTCGGCGTTGGCATTATCCAGCGTGGCGGCGGGCCTACGGCGTATGCGGAAATACGGGCGGATAGCCGGTTCGATATGCGGCGGCCTGGGTAAGACAAGAAAGCAAGCAGTCCTTCTTTGAAAAAAGGACCAAAAAACTTTTACTCCCCACGCATTTGTGGGAGTCATGCCCACCCGGAGATGCCGAAGCAGCGGTCACAGCGTGGTAGTAAAAGTTTTTTGGTCCTTTTTTTCAAAAAAGGACTGCTTGCTTCCTTACTGTGTCGGGCAGCACTCCAAGATGAGGCGCACACCACCGGCGCCGCGCTTCGACGGAAAACAGCCGCGCACGCGACCAGTATGCCAGGAGCCAATTCGGATCGCCCAGCGGCGATTCGAGAAGCGCGTTGCACACGACGTGCAGCACATCGTCTGGGCGCGCCGCGAGGAAGCTGCTTGCGGCGCCGATCGAGGCTTGGGTAATCGTTTCGTGGTAGCCCGCCGTGTCGGTGTTCTCTGCGCCGGTTGCGATGTTGAAGGCGCGAATGATGGTCGGCATGTCGCGCGGCGCATCGAGGTCCTTGCGGCGGGCCAGTATCCAGAGCGTCGCTGCGAAACGGCCCGCATGGGTCCATTCGGCTTTCGGCAACGTGCGGTCGAGAAGGCCGGTGCCGATCGCTTCCATTTCCGCTTCGGACGAAAATTTCGAGGCTGGCGCACGCGGGCTCCAAAGCGTTGCCCGGCCGGCAAACACAAAAAAGCCCGCCGGGGATGGCGGGCTTGCTGGTCAGTGGCGGGAGAACACGCCTAGAGCTACTTGCACGTGCAACAAGCCGCCCTCGTGGAGCGTCCTTGCCGTCGTGTGTTCGGGTTTACCGGCACCATTGCGCAAAGGATGGCGCAACCTGCCTGCCGGCGTTAATTGTTACGCAGGCTGGTGTTCAGAAATGACTCCACCCTCCCGCGCCGACGATCAACAGGTTGCCGGCGGCATCACGCACATCTACCCGCGCCGGCCCTGCGGCACACCGGCCGATAAGGGTGACAGGCACACCCGCTTGGGCGCAGGCGGCCGTCAACCGCGGACCTGAATCTGCAGGTGCGGCCAGCAACAGCTCGTAATCGTCGCCGCCCGTCAGGCACGCGGTAAGGCGCCCCTGTGAAGCTGCGGATACCGGAACACGTGCGGCTTCGATCTCTATACCCACCCCCGACGCCCGCGCCATGTGCCCCGCATCCTGCAGGAGCCCGTCAGACACATCCATTGCCGCGGACACGATGCCGTCCAGTGCCAGCCCCAGTCGCGGCTCAGGCAGCCGGTAACGGCTCGCCAGGCTGCCGTCCGAAACGGCCAACTCCCCGCGCAAGGCCAGCAGCCCCAGAGCCGCGTCGCCGATCGTACCGGTTACCCAAAGCTCGTCGCCAGCTCGTGCGCCCGAACGCCGCCAGGCACGGCCGGGCGCGACGTGCCCGATCACCGTGGCCGAGAGCGAGACCGGTCCAGGCGTGCTCGTGGTGTCGCCACCCAGCAGCGTTATGCCGTATTGCGCCTGGTCCTCCGCCAGCCCGCGCGCGAAGGCGGCAAACCAGTCGGCGCCGGTTCCGCGCGGCACGGAGACGGTCAGCAGGTAGTGCAGCGGCACCGCACCCATTGCGGCCAGATCCGACAAATTCACCCGGAGCAGCTTGCGCGCGACCAGGTCCGGCGGGTCGTCCGGCAGGAAGTGCACGCCTTCCACGATGGCATCGGCGGACACCACAAGCTCGCGGCCGGGTGGCGGGGTGAAGACGGCGGCATCGTCCTGCAAGGCGAGCGCTTCCGGGGCGGCTAGCGGGCGGAAGGCGGCGATTAGGGCGAATTCGGCGGGGAGGGGCAAGGAAGGAAGGCCTTCTTTTTTGAAAAAAGAAGCAAAAAACTTTTGCTCCTGACGCCTGCATGGAGGCCTCGGCCAGGTCTGCAGGCCTCCGTCCTGGCAGGACCAGCTCAGCCTTCGTGCAGGCGGGGTAGTAAAAGTTTTTTGCTTCTTTTTTCAAAAAAGAAGGCCTTCCTTACTGCTTCGTCTCAAACTCCCGCGGCCTGAGCACATGCGCCAACGCATCCATCAGCCCGTTCGCCATCTTCGGCTCGTCGCCGTGAAAGAATCCATGCGCCACGTCCATGTACTCGTTGATCACCACGGCCACTGGCGGCCCGTCGCGCATCACCAGCTCGGCGCCGGCCGCCCGCAGCAGCGCGCGCAATACGGGGTCCAGGCGTGCCAGCGGCCATTCCTCGGGCAGGGCGGTGGCGAGCAGGCCGTCTATCTGGTCCTGCTTCTGCACCGCCTGGCGCACGATCTGGCCGAACAGCTTCACGTGCGCATCAGGCACGCGACCTTCCTCGTAGCCGCCGGTGCCTGGCAGCTCGCCCAGGCGGTGGCGGACGAACTGGTCGATGACGGTCTCCGGATTCTCGCCGGCCTGCTCGGCCTGGAACAGCGCCTGCACGGCGCCCACGCGCGCCGCCGTGCGCGGGCGCGTCAATGCCGGTGTCTTGCCCATCAGATGGCCCCTAAATGGCGTGCAGCGGATATTTGCAGCAGCGCGGCGGCGGCGGCTTCGGCGCCTTTGTTGTGGCCGTCCGTACCGCTGCGCGCCACGGCCTGCTCGATCGAGTGGACGGTGAGCACGCCGGAGCCGAGCGCGATACCGAACTGCAGCGCCACGTTCATCAGGCCGGCCATCGTTTCACGGCAGATGTAGTCGTAATGGTCGGTGCCGCCGCGCACGATACAGCCGAGTGCGACGAACCCGTCCCATTGGCGCGGGCCGCGCAGCGCGATGCGTATGGCTTGAGGCAGTTCGAAGGCGCCGGCCACGTCCAGGATCTCGTGGCGGGCGCCGGCTTCGGCCAAGATGCGTGTGGCGCCCTGCGTCATGCCGTCGATCACCGCGCGGTAATACGGCGCGCGTATCACTAGCAGGCTGGGTGGCGGGCCTGCCACGCGGGGGGCGGCGGGAAGCGGGGCGTCGGCGGTGCTCATGCCGGCAGCTCGATGGCGCGGCGGCCGACCATGCGCAGGCCGTAGCCTTCCAGGCCGGCGATGGTGCGGTCCGTGTTGGAGATCAGCTCCATCTGGCGCACGCCGAGGTCGGCCAGGATCTGCGCGCCGATACCGTAGTCGCGCAGTATGCTTTCCTGGGCCAAGGCGCGCGTGCGGCGGCCGGTGACCATCTCGAGGATGCTGCCGGAGCGGCCGTCATGCAGCATGACCATCACGCCGGAGCCTTCCGCCTCGATCATGCGCATCGCCTGGTGCATCAGCTTGTTGGTGCGCCCGCCTGGGAGGATCTGTATCGGGTCGATCGCCTGCATGCGCACCAGCGTCGGCCGTGCGGCGTCTATCTCGCCCTTGACCATCACCACGTGCTCGGCCTGGTTCAGCGTGCTGGTGTAGATGATGACGCGCCACGGGCCGGTATCGAGCGCGTTGGTGTGCGTCTCGTGCTCGCGCACGATAAGCCGCTCGGACGCGCGGCGGCGCCCGATCAGGTCCGCGATGGTGCCCAGCTTCAGGCCGTGCAGTTGCGCGAAGCCAACCAGGTCCGGCAGGCGCGCCATGGTGCCGTCCGCGTTCATTATCTCGCAGATCACGCCGGCGGGGATCAGGCCGGCCATGCGCGCGATGTCCACCGCCGCCTCGGTATGGCCCGCGCGTACCAGCGTGCCGCCGGCCCGCGCCGCCAGCGGAAACACGTGGCCGGGCGAGACCAGGTCGCGCGGGGTGCTCGCAGGGTCGATCGCCACCGCGATGGTGTGGGCGCGGTCGCGTGCGGAGACGCCTGTGGTGATGCCGTCCCGCGCCTCGATGCTGACGGTGAACGCCGTCTGATGACGCTGCTGGTTGGCCACCGCCATCATCGGCAGCTCCAGTCTCTCCACCTGAGCGGGGGTGAGCGAGAGGCAGATCAGCCCGCGGGCGTGGCGCATCATGAAGGCCAGCGCCTGCGGGGTGGCGAACTGGGCGGGGATGATGAGGTCGCCTTCGTTCTCGCGGTCCTCGTCGTCGACGAGGATGAACATCCGGCCGGCCTGGGCCTCGGCGATGAGTTCGTCGGTGCTGGAGATGGCGTCGTGTAGGGAGTGACGCGTCAGCGTGTCTGTTGTCACCGGGGCGTCCTCAAGGAAGGAAGGAAGGCCTTCTTTTTTGAAAAAAAGAAGCAAAAAACTTTTGCTCCCTGTCGGCGGCTCACCGGAAAGCTCCGCGACAGCCAGACAGAAGTTTTTTGCTTCTTTTTTTCAAAAAAGAAGGCCTTTCTTGCTTAAGTCTCACTAAGCCGCGCCACGTAACGCGCCAGCATATCGATCTCGATGTGCACCGCGTCGCCCGGCCTGCGCAACCCGAGCGTGGTGTGCTCTGCCGTGTGCGGGATGATGTTGACGCCGAAATCCTGGCCGTCGACTTCGTTGACCGTTAGCGAGATGCCGTCGATCGCCACTGAGCCCTTGGCCGCGATGTAGCGGTGCAGCGGGGGCGGGACGCGCACGCCGATGCGCAGCGAGCCCTGCTCCGGGGTGATTGCGGTGATCTCGCCCAGGCCGTCCACGTGGCCGCTGACCATGTGGCCGCCCAGTTCGTCGCCCAGGCGTAGCGCGCGCTCCAGGTTGATGCGGGTGCCGGGCGCCCAGCCGCCCAGCGTGGTGCGCGAGACGCTCTCGCCCGACACGTCCACCGCGAACCAGTCCGGGCCGAGTGCCGTGGCGGTGAGGCAGCAGCCGGAACAGGCGATGGACGCCCCTATGGCGGTGCCGCCCTGGGCGGCCAGGAACTCGGGCGGGGTGGCTACGGTGACGCGCATGTCCTGGCTGTCCCCGGCGTGGGTGATGCTGCGGACTTCGCCTTGCGCGGTGATTATGCCGGTGAACATTGTGGTTCCTGAAAGAGGTAAGAAAGGCCTTCTTTTCTGAAGAAAAGAAGCAAAAGACTTCTGACTCCGCTGTCGCCGACCTTTCCGGTGAGTCCGCAACAGCGGAGCAAAGGTTTTTTGGTTCTTTCTTTCAAAAAAGAACTGCTTGCTTTCTTCACCTGGCGAACTCCGCCACGGCGTCAGCTCCAAGCGCACGCGGCGTACCCAGCCGCGTAAACCGCGGCATGGCGGCCAGCGCATCCGTGCCAAGCTCGGCCAGCGACGCGAGCCCGTCCGCCCCCATCGCACCAGGCGCATGGAACCAGACGATGCGATCCACCAGGTCCGCACGCAGCAGCGAGGCGGCGAGCTGTGCGCCGCCCTCCACCAGCACGCGGGTGAGGCCGCGGGTGCCGAGCGCGCGCATCGCTTGAGGCAGGTCGATGCCGTCGGCGCCGGCGGGCACCAGGATGCAGCGTGCGCCGGCTTCGGCCAGGCGCTGCGCGCGCGAGGGGATGATCTCGCCGGGCTGGTAGGCGGCGGGGTCCACGCCGTCCGGCAGGCTGTCCGTGTGATAGAGTATCCAGCTTGGGCTCTCGTAAGCGGTGCGCACGATCTTGGCGGTAAGCGGTGTGCGCAGCCGGCTGTCGGCGACGATGCGCACCGTCGGGCGGTGCGCGTAGCCGGGGGTGCGGCAGGTGAGGTCCGGGTCGTCGGCGGCCAGGGTGGCGGCACCCACCATCACCGCGTCGTGCCGGCCGCGCAGGGCGTGGACGTGGGCGCGGGCCTCGGGGCCGGTGATCCAGCGGCTCTCGCCGGTGCGCGTGGCGATGCGGCCGTCCAGCGTGGTGGCGAGTTTCAGGGTGACCAGCGGGCGGCCGTGACGGATGCGAGTGAAGAAGCCGGCCAGGGTGTCCTCGGCGTCGTCGGCGCGGAAGCCTTCGTCCACGCGCAGGCCGGCGCCACGCAGCAGGGCCAGGCCGGCACCGTTGACGCGGGGGTCGGGGTCGCCGGCGGCCACCACGACGCGGGCGATGCCGGCTGCAGCCAGAGCTTCCGCGCAGGGGGGTGTGTGGCCGTGATGGCTGCACGGCTCCAGGGTCACGTAGGCGGTGGCACCGCGCGCCGCCTCGCCCGCCATGGCCAGCGCCTGGGTCTCCGCATGCGGGCGGCCGCGCAGGCCAGTACGGCCGCGGCCCACCACGCGGCCGTCCGCCACGATCACGCAGCCTACCGAGGGGTTGGGCCAGGTGGCGCCCAGGCCGCGCGCGGCCAGCGCGAGTGCTGCGCCCATGTAGGTGGTGTCATCCATCGCGCCCTATGTCGGGTCTTCGAGCGATCCCAGAAAGGCCTCGAAGTCGCGCGCCTCGCGAAAATCGCGATACACGCTGGCGAAGCGCACGTAGGCCACCTCGTCGATGGCCTTCAGGGTGTCCATCACCAGGGCGCCAATCTGCTTGCTTGGGATGTCGGTGTCGCCTGAAGCCTCCAATTGGCGGACGATGGAGCTGACGACGCGCTCGATGCGCTCCTCCTCTACCGGCCGCTTGCGCAAAGCGATGCTGATGGAGCGGTTGAGCTTCTCGCGGTCGAAGGGGACGCGGCGGCCGTCGGTCTTGGTGACGAACATGTCGCGCAGCTGCACGCGTTCCACGGTAGTGAAGCGCTGGCCGCAATTGGCGCAGAAACGCCGGCGGCGTATGGCGCCGCCGTCCTCGGCGGGGCGGCTATCTTTTACTTGCGTGTCGTCATGACCGCAGAAAGGGCATCGCATGCGTGTCTGTCCGTAAAGGCGGCCTGACGGCCATCTGACGCGCTTTTCCTGTGCTCCGGTGCTCCTGGCCACAGGAGGCCACTCCGCTCCGGTGCTCGGAAAAGCACGCCAGCTGACTCGCCAGGCCACCTTTTCGAACAGACACTGGGAAAAGAAGCAAAAACTTTGGTAGCTATCGGCGGCTGTTTTCAGCACTCGCCGACAGGGACCAAAAGTTTTTTGCTTCGTTTTTTCAAAAAAGAAGGCCTTCCTGCCTTGCCTAGATCAGCTCCACCATCCCCGAAGCCTGCGTCGTGAACAGCCGCCGATAGATGCCCTGCTGCGCCAGCAGGCCGGCATGCGTGCCTTCCTCGACGATACGCCCGTGGTCGAACACGAGGATGCGGTCCATCGCTCGCACTGTACTTAGCCGGTGAGCGATGACGATGGCAGTGCGGCCATCCAGCAGGCGCAGCATCGCCTCCTGGATCAGGTGCTCGGACTCCGAGTCCAGGCTCGACGTCGCCTCATCCAGGATCAGGATGGGCGCGTCGGCGAGAAAGGCGCGGGCGAGGGCGACGCGCTGGCGCTCGCCGCCGGATAGCTTCACGCCGCGCTCCCCCACGAGCGTGGCGTAGCCGCGCGGCTGGCGGGCGATGAAATCATGCGCGTTGGCCAGGCGGGCGGCGTGCTCGATGGCGTCCTGCGTGGCACCCGGCCGGCCATAGGCGATGTTCTCGGCCAGCGAGCGGTGGAACAGGATCGGGTCCTGCTGGACGATGGCGATCTGGGCGCGCAGCGAATCCTGGGCGACGTCGGCGATGTCATGGCCGTCGACGAGTATGCGGCCGTCGGTGACGTCATAGAGGCGCTGGATGAGCTTGACGAACGTGGTCTTGCCGGAGCCGGAGCGGCCGACCAGGCCCACGCGCTCGCCAGAGGCGATGCGCAGGGACAGGCCGTCAAACAGCGGCGCGGAAGCCGCGTCATAGCGGAAGCCGACGCGGTCGAAGACGATGCCGCCGCGCTCGATCAGGATGGGAGGCGCTGCCGGCCGGTCGCGCACGCTCGGCAGTTCGGCGTGCAGCGCCACCAGCTCGTGCATGTCGTTCACGGAGCGCTGAAGGACGGAGATCTGCTGGCCGATCTCGCGCAGGTAGCCGTGCACGACGAAATAGGTGGTCAGCACCCAGGTCACGTCGCCTGGCGAGGCACGGTCATGCCACCAGAGCCAGAGCGAGGTGGCGACGACGCTCATGCGCAGCACGAGCAGGAGCGTGGCCTGCGCGGTGCCGTTGTTGGTGCCGCGCACCCAGAAACGGCGGGTGCGGCCCGCCCAGTTGGCCAGGGTGCGGTCCAGCCGGAGATCCTCGCGCGCCTCGGCGCCGAAGGATTTCACCACCGCGTTGCAACTGACCGAGTCGGCCAGCGCGCCGCCCACGCGGGTGTCCCACTGGGCGGAGAGGCGGGCGGCCGGCGCCACGTAGCCGAGCGAGCCGGCGATGGCGAGGGCCACGTAGCTGGTGGCGCCGGTCGCCACGACCACGCCCATCACCGGCCAGCGGGCGCCGAGCAGGATGGTGGTGAGCAGCAGCACGAGCAGGGCGGGCAGGAGGGCGAGCAGCACGCAATCGTCCAGCGTGTCGAACGCCCACATGCCGCGGCTGACGCGGCGGACGGTGGAACCTGCGAAGTTGTTGGCCTGCCACTCGGTGGACAGGCGCTGCACGCGGGCGAAGCCGCTGCGCGCGACGCTTGTCATGGTGCGCAAGGTCAGGCGCGTGATGGCGAGGAAGCTCAGGTGGCGTGCGGCGACGAGCAGGGCGCCGAGGCCGATCATGCCGGCAAGTGCCGCCAGCGCCGCATGACGGGCGGCGTTCGAGTGCGGCGAGGAGACGGCGTCCACCAGGCGCCCGGCGAAGACCGGCATGAGCACGTCGGACAAGGTCCAGACGCTCACGCAGGCGATGACCGCGGCCAGGGTGGCGGGATAGCGGCGCCACTGGGCGACGGAGAAACCCAGGACCTGCCGGAACGGGGCGGTCCCGCGGCGGAAATTTTCGGAGAACACGGGTTTGATCCGGCTGGTTCAGCCGGCCTCTGGATCGGGGGTGTGAGAGCCTTGCGAATTGGAGGCTCGCGGCCTGGCTGGCTAGGGGGTGCCCGGAGTGGAAGCCGGGGCCGGCCGGTTGGACGTGTTCGTCATGCGGTGACTCTCAGGAAGCAAGCAGTCCTTTTTTGAAAGAAGGACCAAAAAACTTTTATCTTCCGCGTTTGCATCAGTCGGTTTCAGTGGGAAACAACCAGACGCTTACAGCAGCGAAGAGATAAAAGTCTTTTGCTTCTTTTCTTCAGAAAAGAAGGCTTTCTACCTTGCTTACCGGGACGGCCAAAGCCGGATCACGCCGATGTGCAGGATCGCGCCAAGGACCAGCGTTCCGGAGGCGGCATAAAGCGACAAGGCAAAACCCGTGTGACCGCCTGCCGCAGTCAGCAGCAAAGCGACCACCGGCGGACCGGCGATCTGCCCGATGCCGTAGAGCGCGGTCAGCAGTCCCATATACCTGGCGGCGTGGTGTGGCCGCAGGCGCCGCACCTCCTGCATGCCCCAGAAGGATATCGCAGTGAACGGCAGCCCGACCAGCAGGCTGCCGAGCGCGAAACCGGCGACACTGGGAAACAGCAGGGCGAAGACGACGCCGAGCGCCTGACACAGATAGGCTCCTACCAGCAGGACCCGCGGGTCACGCTCCGCCGGCGTGCGTATGGCGAGGAGGCAGCCGGCGACGGCCGCCAGGCCGAAGATGGGCCAGAACAGCGCCTGCCAGCGTGAGCCGGGCAGCGCCGCCCCGGCGATCACCGGCAGAAAGGTTGCGGTGATGATGTAGCCGAATCCCGCCAGGCCGTAAGCCAGCGCGAAGACGGCCATCTCGGCGCGGCGCTTCGGCGGCGGCGGTGCGCCCTGGCCGAGGCCGAAGGTGACCCTGTCCTGCACCTGGTGGTCGCCGATCACCGGCCAGACGACCAGCGTCAGCAGGAGCGCGAGCAGACCGAAGGCGATCCATCCCGCCTGGCCGCTCCAATGCAGGGAAGTCAGGGCGAATGCGACGATGCCGGAGAGCGCGATGCCGGCGCCGGGCCCGGTGAATATCAGGCCGCCCAGGGGGGGCCGGCCGCGTTCGGCAAGGCGCTCCAAGGTCCAGCCCGAGGTGAGGACGAAGACCACGGCGCTGACCACGCCGGTGACAAAGCGCAAGGCGAGCCAGAGGGCGGGCTGATCCAGCGCCATGCCGAAGGTGAGCAGCACGGTGGCAGCAAGTCCGCAGCGCAGGATCAGCGTTTGCGACCAGTGCCGCGGCAGGCCGAGGCACATCAGCGCGCCAGCCAGGTAGCCCAGGTAATTGGCTGTCGCGAGCTTGCTGCCTTCCTGCAGGTCTAGCGTGCCGTCATGCAGCATCATCGGCAGGAGCGGGGTGAATGCGAAGCGGCCGATACCCATGGCGACGGCCAGCGAGATCGCTCCGGCGACCGCGATGCGCGGCGCCGTGGTTTGCTCGCGTTGCGCCACGCCGGTCATGGGGGTTGTCCTGTGATATAGCCTGATTTGTTGACGTTTCAGGAAGGCCAAGGGCGCCGTACGTAGCACGCTCTCGCGTGACGCCCCTGGACCCCGCTAAGGACAGTCGTCCTTAGAACCTATCTATCAGCCTGCCTAAACAGATGGGGGTCTGGGGCCTCGAGGCCCCAGCGGGGTTTGGGGCAGAGCCCCATGCTTGCTGACAGGTCAAGACTTCCGCCCGTTGGTGCGCTGTAGCCCCCGGCTTTGCCTCGCAATGACTAGCAACAACGGGAGATGCTTACTTATAGGCCGTAAGTGTCGCGTCGTCCGTCAACACCAGCACGATCCCCTGCGCAACCGAAGCCGGCGTGGAGGCTGTATCCGGCAGGGTGCTGCTGGTGACCAAAGCCCCCGTAGTCGCGTCAAGCACCGCCATCTTGCCGTGGTCGCTGACCACGATCAGCTTGCCGCCCACCAGCGTGGGGCCGAACCAGGTAATCAGCCCCTTGGTGCGCTTGGGGTTCTGGAAGCGCGGCAGGTCGGTCACCCAGTGCACCGAGCCGTCTTCCTTCGACAAGGCGGCGAGTTTCTGCTCGGCGCTGACGACGAACAGGAAGTCGCCGGCGAGCCAGGGCGTATTGGCGCCGGCCACGTCGCGCTGCCACACGCGTCGGCCGGAGCGTATGTCGAGCGCCGCCAGCAGACCGCCGAGCCCGATCGCATAGACCAGGCCGCCGTCGATGATGGGGGCGGCGCGCACGGAACCAAAATCGGACAGCGTGGACTGGCCTTTCAGGCCGCCCATGTTGTCCGTCCAGACGAGCGTGCCGCTGCCCTGGCGGACGGCGGCCATGTCGCCGGACTCGAAGCCGGCAACGATCACGCCGTCTGCCGCGGCGGGCCCTGCCTGGCCGATGGTGCCGGTATTGGACGCGGTGGCCTGGTAGGACCAGAGGAACTTGCCATCGGCTTGTGAGAAGGCTTGCAGTTGCTGGTCCACGGTGACGACGGTGATCTCGCCTGCGCTTACGAGCGGCGCGCTGCGGGCGGGCGAGTTCAGCTCGGCGTGCCAGTCCTGGTGGCCGTCGGACAGGCGCAGAGCGAGCAACTGGCCGCGGCCGGTCACCGCGTAGAGGTGGTCGCCGTCTATGGCGATGCCGCCGCCGATGTTGCTGTTGCGGGCTTTCTTCGGCTTGGTGACGCTGCGCCAGGTTTGCCGGCCGGTGGCCAGGTCGAAGGCGCAGACGGCGCCGTCCGTGTCCATGGTGTAGACGTGGGCACCGGCAATCAGCGGCTGGGCGGTGAAGCGGGCGCGGTAGTTGCCGCCGGCGCCCACGTTGGTGGTCCAGAATTTGGTCAGGCCGCCGGCGTAGTTGGCGCCCACGTGGTCCACGGAGCCTGCGTATTGCAGCCAGTTGGGGTTGTCGGTCACCGACGGCAGGGTGACGGCTTCCACATTGTCGATGGTCAGGCCGCGCGAGGAGGCGAGCACGGGCTCGCGGTTGCCTGGGATCGGCTTCTTCTCTTCGTCGGTCAGCCAGTCGAACGCGCCGCAACCGCTCAAGGCGGGCAGGAGAAGCGGGAGCAGGAGGGCGTGGCGGCGGGTGAGGCGGGACGCTGGTCTAACGGGAGAAGTCACGCTGCTGGTCATCCATGCGCTGCCGGCGCGTGCGCGGCGGGAGCTGGGGTGGGCTTGGGGGACGATTTGACGGGGGGCGTCAGGGCGTCGGGCGGCAGGGTGGTCAGCACGTCAGCGGCCATCTGCCGCATGTCTTCTGGTGCCATGGGATCGGTGGTGAGGCGCTGCATGATGGTGGCCGCCTCATGCGTGTTGCCGGTGCGCACGTCCAGCAAAGCGAGCAGCTGTTCGGCCATCGGGCGCCAGGGGTTGCCCGTGCTGGTGAGCGCCTGCAGCCGGTTTTTCAGCGGGGCGGGGTCTGCGCTGTCCAACTGGTGCTGGGCGGAGGTCAGCGTGGCCAGGTCGGCCATCAGCTTGGGCGCAGAAGCATCGTCCGAGATGGCCTGCCAGGTGGCGATCGCCTGGGGGTGCTGGCCGGTTTGCCATTGCAGCGCGCCCAGGCGCAGGCGGGCGAGCACGCGGTAGCCCTCGGGCCCAGTGGCCGCGATGTTCGCGAGCGTGGCCGCCGCCGGGCCGGCCAGCGCCGCATCCGCCGTGCCCTTCGTGGCGCGGTCGGCGTCGGCGGCGGCGGTGATGAAGCGGTTGGCCACCGCATTGGCCGCGTCCTGCCGGCTCTGCTTCCAGTAGACGTAGCCGCCGGTGCCGGCGAGGATCAGGACGAACAGGGCGATGCCGGTGCCGGCGAACCGGAGGCCGAAGGCGCGGGCGCGCTCGGCACGGAGGTCCTCCTCCACTTCGTCGAAGATGTCTGGCAACGCTTGCGTGTCCTTGGGCGGTATGGAGGGCGGACCATAGCGGCGGGGCGCTTGGCGGGGAACCCCTGGGGGAGCAAGGAAGCAAGCAGTCCTTTTTTGGAAGAAAGGGCCAAAAGACTTTCGCTCGCCCGCATTGGCAGCATCCGGGCGCTCCCGGAAAGACGCGCGCGCTGAAAATGCGAGGAAGCAAAAGTTTTTTGCTTCTTTTTTCAAAAAAAAGGCCTTTCTTGCTATGGCGGCGCCGCCATAGCCGCCGCCAGTTGTTCCAGGCAGGCCGCCTGATCCGGCCTGCACCCGGCTTCCAGCCACCAGGCGCGCACCTGGCGCAACGCTGCGCCGACCTGCGGACCGGGGCGGGCGCCCAAAGCCAAAGCGTGCCGACCTTCCAGGGGAAAGACGGGGCGTTCCAGGGCGGCGAGACGCGCCCGGAGCGAGGCAGGCGCGCCCGCCAGGAAGCTACGGCCGGCCAGGATGTCCGCCGGCGTGTCGGCAAGCAGCCGGCGAAGGGTGTCGTCGCTGTCCGCGGGCGCCGGCACCGGGCCGTCTGCAAGCAGCACGAGCCTGGTGCCTTCGGCGGTCGAGAGGCGCAGGCGCCGGGCGACCGGCGCCGCGTCGCCGGAGATCAGCGACGCGAGGCGCAGGACCGGATCGGGCGGTGCGCCGGCTTGCAGCGCGGTCTCCAGCCTGGCGAGGCCCGGCGCTTCAGGAAGCAGTGCCGCGAGCACGCCGAGGCGCTGCATGAGGCTGAGTGCGCGGCGTGGGTCGGGTGCCTCCAGGATGCGCCTGAGCTCGCTCCAGACGCGCTCGGCGGAGAGCTGGGCCAGGCCGGCGATGGCGGACGCGATGGAAGCGGTGGCGTCCGCGTCCGGCGCGCCGGTGCCGTAGCGGGCGAAGAAGCGGAAGTAGCGCAGGATGCGCAGGTAGTCCTCGGCGATGCGGCGGGCGGCCTCGCCCACGAAGCGGACGCGGCCGGCGGCGAGGTCCGCCTGGCCGCCGAAATAGTCGTGCAGCGCGGCGGACTGGTCCAGCGACATGGCGTTGATGGTGAAGTCCCGGCGGGCGGCGTCCTCCTCGAAGTCGCTGGTCCAGGCCACGCTTGCGTGGCGGCCGTCGGTCGTCTCATCGCGCCGCAGGGTGGTGATCTCGAACGGGCGGCCCTGGCTGATGGCGGTCAGCGTGCCGTGTGCCAGGCCAGTGGGGATGACGTGCAGGCCGGCCTTAATGAGGGCAGCGAGGCTGTGTTCGGGCTGGTCGGGAGTGGCGATGTCTATGTCGGCGACCGGGCGGCCGGCCAGCGTGTCGCGCACGCAGCCGCCGACCAGGCGCGCCTGTGGCAGCGCGTGCAGGATCGGGCGCAAGGCGGGTTGCGCGAGCAGGGCTGCGAACGCGCTCAAGGCGTGGGTGTGACGATCTTGCCGCCGGAGAGATGGGCGGGCTCGTAGGCGCCGTGGAAGCTGCGCGCCTGGCCGAGCCAGACCAGGGTGGCGGCCAGTGCGGCGAGCAGGAGGAGGGCGGTGAGTATCCCGCGCCTGCTGAGGCCGCGGACGCCGGAGAGCCAGGCAATGGCCAGTCCGGCTGGGATGAGCAGCAGAGCGAAGTCAGCGTAGCGCATGTCGGTGGAAGGAAGAAGCGCTTTTTTTTCGAAAAAAAGAAGCGAAAAACTGTTGGTCCCTGTCGGGGAGCGCTGAAACGACCGCCGACAGGGAGCAAAAGTTTTTTGGTCCTTTTTTTCAAAAAAGGACTGCTTGCTTTCTTGAGTAAACGTCAGCACCGCCTGGTATCAGATGCATTGATGGCCGCCGACAAAATACCAAGTGGGAGACTCGCGTATGGAAAAACCCTGCACCATCCTGTATTTTGCCTGGTTGCGTGAAAAGACCGGTTTGTCCGAAGAGCTGCTGAACCTGCCCGAGACTGTGCGTACTGTAGGCGCACTGATCGCACTCCTGGTCTCCCGCGGTCCGGGATATGCCAGCGCGTTTGCGACGCCTGGGCTGGTGCGGGCGGCCGTCAACCAGGTTTTCGTCAAGCCGGACGACATGGTGGCACCCGGTGACGAAATTGCGTTCTTTCCGCCTGTGACCGGAGGGTGAAGTGCTGACGGTCCGGGTTCAGCAGGAGCCGTTCGATCTGGAGGCCGAGTACGCCGCGCTAAGCCAAGACTGCGGCGAAGCCGGCGCGATCGCGAGCTTCCTGGGTATCGTGCGCAGCACGGCGGAACGGCCGGTTGCCGCTCTTACGTTGGAGCATTATCCGGGCATGACCGAGCGGGCGCTGGCACGCATCGCCGACGCTGCAATGGCGCGCTTCGAATTGCTCGGCTGCACCGTCATCCATCGCGTCGGCACGCTTCTGCCGGGCGCGCCTATCGTGCTGGTGCTGACGGCGGCGCTGCATCGGCGCGCCGCGTTGGACGGGGTCGGTTTTCTGATCGACTGGTTAAAGACGGATGCGCCGTTCTGGAAAAAGGAGCACCTGGCGGACGGCTCCGGTGTCTGGGTTGCGGCGCGTCACGAGGATGCTGAGGCCGCTTCGGCTTGGGACGGGAAGGAAGGCCTTCTTTTTTGAGAAAGAAGCAAAGCTTCTGGTCCCTGTCGGCGGCTGGTTTACCGGCAGCCGACAGGGACCAGGGGCTTACTTCGCTTCGGTCTCGGTGCTGGCGGACTCGGCAGCTTCGGACAGCGCTTCGCCTAGCGCCTTTATCTTCTCGCCGTTCTTGCCTTCGGACTTGCCGGCAATGGAGACGGTCTCCTTGCCGAGCTTGGCGACCAGCTTGCGGAT
>CAXTCL010000010.1:16578-36692 GCA_964242035.1 uncultured Acetobacteraceae bacterium | reverse complement strand
GAGCAAAAGTTTTTTGCTTCTTTTTTTCAAAAAAGAAGGCCTTGCTTGCTTGCCTGTTAGCCGCCTCCTGCGCCACGCCGCAGCGACCGAAAACCGGCGCCACCACCCCCATCGTGCAGCTGCCGAAAAGCCACGGCCCGCAGGTGATAGACGGTCACGTGCCGCCGTTCGCTGCCAATACGTGGGAGCCGTTCAGTCGCACAGACGCGGTGGCGATCGCGCTGCGCGAGTGGCGCCTGTTCGGCCAGCCGGTGGACGACGATCCGCCTGAGACGCGGCCCATCCCGCCGCCCGACCAGAAGCCGGAGCGCGAGCCCGGGCTTTGGGAGCGCGTGGGCGAGTATTGGTGGATCGGCCAGGCACCCGAGGAGCGCGAGGCTGCCTGGACCGGCAGGCACGACGCGGACGGCACGGAGTTCGAGGCCAGGCGCGACGCGGAGTTTGCGTGGTCGGCGGCGTTCATTTCCTACGTCATGCGCATTGCCGGCGCCGGTGGGGATTTTCCCTATTCGCCGAACCACTCGACCTACATAAACGCGGCCGCCTCCGGGACCACGGGGGTGCTGCGCGCCTATGCGCCGCAGACGATAGCGCCCGCATTGGGCGACATCATCTGCATGGGCCGTGGGCGATCGGCCGGGCTGCGTTTCACCGACCTGCCGACAGCGGCGCCATTCCCCGCGCATTGCGACATGGTGGTGCTGGTGGCGTCCGGTTCGATGAGCGTCGTCGGCGGCAACGTCGATGATGCGGTCACGATGAAGCACGTGCCGGTGTCGGACACCGGGCTGCTAACGGGGGCGGACGGGCGCGTGCTGGATACCCGCTATCCGTGGATGGTCGTGCTCAAGGTGAACTATGCCCGGTAGTTGCCGAAGCTTGCGGCTGCGGCAAAGTCCGGCGACAGGCCCGGCTGCGCGTGCGGTTTGTGTAACTCCTTGCGGCGGAAATCCTCCTGCATCCTGACGCGCCGAAAAGCTCGGTGGCGAGACGCCTCCTACTGACGCTTGGGTTCCTGGCGATGTGTGTTCTCACCTCGGCCAAGGGCCTGACAGCGGTGTTTCACGTCGACGAGCTTTATTTCTGGGTGAACGATTTCGCCTACGGGTTCGTCAGACGCGGCGTGATCGGCAGTCTGGCGGCGCCCTGGCTGCGCAGCGTCACGCCAGGCGACGTGCATGCGATCGCTATCGGATGGTGGCTGGCAGGGTTGATGTGCACGCTGCTGGTGGCCGCCGCGTTGTTCTGGCGAGGCCTGACGCAGCACCACAGGGCGGCGACAGTCGCCGTGGGCGCGCTTGTAGCCACGTCACCGATGCTCGGCCTCATTGCCTACCATGTGGGTTATCCTGATACGGTCATCGTCGCCCTCGTCGCCGCGACTGCCGTTTTCCTGCCGTCGGCTCCCGCCATCATCGTGGCAGTGACCATGATCGGACTGGGCGCCGTACATGAGATGATACTCCTGCTGCTGCTTCCGATCGTGGTATTCTGCACGTGCATGCGGCCGTGCACGAGGGTGCAGGGAGCGGTCATAGGAGCCGGAGCGTTCACCGCCCTTCTCCTGCCGCTTCTCAGCACACGACCGTCCGCCGAGATCCTGCAGCGCCTGGTGTTGGCCGGACTGCCGCTCGCCGATGCCACCACGCAGTTCGACACCGCACTGAGCCAGACCATCGCCGGTTCGGCGTCCACGATGTATGCTGCCTGGAGCACGCATTTCCTCAACGGCGTTCTGGGCATCCTCTACGCCGGCCTGCCCGGCGGTATCATCATGCTTCTTGGCTGGTCCGCCGCTTCAGCCTGGATCGCCGCGCGCGTCTTGTCGGGCGCCGGGCGGGTGTTGCTGCTGGCCCTGTATGCGGCTGCATGTCTCGGCCCGGTGGCTCTGCTGGCGCTCGCCTGGGACCTGAGCAGGATCGCGTCGTTCACCACGCTCACCGCGGCGATGACGGTGAGCCTCGTCGGCCGGCATCGCGATCTCAACGCGAGCAGGCCACTGGTTGCCGTCAGTTGCGCCGTCGCCGGGTTCTATCTTTGCCTGCCGGTGGCGAACCTCTATTTCGATTACGGCCGCGCCCTGAACACAGCGCCGATGGCGCAAGCCTGCCGCCCATGCGCGCAAGCGGGTGGGGTCGCGATCGACTTCTTCAACCGCGGGCTATCGCAGGACGCGCGCGCCTCCATCGACACCGATGCGAAGTATGGCGACGCAGCCAGGACAAAGCCGCGAACCTGAGATGGTGATTGCGCGTGTTCGCATCATGCAGAAACGTGGCCGCCCGCCCGTCAGCGCTGCGGCATTCCTTCCGGCACCACCGTCTTTGCGATGCTCGCGTCCAGCGCCTCATACGCCGCATAGTCGATCGTGGCGTAAAGCTCCGCGCGCGTCTGCATGCGATCGATCACGCGGTGCGTGCCGCCGTCGCGCGCGATGGCCGCATACAACTCCTCCTGTGCCTTGTTCGCCACGCGAAGCGAGCTCACCGGCCAGATCACCATCCGGTAGCCCATCGCCTCGAACTCTGCCGCCGTGAAGAACGGCGTGCGGCCGAACTCCGTCATGTTGGCTAGCAACGGCACACCCGGCATCGCTGCGGCAAAGGCGCGGAACATCTCGGCCGTGTGCAGCGCCTCGGGGAAGATCGCGTCCGCCCCAGCTTCGACGTAGAGCTTGGCGCGCGCGATGGCGCCGTCGATGCCCTCGCTGGCGGCGGCATCCGTGCGCGCCATGACGAACAGATGCCGACGCGCGCGCACGGCGGCGGCTACCTTGGCCGCCATGTCGCGCGGGTCCGCCAGGCGCTTGTCGTTCAGGTGGCCGCATTTCTTCGGCAGCAACTGGTCTTCCAGATGCACGGCGGCCGCACCGGCATCCTCGAAGCTGCGCACCATGTGCATCACGTTCAGCGCTTCGCCGTAGCCGGTGTCGCCGTCCACCAGGACCGGCAGGCCCGACGCACGCGCCACCTGGCGGACGAAGAAGCACACGTCCTCCACGGTGATCACACCGAGATCCGGCAGGCCCATCGACGCCGACATCGCAGCACCTGACAGATACATGCCGGGAAAACCGGCCGCGCGCGCCTGCAACGCCGCCTGACCGTTATGCGCGCCGGGCAATTGGAGGATGCCCGGCTGGGACAGCAAGTTGCGGAAGCGCGCGCCCGCCGGCGCATCGGGAAGGTCGGCGCCGACGAGGTACGTCATGCCGCAGCCTTGCGCTCGGCGAGCGGCACGAAGGTCAGGTCCTCGGGCCCTACGTAATTCGCGGTGGGCCGGATGATCTTGCCGTCCTGGCGCTGCTCGATGACGTGTGCCGCCCACCCGCTGGTGCGCGAGATGACGAACAACGGCGTGAACATCGCCGTCGGCACACCCATCATGCGGTAGCTGACGGCGCTGAACCAGTCGAGGTTGGGAAACATCTTCTTCAGGTCCCACATGACGCTTTCCAGCCGCTCGGCCACTGCGTAAAGCCCGGTGCTCCCTGCATCCTCGCTGAGCCGCCCGGCCACCGACTTGATCACCACGTTTCGCGGGTCGCTCACCGTATACACCGGATGGCCGAACCCGATCACCACTTCCTTGTTGGCCACGCGCGCACGTATGTCCGCCTCCGCTTCGTCCGGCGAGGTGTAGCGCTGCTGGATCTCCAGCGCCGCTTCGTTCGCACCTCCGTGCTTCGGCCCGCGCAAAGCGGCGATGCCGCCAGTAATCGCCGAATACATGTCCGACCCCGTGCCTGCTATCACGCGCGCGGCGAACGTCGATGCGTTGAACTCATGTTCCGCATACAGCACCAGGCTCGTCTGCATCGCGCGCACATGCAGCGCAGACGGCGCGCGCCCGTGCAGCAGATGCAGGAAGTGTGCGGCGATGCTGTCGTCGTCGGTCTCGACGTCGATGCGCTTGCCGTTCTGCGAAAAATGCCACCAATACAGCAGCACCGAACCCAGACTGGCCATCAACCGATCCGCGATCTCCCGCGCGCCGGCTACATTGTGGTCCTCCTTTTCCGGCAGCACGCAGCCGAACTGGCTGACCGCCGTGCGCATCACGTCCATCGGATGTGCCGCGGCAGGTATCTGCTCCAGCACCGCGCGCAACGCGGCGGGCAGGCCGCGCAGCGCGCGCAGGCGAACCTTGTAGGCGCGTAGTTCGGCTTCCGTGGGTAGGCGGCCGTGCACGAGCAAGTGCGCGATCTCCTCGAACTCGCAGGCTTCGGCTACGTCGAGTATGTCGTAGCCGCGGTAATGCAAGTCGTTGCCGGTGCGGCCGACTGTGCAGAGCGCGGTGTTGCCGGCGATCACGCCTGATAGGGCCACGCTTTTTTTCGGTTTCGGGGTTAGCGTCTCGCTCATGTCTTAACTCCAAAGGAAGGAAGCAAGGCCTTCTTTTCTGAAGAAAAGAAGCAAAAGACTTTTGTCTGCGCTGTCGCGGACTTGTCCGGTAAGTCCGCGACAGCACAGACAAAAGCTTTTTGGTTCTTTTTCTCGAAAAAGAACTGCTTGCTTGCCTAGAATATCCCCGCAACCCCCGCCTGCAACTGACCCGCAGGCATCACAATCGTCAGCCCAGCCAACTCGTCAGCACGCAGCGACGGCAAACGCTGCACCACCTCGAGGAACCGCTCCGCCTCGGCGTGCTCCAGCAGCCCCTCCGTCAGCATGCGAAACTTGCGTATGTAGTCCGCGCGGCCCCAGGGCGTGGCGCCAAGCGTGTGCGCGTTGGCCACCGCCATCTCGTCGGAGATGACCTGCCCGTCCTTCAGCGTGATCAGCACGCGGCCGCCGAACGCCTTCACCGACGGGTCGGTCGCGTGATAGCGCTCGGTCCAGCGCTTGTCCTCCACCGTGCGTATCTTGCGCCACAGCGCCACCGTGTCCGGCCGGCGCGCGCGCTCCGGCGCGTAGCTGCGCACGTGGTGCCACTCGCCATCCTGCAAGGCCACGGCGACGATGTACATGATCGAGTGGTCCAGCGTCTCGCGGCTGGCTTCGGGGTCGAATTTCTGCGGGTCATTGGCGCCGGTGCCGATCACGTAATGGGTGTGATGGCTGGTCTCGATCAGCACGTCGGCCACGTCGTCCCAGTTGGTCACGCGCTTGCCCATGCGGAACGCGAGGTCGATCAGCGCCTGGCTTTGGTACTCGGCCGAATGTTCCTTCGTGTACGTGTCCAGGATGGCGCGCTTGGCCTCGCCCGGCTCTGGCAGCGGGACCTGATAATGCGCGTTCTTGCCGTCCAGCATCCAGGCGATGACGCTGTCCTCGCCTTCGTAGATCGGGCTGGGGGCACCTTCGCCGCGCATGGCGCGGTCCACCGCCTCGATGGCCAGCTTGCCGGCGTGGCTGGGGGCGAAGGCCTTCCAGCTGCTGATCTCGCCCTTGCGGCTCTGGCGCGTGGCGGTGGTCACGTGCAGCGCCTGCTGCACCGCCTGGTAGATGATCTCGGTCGGCAGCCCGAGCAGCGTGCCTATGCCGGCGGCGGCCGACGGACCGAGATGGGCCACGTGGTCTATCTTGTGTTCGTGCAGGCAGATGGAGCGCACCAGGTCCACCTGTATTTCGTAGCCGGTGGCCAGCGCGCGCAGCAGTGCGGCACCGTCACGGCCGGTCTGCTGGGCCACGGCCAGGATCGGCGGGATGTTGTCGCCCGGGTGGCTGTATTCGGCGGCCAGGAACGTGTCGTGGTAGTCCAGCTCGCGCACCGCGGTGCCGTTGGCCCAGGCGGCCCACTCGGCGTGCACGCGTATGTCCGGCGCACAGCCGAACAGGGTGGCGCCGTCCGGGCGGCGGTGGGCCAGGGCCTGGTCGCGCGCGGTGACGATGGGGTGACGGTTGATCGAGGCGATGGCGACCGAGGCGTTGTCGATCACCCGGTTGATGATCATTTCGGCGACTTCAGGCAGCACGGGCACGGCGTCGCTGGCCACCGCGGCAATCTTCCAGGCGAGCTGGTCCTCGCGCGGCAGGCGGTCGGCTTCGGGGTGGACGCGTACGTCATGCAGCTTCATGGCAAAGCGGGTTCCTGGGCAATTTGTCGCCTTCCTGCGCTGGACAGGCGCGACTGGTCAATCCGGGCCGCGGGCACCGTGTTGGACACGCAGGAGGTGACGGTGCGGCCGTGCACGGCATAGCGGATGATGAAGGGAGGTGCGGTGTTGAGCTCGCAACTGGCCACCCCGTCGCAGGCTTCGATCAGGCGGCGTGCGATGCGGGATGCCGCTCCGGGGTCGCATTGTTAGAGGTAAGCCCGTAGCCGCTCAAGGTCGCCGACCGCCAAGGCCGTTCAAGCTACACGCGAACACGGTCCTGGCCACGGTGCGGGGTGCCCACCGGCGTACCCCATGTCCGCAGCCATTCCGCGACCTCGGCCTGCGGCGAGGTCTGCTTCAGCAGCCTGCAACGCGGCTTCGTCGTTAGCCTCGGAGACAGCTCGCCTGACGTGATCCATGCGCGACGGCATCACAGCCGAAGGCGGGTCCGGGAAGAAGGATTGCTTGCCCCGCAGTGCAACACGCACGACAACGCCGCCATGGCGCCCCCTCTCCTCTCGCTACAGAACATCCACCTCACGCTGGGCGGCAACCTCCCTTTGCTGGACGGCGCCGAGCTGGCCGTGGCGGCGGGCGAGCGCATCTGCCTGGTCGGCCGCAACGGATCCGGAAAATCTACCCTGCTGAAGATCGCCGCCGGCCTGCTGACCGCCAGCGAGGGCGTGCGCTTCCTGCAGCCCGGTGCCACAGTCCGCTACCTGCACCAGGAGCCGGATTTCGGCGACGCGGCCACCGTGTTGGCCTACGTGGAAGCCGGCATGGGCCCCGGTGACGACCCTTATCGCGCGCACGCCCTGCTGGAGCAGGTGGGGCTGACGGGCGAGGAGGCGCCGGGACGCCTGTCGGGTGGGGAGAGCCGGCGTGCGGCGCTAGTGCGTGCGCTCGCCCCCAGCCCGGACCTGCTTCTGCTGGACGAGCCGACCAACCATCTGGACCTGCCGGCGATCGAGTGGCTGGAAGCCGAGCTCGCGTCGCTGCGCGCCGGCATCGTGCTCATCAGCCATGACAGGCGCCTGCTGGAGAGCGTGTCGCGCAGCATCGTCTGGCTGGACCGCGGGCGCACCAGGCGCGTGGACCGCGGGTTTGCCAATTTCGAGGCATGGCGGGACGAGGTGCTGGAGCAGGAGGAGCGCGACCAGCACAAGCTCGGCCGCCAGATCGCGCGCGAGGAGGACTGGATGCGCTACGGCGTGACAGCAAGGCGCAAGCGCAACGTGCGGCGTGTGGCCGAGCTGGCCGGGCTGCGGCAGGCCAAGCGCGAGCACGTCCGCCCGACCGGCGGCGTGCGCATGGCGGCCAGCGAGGCTGAGGGCAGCGGTAAACTGGTGGCTGTCGCCAAGGACGTGAGCAAATCCTACCCGGCGCCGGACGGCGGCACGCAATCCGTGGTGCGCGACTTCTCCGCGCGGATCATACGCGGCGACCGCATCGGCATCGTGGGCCCGAACGGCGCCGGCAAATCCACGTTGCTGAAGCTGCTGACCGGCGTGGAGCAGCCGGATGGCGGGCAGATCAAGCTCGGCACAAACCTGTCCGCGGTCACGCTGGATCAGACGCGCGACAGCCTGAACCCGGACGCCACCCTGTCCGAGACGCTGACCGGCGGCGCCGGCGACCAAGTGGAGGTGAACGGCCAGAAACGCCACGTCATTGGCTACATGAAAGATTTCCTGTTCCGGCCGGAGCAGGCGCGCACACCGGTGGGCGTGCTGTCCGGCGGCGAGCGCGGCCGGCTGATGCTGGCGGTGGCGCTGGCGCGACCGAGCAATTTGATGATCCTGGACGAGCCGACGAACGATCTAGACCTGGAGACGCTGGACCTGCTGCAGGAGATGCTGGCGGACTACCAGGGCACCGTGCTTCTGGTGAGCCACGACCGGGACTTCCTGGACCGCGTGGTGACATCGACGATGACGGCCGAGGGTGCGGGCCGCTGGCAGGAATATGCCGGCGGGTATTCGGACATGCTGGTGCAGCGTGGCACGCCGAGTTCGGTGAAGGCGGAAGCGCGCAAGCGGGCGGCGGTGGCCGACGCACCGAAGACGGCCGTCCCGAAGAAGATGTCCTTCAAGCAGCAGCACGAGCTGGCGCAGTTGCCGGATGCGATTGCGAAGTTGCAAGGCGACATCGTGCGCTACCAGCGTGTGCTGACGGATGCCAATCTGTACACGCGCGACAGGAAGAAGTTCGACACCACGACGTCCGCGCTGGCGCAGGCGGAGACGGAGCTTGCGCGCTCCGAGGAGCGGTGGTTGGAGTTGGAAATGCTGCGCAGCAAGTAAGCCCCCCCCGGCTGCCAACCGGAAAGAACCGCGACAGCGGAGTCAAAAGTCTTTTGCTTCTTTTCTTCAGAAAAGAAGGCTTCGCTTTCTTCCCAAAACAAAAAGGAACCGCCCAAGATGCCCGACCAGAACCGCCAATGGCAGCTCACCGCCCGCCCGCAAGGCCTGCCCAAGCGCACCGACTTCACGCTCGCCACGCTGCCTGTCCCCGAACCGGCCGAAGGCGAAGTGCTCGTCCGCACGCACTACATCTCGCTCGATCCCGCCATGCGCGGCTGGATGAACGACGTGCGGTCCTATCTCCCGCCTGTAAAGCTGGGTGACGTGATGCGCGCCGGCGCCGTGGGCGAAGTGGTCGCTTCCAGGAACCCTGGCTTCAAGGCCGGCGAGCACGTGGCCGGCACGTTTGGCATGCAGGATTACGCCGTGGCGAAGGGCGATGCGGTGCAGAAAGTGGATGCGTCTGCGGCACCGCTGCCTTTGTATCTAAGCGCGCTCGGCATGCCGGGGATGACGGCCTATTTTGGCCTGCTGGATGTGGGCGCGCCGCAGGCGGGGCAGACCGTGCTGGTCTCGGCCGCATCCGGTGCGGTGGGCGCGCTGGTCGGCCAGATCGCGCGCATCAAGGGCTGCCGCGTGGTGGGTCTCGCAGGCGGTGCGGAGAAATGCGCCTACGTGAAGGACACGCTCGGCTTCGATGCCGTCATAGACTACAAGAACGAGGATGTGGGCCGTGCCCTGGGCACGCATTGCCCGAAGGGCGTTGACGTGTATTTCGACAACGTGGGCGGCGATATACTTGATGCAGCACTCGTCCGCCTGGCCCGCCACGCGCGCGTGGTGGTCTGCGGCGCGATCTCGCAATACAACAGCACTGCGGTCGCCGGGCCGAAGAATTACATGATGCTGCTGGTGCAGCACGCGCGCATGGAGGGCTTCGTGGTGTTCGACTACGCCGCGCGTTATGCCGAGGGTATGACGGCTGTGGCAGGGTGGCTGAAGGATGGCTCTCTGAAGTCCAAGGAAGATATCGTGGACGGGCTGGAGACGTTTCCGGAGACTTTGTTGAAGTTGTTTAGCGGCGCGAATTTTGGCAAGCTGTTGATCAAGTCGAAGTAAGGAAGCAAGGCCCTCTTTTTTGCAAAAAAAGAAGAACACTTTTACTTCAGCTGTCGCGCCGGCGTTTTGAAGAGGGCGCTGCTTGACGAATGGGATCGAGCGGCTTCTGCGCCTGGCGGCTGCGGCCGGGCTGGCAGGCGTGGAACGCAGCGTCTCCTACGGCACGCCTTCGCTCAAGGTCGGCGGCAAGTTCCTTGCGCGGCTCAAGGACAATGACACGCTGGTGATACGCTGCCCGCTTGCCGAGAAAACCATGCTGATGGAAGCAGAACCGCAATACTACTTCGAGACCGACCACTACCGCGACTATGACGCGATGCTGCTGCGCCTGGATACGATCGACGATGCACGGCTGCTGGCGAGACTGGAACGGGCCTGGGAAATGCAGGCCTCCCGCCGGGCAGTGTCGCTGAGGCAGTTATAATCCTGCACGAGGTTGGGTACGCAGCAACCGCCGTCGAGCAGATGCTCCAGTAAGCACGCGACAGCGGAGTCAAAATTTGTGCTTCTTTTTTCAAAAGAAGGCCTTGCTTCCTTACTACGCCGGCAAAGTAACCAAGGCCCGTGCCCCACCCCCAGGCCGGTTCCCCAGCACCACGTCCCCGCCATGCGCGCGCAGGATATTGCGTGCGATTGGAAGCCCCAGCCCCGTCCCCCCCGTCTCGCGGTTGCGCGAATCCTCCACGCGGTAAAACGGCTCAAATACGCGCTCCAGCTCATCCGGTGGCAGGCCTGGCCCGTCATCCTCGATAATTACGGTCGCCAGCCCAGCGGTCGGGTCCAGCACCACGCGCGCGGCGCCGCCGTATTTCACCGCGTTGCCCACCAGGTTGGCGAACACGCGCTTCAGCGCCAGGATGCGGCCGTGCACCGTCAGATGCGCCGGTCCTGCGAAAGAGAGGCTGTCGCCGGCATCCGGGCGCGCGTCGGCCGCGTCGTCGAGCACGGTGCGCAGCAGCGCCACCAGGTCGAACGGAACGGCGGGTTCGGTGTCGGCGGTGTCGCGCCCGAACACCAGGGTGGCGGAGACCATCGCGTCCAGCTCGTCGAGGTCGGCCATGAATTTCTGCCGCTGCTCGTCGTCCTCGATGAACTCCGCGCGCAGTTTCAGCCGGGTGATAGGCGTGCGCAAATCGTGGCCGATGGCGGTCAGCAGGAAGGTGCGGTCCTGCACGAAGCGCCTGATGCGGGCGGCCATCGTGTTAAAGGCCACGGCGGCGCGGACGACCTCGTCGGGTCCGCGCTCGGGCAGCGGCGGCGCGTTCACGTCACGGCCAAGGCGCTCGGCGGCTTCGGCCAGCAGCGCCACCGGGCCGGTCAGCCGGCGCACTGCCCAGATGCTGAGCAGGGCGGCGGCCACCGTCATCAGCACGAAGGCCAGCAGGAACTCGTGCGAGTGCCAGGGCCGGGGCGGCGGCAGCTTGGCGCTGAGGTTCAGCCAGCCCCAATCCGGCATCTGCAGGCCGATGTTGATCGGGTCCGACCACGGCGTGCCGCGTATGACCACGTCGCGCGGCCGGTTGGCAGGGCGCACCTGCACCAGGCCCATGTTGACTCGTATCTGGCCTATGTAGGGCGGCTCCATGACCTCCGGCGCCACCGCCGGGCCACCGGCCAATGTGGCGTGCATGGAGGGCCCGAGGTCCATCTCGCGCAGGGCCGCCTCGCGCTCGCCAGGCGCGGTGCCCACGACGGTGCGGTAGATGCTCATGGACCGCATGCCGAGGTCGCGCAGCTCGGCGAAGCGCTGCAGCTTCATCCTGTCGAACGCGTGAATGGTAAGCCCGGCGCCTTGCACCACCACCAAGCCTACCAGCAGGGTCAGCAGCGTCCGTTTGGCCAGGCTGTTCGGCCATACCGGGATCTTGTCGAGCAGCCGGCCGCCTCTGGCCGACAGCGCGGCCCGTTTCAGCAGGGCGGGCGCGTCAGCTGCGTTCAATATCCGCCGCCAGGACGTAGCCGCCGCCCCGGACCGTCTTGATAAGCTGAGCATGGCGCCCGTCGTCCTCCAGCTTGCGGCGCAACCGGCTGATCGCGACATCGATCGCACGGTCGAACGGCCCTGCCTGGCGCCCTCTTAGCAGATCCAGCAGCATGTCGCGCGTCAGCACGCGGTTGGCCCGCTCCACCAGGGCTACCAGCAGGTCATACTCGCCACCGGTCAGCGCCACCTCCACGCCGTCCGGGTTCAGCAGGCGGCGGCGCGCCGGCTCCAGCAGCCAGCCGCTGAACCGTATGGCGCGCGCGGTGGGTTCCACCAGCTTCTCGGCGCGTTCGCTTGTGCGGCGCAGGACGGCGCGTATGCGGGCCAGCAGCTCGCGCGGGTTAAACGGTTTGGGCACGTAGTCATCGGCACCGAGTTCGAGGCCGATGATGCGGTCGGTCTCCTCGCCCATTGCGGTCAGCATGACGATGGGGATGTCGGACTGCGTGCGCAGCCATCGGGCGATGTCCAGCCCTGATTCGCCCGGCAGCATCAGGTCCAGCACCACAAGCTGATAGTGGCCGAGCGGCCAGTGCCGCCGCGCCTCGCGCCCGTCGCGCACCGCGGTCACCCGGAAGCGGTTGCGCTCCAGGAAGCGCGCCAGAAGCTCGCGTATCTCCCGGTCGTCATCGACGATCAGGATGTGCGGCATTGTCTCCAATCGTCAGGTCCTCGACATGCGCTAGACATCATTAGGTGATCCGCGCCCGCGAACCACCCCGGCGTTTCACTCCGTTTCATTCCAGGCGGGTGCCGCTCGGGCACGAGGCTGTATTGTCCCGGCTTCGGGCGTCAGGAGCGTGTGGATGCGTTGGGGTGTCGTTCTGCTGGCCGGGTTGCTGGGGATGTCCGCGTCCGTTGTCGGCCTTTTAAATGCAAGAGCGCAACAGTTTTCGACGATGGGCGCCGATGCGGACGCGCCTGTGCATCGCATGTTGGGCTGGCAGCGTGGGGTTGTTCGTTAGGTAAGGAAGACCTTCTTTTTTACAAAAAAGAAGCAAAAAACTTTTGCTCCTGGCGCTTGCCCGCAGGCGTGGCGTGGCTCTGCAAAAGCGCACGCCTGCAATTATAGGGCTCGCCTCGATGCAGGCGGGAGAGCAAAAGTTTTTTGGTCCTTTTTTTCAAAAAAGGACTGCTTGCTTCCTTCCTTCGGAGCCGCCGCATAGACATCCCGCCGCCACCCGACCACGCCCGCGCTGGCCTTGACTGGCTCGCCGCATCGGACCCGCATCTGGCGCGCATCGAAGCCGAAGCCGGCCCGCTACCCTGGCGCGTGCGCACGCCCGGCTTTTCCGGCCTGCTCGCCGCCATCGTCGGCCAGCAGATCAGCAACCAGGCTGCCGCCGCCATATGGCGCCGCTGCAGCGCCCTGCCCGGCAGCCTGGCGCCCGAGACCTTCCTGCTGCTGGACCAGGAGGCGTTGCGCGGCGCTGGCCTGTCGCGCCCGAAGATCGGCCACGCCAGAGCGGTGGCGGAGGCTTTCGCCAGCGGCCACCTGGCCACCGGGCGGCTGGCCGAAATGGAGGACGAGGCGGCGATACGGGCGTTGTCCGCGGTGCGTGGGCTGGGCGTGTGGTCGGCGGAGATCTACCTGCTGTTCGCGCTGCAGCGGGGGGATGTGTTCCCCGCCGGCGACCTGGCCCTGCAGGCGGCGGTGGCGCATCTGCGTGGGCTGGAGTCGCGGCCCAGCCCGGTTGTGCTGCGCGAGATCGCGCTTGCCTGGCAGCCGCACCGGGCGCTGGCCGCGCGGCTGCTGTGGCACTGGTGGCGGCATGTGACCGGGCGGCCTAGCATGGATGATTAGGAAGAAAGGAAGGCCTCCTTTTTCGAAAAGAAAGCAAAAAAGTTTTGGCCCCCGTCGGCGAACGTTTCAGCACCCGCCGACAGGGAGCAAAAGTTTTTTGGTCCTTTTTTTCAAAAAAGGACTGCTTGCTTTCTAACTACCGGCCAGCAAAGCAACGCGATGATCACCGAACCCAGACACGCCGCCAGCCTGATCGTGCTGCGCGGCGGGAAAGAGATACTGATGGCGCGCCGCTCGGACGGCCACCGCTTCATGCCGGGCATGCTCGTCTTCCCGGGCGGCGCGGTGGACGAAGCCGACCATCACGCGCGCGCCGCGACCCCGCTCTCGCCGCGCACGCGCGCACGCCTGGAACGCGCGGCCACTCCCACTCTGGCGCATGCGCTGGCCATCGCGGCGGCACGCGAACTGACCGAGGAGGTCGGCATGAGCCTGGGTGTCCCGCCGGCGCTGGACGGGCTCGCGTATCTCTGCCGCGCCATCACGCCGCCCGACCGCAGCATACGTTTCGACGCGCATTTCTTCATCGTCGATGCCGCGCTCACGCATGGCGCGCCGGTCGGGTCGCGCGAGCTGGAAGAGCCGCGCTGGTACACGGTGCAGGACGCGCTTGCCGCAAATATCCCGGCAGCCACCAGGGCCGTTCTCGGGCAGCTACAACGCTGGCTGGCGCATCACGACAGGGACGGCCCTGTCCCTACCCTGCGGGACAGGGTCTGGCATACGGGCTGAGGATGCGTTCGGCGTGTGGTATTTTTGACGCATAAACACCGGCGGCCAGGCTTTTTTCCAAATCGTTAACGTATTCACTTTTCCGTGAGAATGCGGCGGTCTAGCGTGTGACCCATGGGCGATTTTCAAGCCAGGGTAGTGACATGCGACTAGGCGACATACTCCTGATGCGTGGCCTCGTGCGCAGCACGGACATCGAGACGGCGATAGAACGCCAGCGCATGGAAGGCGGCCGCCTGGGCGACAACCTGATCGCCCTCGGCCTGATGACCACCGAGCAGCTGTTCGCAGTTATGGACGAGACGCCGGTGATGCCGCGCACGGTGGCAGAGACGGGCGTCAGCCGCGGGCTTCTCCTGGGCATGATACTGAAGTTCATGCGCGTGGCGTCCTGCGAGACGTTGCCCGAGCTTGCCCATCGCATACACCTCGCGCACTCGGTCGTGCAGGAGATACTCGATGACGCGATCGCCCAGAAGCTGGTGCACGTGCTGGGCTCCATAAACAGCGGCATCGTGCGCTACATACGCTACGCGCTCAGCGACGCCGGCCGCATCGCCGCCGGCGAGGCGATGGAGCAGACGCAATACATGGGCCCGGCGCCGGTGAGCCTGGCGGCGTTCCAGGCGCAGATCAGCAAGCAGCCGATCACCAACGAGATCCTGGACGCGGCCGCCCTCCGGGAGGCGTTCCACGGCCTAACCCTGTCCGAGCAGACCGTCCATCGCTTGGTGCCGGCAGTCAGCGCCGGGCGCACGGTGCTGCTCTACGGGCCGCCGGGCAACGGCAAGACCAGCCTGGGTAATCGCATCGCCCAGTTGTTCACCGACCCCGTGTTCATACCCTTTGCAATCGAGGTGAGCGGGCAGATCATACGCATGCACGACCCAAGCCTGCATGTGCCCTTCATGACGGAAGGGTCGGATGGCAGCCTGCAGAACGGTGGCGTGCAGATCGAGGCGTTTGACGGCCGCTGGGCCGCGTGCCGGCGCCCGGTCGCTATGGCGGGCGGCGAGATGACGCTGGACATGCTGGACCTGCGCTGGGACGCGGCGACCAAGACGTACGACGCGCCGCTGCACATGAAGGCGCTGAACGGCGTGTTCCTCATCGACGATTTCGGCCGCCAGAAGGTGGCGCCGGTCGATCTGCTGAACCGCTGGATCATCCCGCTGGAAAACCGCGTGGACTACCTCAAGCTGAACACCGGCGTCACCTTCCGCCTGCCGTTCGACGAGTTGGTGATCTTCTCCACCAACCTCGAACCCGCCGACCTCATGGATCCCGCCTTCCTGCGCCGCATACCTTACAAGATTCAGATGCTTGGCCCTGATGTTTTCGAGTACCGGCAGATATTCGAGCGCGCCGCCGCAGCCGCCGGGCTGTTCCTGCGCGACGACGCGTTCGATTTCGTGGTCGAGCAGTTGACGCGTGACGGGCGGCACCAGCTTGCGGCTTTCCAGCCGCGCTTCATCTGCGACCAGGCAAGCCAGGTGGTGCGCTGCTTCCGGATGCAGCCTGAGCTGACATGCGTGCTGGCGGCTGATGCTTTGGAAAATTTATACGTAGGTATCGGCGAAAGCGCCTGAGAAGGTGGGAAAGCAAGCAGTCCTTTTTGAAAGAAGGACAAACGAAACTTTGACTCCGCTGTCGCGCGCTTCGCCCCTGGCGCTGACAGGGAGCAAAAGCTTTTTGCTTGTTTTCCTTGAAAGAAAGCCTTGGCTACTTGCTCAACGTCAACATTACCTCAGCAACCCGCCGCGTAACCGCCTCCGGCGAAGCAGTCACCTTGCCTGCAAGATCAGCATCGAGAAACAGCAGCGCCAGGCCGTGCACCATGGACCAGCAGCCAAGCACACGCGCCTCGCGGTCTGCGCCCTCCGGCGTTCCGGCAGCAACCCTGGCCGCCAGCACGCCATAGGCGGAGTCACCGGCCTCCGATAGTTCCATGTGTGTGCCGAGGCGGGGGGGGCCGAACATCAGCCGGAACATCGCCGGGTTATCCAGGGCGAACCGCACATAAGCCAACGCTTGCGCCACAAGTGCACCACTCGGCGGCGCCGCAGCATCCGCCTGGCGCAAAGCCGCACCGAACGCCAGGAAACCCTGCGCCGCCACGGCAGCAAGCAAATGTTCCTTGTCTACGAAGTGCCGGTAGGGCGCCATCGGTGAGACACCTGCGCGCCGCGCCACGGCGCGCAAGGAAAGTGCGTCCGCCCCGCTTTCCATCAGCAGCGCTAGCGCGCTGCTGACCAGGGCTGCCCGAAGTTCCCCATGATGGTACGGCCGCGCCGCAGATGTTGACACCGTAAACAAAACTCCTATGTGTGCAGTGTAAACAGAAGCCGCATTAAAGTCGGTGCCGCGTGCTTGGGAGCCAGAATGGTAAAATTCACGATCCTAATGCGTCGCAATCCCTCCCTCTCCCGGGAGGCCTTCGTGTCGTATCACAAGGACCGCCACGCTCCCCTGTTCTGCGCATTGCCGGAGGTGATGCAGCACGTACGGCGCTACGTGCAATGCCACACCGTGCCGGCCAGCATACCAGGACTACCGCCCGTCACCTTCGACGGCATCACGGAGCTGTGGTTCGACGACCTGGCCGGCCTGGAGGCGGTGTTCTCCTCGCAAAGCTACATGCAGACGATCCGGCCAGACGAGGCGACGTTCCTAAACCTGGAAACCTGCGAGTTCGTGCTCAGCGCCGAAACCGTGATGATCCCGGCAGGAGCCACGCCATGAGCTACGATCGCAAATCCATAGACCTGTCCGCAACGCCCGACCTGGTCGTGATCTATCTTGGCTATCGCGTGAACAACTGGCGCAGCATAGGCAGCCTGCTGCGTATCGGCCGGGGCCTTGCCGAGCTGCAAAAGAATCCGCCGGAAGGACTGCTGTCGCACGAGACGATGTGGTTCGGCCTGCTGCATCCCGGCTTCCGGCAATACTGGCGGGATTTCGAATGTCTGGAGCGGTACACACGCGCTCCGCAACACGCCACGTGGTGGCGGGATTTCGCGCGCGCCGCGGACGGCAACGGGATATGGCACGAGACGTACCGGCTGCGTGGCGGGATGGAGGCGATATATTCCGGCGTGCCGCTTATGGGTCTGGCGAGCTTCGCTGCGTCGCGGACGCCGGTGGGGCCGTTTGCGAGCGCACGGCAACGGATGGAAGCGTAAGGCCTTCTTTGTTAAAAAAAAGCAAACATTTTTGACACCGCTGTCGTGGGCTTCTCCGGTGTGTCTGCGACAGCGAAGCAAAGTCTTTTGGTTCTTTTTTCAAAAAAGAACTGCTTGCTTCCTTACGTCAGCAACCCCTCACGCACCGCCTCATAACAAGAAAGATCCGGCACGCAGATCAGCCCCCCATCGACCACGCCCGGCACGTAAGCGCGCCCATCGAACTGCGCCGAATAGCCGCCCGCCTCCCGGTGTAGAAGCCAGCCAGGCAGGTGGTCCCAAGGCATCAGCCGGTTGAACACCAAAAAATGGCAATGCCCAGCCGCCAGCATACGATATTCGTGTGCCGCACAGCGGAAGTCGTAGACCTGCGCCAGCTTGCCAAGGTTCGGCAGCACCTTCGCCCGCAAGGGCGCGGGCAGGTAGCGCCAGGAAACCGCCCCGGACATCTCCGCCAGCTTGCCGGCAGGCGCCACGTGCAATGCCGTGCGCGAGCCGTCGGCGGCCTGTTCCCAGGCGCCTTCGCCGCGCACGGCTATCGACGAGCTGTCCACGACGGGATCGTGGATGACACTGGCCACCACCTCGCCTCGCACGATGACCGCGGCCATAGTGCCGAACAGCGGCAGGCCGGCCGCGAAGTTGGACGTGCCGTCTACCGGGTCCACCGTGAAGGCGAGCTCCGCGCCGGCCAGCCGGTCGAGCAGGCTGTGGTCCGATGCGGTGGCCTCCTCGCCCACCACAAGGCAGCCGGGGTGGAGGCGGTGCAGGCCATTGGTGATCATCGCCTCGGCGGCGGTGTCGGCGTCGGTCACCAGGTCGAGCGGGCCGGTTTTCGTCCGGATGCCATCGGCGCCCAACTTGCGGAACCGCGGCATGATCTCGATCCGTGCGGCGGCGCGCAGCAGGAGGTCTAGCTCGCAGGCCTGGGCGATGATGAACATGCGGCAGGGTGTAGAGCAAGCGGCCGGCTTTTGGAAAAACGACGGCCCGACGGGCGAGAGCACGGTTGCGGCTTGCTCCGCCGGCCGCGCTCTGCCTTAACCTCCGCCGGTTCTGGAGTGGTTGCGATGGGTTACAGGGTAGCGGTGGTGGGCGCCACGGGCGCGGTCGGGCGCGAGATCATCAAAACGCTCGCCGAGCGGGCGTTTCCGGTCGACGAGATCGTGGCGCTGGCCTCGCCCCGCTCGGCCGGGCAGCAGATCAGCTTCGGCGAACGACAGGTCCTGACCGTGCGCAACACCGAGACGTTCGATTTCGCCGGGTTCGACCTCGGGCTGTTCAGCCCCGGCGCCGCGGTCTCGGCCATACACGCGCCGCGCGCGGCGACGGCCGGGTGCATCGTGATCGACAACACCAGCCAGTTCCGCATGGAGCCGGACGTGCCGCTGGTGGTGCCGGAGGTGAACCCGCAGGCGCTGGCGCGTCACACGAAGCGACGCATCATCGCCAACCCGAACTGCAGCACCATCCAGATGGTGGTCGCACTTAAGCCGCTGCACGACCGCTACCGGGTGCGCCGCGTGGTGGTTTCCACCTACCAGTCAGTGTCGGGCGCCGGCAAGGAAGGCATGGACGAGCTGTTCAACAGCAGCAAGGCGTTCTTCGTCAACGACCCCGTAAAGCCCGAGGTGTTTCCGAAACCCATCGCGTATAATTGCATCCCGCATATTGACCGCTTCCTGGACGACGGCAGCACCAAGGAAGAGTGGAAGATGGCGGTCGAGACGCGCAAGATACTCGACCCCGACATACAGGTGTTCGCTACCTGCGTGCGGGTGCCGGTGTTCATCGGCCATGCGGAGGCGATCAGCGTGGAGTTCGAGCAGCCGGTAAACGTGGGCGAGGCGCGCGACCTTCTGCGTAACGCGCCGGGTGTGGTGGTGATGGATGGGCATGATGATGGCGGCTACATCACGCCGGCGGACTGCCCCGGCGAGGACGCGGTCTATGTCAGCCGGCTGCGGCGCGATCCGACGGTGCCGAATGGGTTGGGATTCTGGTGCGTATCTGACAATCTGCGCAAGGGAGCGGCGTTGAACGCGGTGCAGATCGCGGAAGCCCTGGTATCGCAGGGGCTGTTAGGCAAGAAAACAGTCCTTTTTTGAAAAAAAGGACCCAAAAACGTTTGCTCCTTGTCGGCGGCTGTTTCAGCGTTCGCCGACAGGAACCAAAAGTTTTTTGCTTCTTTTTTTTGAAAAAGAAGGCCTTTCTTCCTTATTACTTGTAGCTGGCGATGATCTCGCGCAACTGCGCCGCCGCCGCCGGCCCCCTGATCGCCTCGCGCCACATGCCCTCAGCCGTGCGCTGATGCGCCGCCACCGCTTCCTCCGCGCCGGTGATCATCGCCACCCCGGCATGGGCGTGCGGGATGGTGTCCGAGCGGAACGGGTTGATCGCCAGCATGGCGCGGTCACGCGAGCGTAGCAGCTGGAACTGGCCCGAGGGCTCGCCGGATGCGAGCAGGCCAAACTGCAGGCCCATCGGTTCGGCTTCCATCAGGTTGGCGATGTTCTCCATCTCGCCGCGGGCGACGGCGCGTGCACGCTGGCGAAGCTGCTCCGACCGGGCCATGCCCTGGCCCACGCCCTGGTGCAGGAACCGGCCGATGGCGCCGATCGAAAGCATGGCGATGATGCTGGGCCGCCGCATGCGGAACATGCGCTTGCGCTCGGCGAGAATGCCGAGCACCTGCTCCGCGTTGGCGCGGGCGGAGACGCGGTCCGCCCCTGCATCATTGGCGGCCTCGGCGAACAGTTCGGCTTCAAGCGCATCCAGCTCGTCCGACGATGTGAGGTAGGTCAGCGGGAAGCTGACCTGCAGGATCTGGTCGGCGGTCTCCTCGACCTGGCGCAAGCGCTCGAAGAAGCCGATTGGCCGATTGTAGTATTCCACGCCGATGCCGAGCAGCGACAACGGCGAAATCTTCAGGAGTTCGGCCAGGCGGTTG
>CAXTCL010000010.1:0-16568 GCA_964242035.1 uncultured Acetobacteraceae bacterium | reverse complement strand
GGTGTCGAGCTTGATGACCTCGCCCTTCTCGTAACGATAAAGGGCCGCACGTGAGACACCCAGCCTGGCTGCTATTTCCTCCGCGCGAAGTCCGGACTCAAGGCGGTAGGCACGTAACTGCTGTCCTATTTCAGTGAAACGCATGCTCGGCCTAGTCCCCGTCTATGTGCCGCCCGGCGTTCTTGCCGGACCGCAGGAATTCCGCGATGCTCGCCGCCATGCAGGCCGACTCTGCTTCCCAGATACGAATGTACACAGTCTCGTTTGACACGCCATCCCATTTGAAGCGACTTTGCTCTAATTTTTACACATATTCTCTGTTTTGTGTGCGGCAACGGCGAGTTGCCAGCCTTCATCGCCGCGCGTAAGGGCCCTGAAATGGCCGCCTCGAGGGCGGGAGCGGGCGCAGCGCCCGAACGCCGGGAGCCGCATGATCGCCGAACGTCTGCTGATGGGATTGCTGATTGGAGGCATCGCGCTCGGGTGCGGTCTGGTGCTCTACCCGTTTTTTTCGGCGGTGCTGTGGGCAGCCATACTGGTCTATACGACGTGGCCGGTGTTCTTCTGGATCAGACACAATCTGCGGTTGCCGAACAGCGTGGCGGCCCTGGTCATGGTGCTGCTCTCCGCCCTGGTGATCGTGTTGCCGCTCGGGTTGGCCATCCCAGGGGGTGCTGCCGACGTGAAAACCCTTCGCTTGTCCCTGGAAGCGTGGATGGCAGCGGTTCCGCCAGCGCCGCACTGGCTCTATTCGGTGCCTTTAGCCGGCGGCATGCTGACGGACACGTGGAACGCCTGGGCCGCCGACCTGTCGAGCATGACCACGTTCTTCACGCCTTATTTGGGCACGTTTGCCGAGCGCGGCCTTTCGCTGCTGCTGAGCGTGGCAGGCGGCCTGGTGCAGTTCTTCGTGGCGCTGTTCGTGGCCTTCTTCCTGTGGTTCTCGGGCGAGAAAATAGGCCTGCGCCTGCAGGCCTTGGTCAACCGCATCGCCGGACACTACGGGCCGCATCTGCTGGCCACCACCACACGGGCGGTACGCGGCACGGTTTACGGCATCCTTGGCACGGCGATCATCCAGGGGTTCCTCACCGCGTTCGGGCTGAGCCTGGCCGGGGTGCCGCGTGTCGTGCTGCTCGGCACGGTAACGGCGTTCCTGGCCGTGCTGCCGGTCGGCGCGCCGCTCATCTGGATTCCGGCGGGACTATGGCTGCTCGCTTCCGGCCGCACCGGGCACGGTGTGTTCCTGCTAGCCTATGGCGTGGTCGTCGTGTCGGGGTCCGACCACGTCATTCGCCCGTATTTCATCGCGCGCGGGGCGAAGATTCCGTTCCTGCTGACGGTGCTGGGCGTGCTGGGCGGCGTGCTGGCGTTTGGTGCGCTGGGGATTTTCCTGGGGCCCGTCCTGCTCGGCGTGGGCTGGATGCTGATCCTGGAGTTTGCCCGCACCGACGTGGCGTTGGCCGAAGATCCCTTCCGACCGTGACGCGCTGACACCATGCGTGCACGGCGTTCCGCCTTCGAGCGGGTTGCGGAGGGATTCGAACTCGCCCCGGTGGCACAGGCCCGGCCTGCCGCATCCGAGCGGGACCGGCCGGCCTGGCTGGCCATGGCGGGCTCGGCGCTGGTGCATGCCGGGCTGATCGCCAGCCTGCTGCTGCTCTCCAGAGGCTCGCCGCCTGGCGAGGAACAGAGCGCGCCCAGCTTCGCCGTGGAATACGAGTCGGCCGCGCCTGACAGCCAGACGCAGCCCGCGGTGTCCGAGCCGCGCGTGAGCCTGGGTGACTCGGACGCGCCGCCGCCGCCCGTTGAGGCGCCGTCCCAAGATGCAGTGCCGCTGCCGCCGATCCATTATGGCTCGGCGGTCAAACAGCGCCGCGACAACCCGTTCGCGCACGTCGTGCCGTTCGAGTTGGCCAACAACCAGCGCCATTCGCACGTGGCCGGGCGGCCCGGATCGGTCATGGACCTGTCGGCCGCGCCAACACAGCAGGTCGGGCGGCTGACTGAAACCATCAGCCACCCGCCGGGGACGAAGGTGAGCGGTGACTACGACGCGCGGCTGGTGGCGTGGGTGGAGTCGCATCGGGAGGACATCCAGACGATGCTGAAGGGCGCCGATTTGGGCACCGCCACGCTCAGCCTGCGCATCGCGCGCGACGGCCATGTGGCACAGATGCACCTGATCAGCTCGAGCGGCTCCATCCTGCTGAATGCCGCCTGGGTGACGTTCTACCGTGATTTCAGGCCGCCGCCGCTTGGGGCGGACGTCGAGGGTGAAGACTACCCGGTGAATTATACGCTCGACTATGTCGATGCGATTACTGGACAGACACACCAGTAAGGAAGAAAGCAGTCCTTTTTTGAAAAAGGATTAAAAAACTTTTGCCACCCCGCATCTGCAACAGTCGGGTACTTCCTGAACCTGCCGAGGCGACTCAAATGCGCGGGGAGAAAAGTTTTTTGCTTCTTTTTCGCAAAAAAGAAGGCCTTTCTTTTATTCCTCTCGCGTCACACGAACCGCCAGTCCAGCTCCGAAACCAGCAGCGACGCGATGAAAAACGGCGCGCCAGGCACATGGGCCCGAGAAAAGCAGAGCCCGGGATACACGGGCCAAATGACGGAAAGCGCCAGGATGTCGAGCGCGACTGTGGCCATGAGAAAGCCCAGGGCGCCGCGTCGCATGCTGATCCTCTACTCTGTGGGAAGGGGGATGTTAGGGAAAAATTAAGGGAGGGTTGAGTAACGTAAGGAAGACTTTTTGGGAAATGCTGATGACGAACGCCGCCGTTGGTGTTGCCGCTGAGCAGAGCGCCTGCCAAGCCCTGGAAGCTGACGGCTGGGAGATACTTGGCCGGCGGGTCCGAACCAAGGCAGGTGAGATCGATGCCATTGCGGAGAAGGCGGGGCTTCTGGCGTTCGTAGAGGTGAAGGCACGTCCGACGCTTGCCATGGCAGCAGCAGCACTTGGAACGAAGCAGCAGATGCGGCTGATGAAGGCGGCGGAGATCGTGATGGGCGACCATCCAGATTGGGGGCAGGCTGGGGTCAGGTTCGATGTCATGCTCGTCGATGGGCAAAGCCGTGTCAGACGGGTGACAGACGCGTTCCGGCTGCATTGATTCCAGGTTTGCCTTGGCCGTTCTTGCCCGCGACGCGCTTGCTGCTACATGGCGCGAACGGAATAAGGTGGAACAGCGAGAATGGCTTTGGGCATGCGGGCTGGCGTCGGATTGCGCGTGGCTGTTCAGATGGACCCGCTGGAGCCGATAAACATCGACGGCGACAGCACCTTCGCGCTGATGCTGGAAGCCCAGGCGAGAGGCCATCGTGTGTGGCACTACGAAGTGCGCAACATGGCTTTACGCGAAGGCAAGGCAGCGTTGGGCGCCCACAGGGTGGAGCGCCTTACAGCGACTGCGCGCGCGGTGCAGGTGCAACGTGTGCTCGGCCAGCATTATACGTTCGGCGCGGCTGAGAGGCTGGATCTGGCCTCCATGGACGTGATCCTGATGCGGCAGGATCCGCCGTTTGACATGGCCTACATCACGGCCACGCACATGTTGGAGCACATCGCCGCCAAGCCTGGCCGTCCCGGCACGCTGGTTGTCAACGATCCGGCCAACGTGCGCAACGCGCCGGAGAAGCTGCTGGTGACGCATTTCCCGGACCTCATGCCGCCGACGCTGATCACATGGGATCTGGACGCCATACGAGGTTTCAGGGCCGAGTTTCGCGACATCATCGTCAAGCCGCTGTTCGGCAACGGTGGCGCCGGCGTGTTCCGGATCAAAGAGGACGACGAGAACCTGGCATCCCTGCTGGAGATGCACTTTGCGCAGTCGCGCGAGCCCCTGATGGTGCAGCGCTACGAGCCGGCCGTGCGCCAAGGGGACAAGCGTATCATCCTGATCGACGGCGTGGCCGCCGGCGCGATCAACCGCGTGCCGGCACAGGGCGAAGCACGGTCCAACATGCATGTCGGCGGCCGGGCGGAGGCGAGCGTGCTCACGCCGCGTAACAAGGAAATCTGCGAGCGGATCGGGCCGATGCTGCGCGAACAGGGATTATTGTTCGTTGGCATCGACGTGATCGGCGACTGGCTGACCGAGATCAACGTGACGTCGCCGACCGGGCTGCAGGAGATCGCGCGGTATGACGGGGTGAACCTGGCCGGGCAGATCTGGGATGTCATCGAGAGGCGGCGCTTGGCTGCAAAGTAAGGAAGAAAGGCCTTCTGTTTTTGAAAAGAGACAAAAACCTTTGCTCCTGGGCTGCTGCAACGCTTCGGGTGTCTCAAGGTAGATCGACACTGCTGCCAGTGCGCGGGGACAGAAGTTTTTTGCTTCTGTTTTTCAAAAAAGAAGGCCTTGCTTCCTTCCACACAGAACACCGGAAAAGGCTTGCCGCCAGCGTTACCGTTGCAATTCCGCCGAGCAAGGCAAGGCTCGAGGGTTCCGGGACCGGTGTCGCAACCTGCGCAACGTTCGAAGAGGTGACAGGAACGGAAACAGCTGGCGACGACCGCTTTTGGAAGCCTGGCGTGATCTGGGTAGAGACGGCTGGCATGAGGCCGGCCTGAAAGCCTCCTCTTGCGGAGTATCCGGCCGTGGAAACAACGCCCAAGCCAGCCGACATGGCCAGAACGCCGGCTATAGCTGCGCCTCCGAGCAGGGATGCCGCGCCTGCCGCAGCGAGTTTTGCGATGGCGACTTTGCCCTTTACTGCGGTGACCGACGGTCCACTGTCGGTCGGCCGGGCGGCCAGGCTGCCGGACTGGTCATCGGCGAAGTGCTTGCCGCAGCTGTAGGGCAGTTCGGGGGACGCCGGATTTGCGGCGTGGGTGTGACGTAGCCGACGGAAATGACGGCTGCCGATCTGATGCGACAGGCGGCGGAACCGGTGCGGTGCGGCCGAGGCGACGCTGTGTGCAGCCGGAGGAAGGCATGGATCGAGTGACACGGAACACCTCTCTTGGGTGTAGCCGAAGAAAGCTTCGGCTTGGTGTCCGTGATCTTACGCCTCTATACGAGAAAAGTCGTTAATTATGAGACGTCGTCTCTTATTCTCGACGCAAGATTTCGTCATTAAGAAAGCTTACGGCGACGCCTGCCTTGAAGCTGCTGCGTAACCCTGCCTCATCGTATTCGGTGGCGACCCAGTCCAGAAAGCCGAGGCGGCCTTCCGCCTTGTTTTGGTAGAGACGGAAGAAGGCGTCGAGTATGCCGGTGCGCGAGCGGCTGAAATGGCCAAAGCGCCAGGAGAGTTGGGCGGCGGCGTCGGCGGCGGTGCCACCTTCGAAGAGTACGGCCAGCCCGGACGCGAGGCCGGCGCGGTCGGCGCCGGATTTGCAGTGCATCAGCGCGGGGGTTTTCAGGGTGGCGTAGATGTCGGCGAAGCGGAGGACGCGGTCACGGTGGGGGGCGCCGCGGGATTCGAAGGCCATGTCTATGTGGACCAGACCCAGCCGGGCGGCGGCGCTGCGCGAGAGTGCGTCCGAGCCGCATTGGCGGTGGCCGCGCAGGTTAACGAGCGTCTTCAGGCCGAGGCGGCGTTTAAGTGAGGCGAGCCGGCCGGGAGTCGGGTGGTTAGACCGGTAGAGCTTGCCCGGGACGACTTCAGCGAAGTTGTCCCAGACGACGCGAAACGCTGCATGATCGACGAACAGCGAGTCAGACCAAGCGCCGGCACGCCCGCGCCGCGTCGCAAGGTCACCCGAGAACATCGCCGAGTCCGTGACAGCCAGACAAAAGTTTTTTGCTTCTTTTTTTCAAAAAAGAAGGCCTTGCTTCCTTACTTACCCCTGCCGCTCCACAATCATCTGCTTGATCTCCTGAATAGCCTTCGCCGGATTGAGCCCCTTAGGACAAGTCTGCGTGCAGTTCATGATCGTATGGCACCGATATAGCTTAAACGGGTCCTCGAGCGCATCAAGCCGAGCGCCGGTATTCTCGTCGCGGCTGTCGGCGATCCAGCGATAGGCGGCCAACAGCGTGGCGGGGCCAAGGTATTTGTCGCCGTTCCACCAGTAGCTGGGGCAGGAGGTGGTGCAGCAGTAGCAGAGGATGCACTCCCACATGCCGTCGAGCTTGGCGCGTTCCTCGCGGGACTGCAGGCGCTCGCCATCCGGCGGGGCGGGGCTGTCGGCCTGCAGCCAGGGCTGGATGGATTGCAGCTGGGCGTAAGCGGTCGACAGGTCCGGCACCAGGTCCTTGATGACCGGCATGTGCGGCAGCGGATAGATGGTGACGGCGCTTTTCACCTCGGCGGTGGGCTTCAGGCAGGCTAGCGTGTTGCCGCCGTCAATGTTCATGGCGCAGGAGCCGCAGATGCCTTCACGGCAGGAGCGGCGAAAGGTAAGCGTAGGGTCGACTTCGTTCTTTATGTAGATCAGCGCGTCCAGGACCATTGGGCCTACACGGTCCAGGTCTAGCGTGTAGGTGTCGATCACCGGATTGCGGCCGTCATCGGGGTTCCAGCGATAGATGCGGAATTCCTTAGTGCGCGTCGCACCTTCAGGCTTTGGATAAACCCGGCCTTTGCCGACACGGCTGTTCTTGGGGAGCGTTAGCTCTACCATCTTTTCTCTCCAAGGAAGGCTGGGGGAGATGTGCCATTCCCCCCAGACCCCCCGTCATCACTAAGGGTTCGGGTTAGTAAACCCGCTTCTTTGGGGGGAATACTTGGACCTCGTTGGTCATCGTCTGCATGCGCACGGGGCGGTAATCCAGCGCTACTTCGCCGTTGTCGCCTACCCAGCTCAGCGAATGCTTCATCCAGTTTGCGTCGTCGCGGTCGGGGTAGTCGTCATGCGCCTGAGCGCCGCGGCTTTCCTTGCGGGCTTCGGCGCTGACCATCGTGGCGGCCGCGTTGCGCACCAGATTCTGCAGCTCCAGGGCTTCGACGAGGTCCGAGTTCCAGATCAGACTGCGGTCGCTGACCGACATGTCGGCCAGGCCGCCCCAAAGGTTGGTCATCTTGTGCACGCCTTCGGACAGGCTCTGGCCGTCGCGGAACACCGCGGCGTGTCGCTGCATCGTGCGTTGCAGGGTCTCGCGCAGATGGCTGACGGGGGTGGCGCCGGCGGCGTGTCGGGTCCAGTCGAAGCGGTCCAGGCTTGCCTCGCCGGCGCGCGACGGCAGCGGCGCCTGGCTCGCACCTGGGGTGACGATCTCTGCGGCGCGGTGGCCGGCAGCGCGGCCGAACACCACCAGGTCCAGCAGCGAGTTGGTGCCTAGGCGGTTCGCACCGTGGACGGACACGCAGGCCGCCTCGCCCACCGCCATCAGGCCGGGGACGGTAGCGTCAGGGTTGTTGCGGGTGGGGTTGATCACCTCACCGCGGAAGTTGGTGGGGATGCCGCCCATGTTGTAGTGCACGGTCGGCAGCACGGGGATCGGCGCCTTGTTGACGTCCACGCCGGCGAACACGCGGGCGGTCTCGCTGATGCCGGGCAGGCGCTCGTGCAGCAGGTCGGCGCCCAAGTGCTCGAGATGAAGCAGGATGTGGTCCTTGTTGGGGCCGACGCCCCTGCCCTCGTTTATCTCGATGGTCATCGAACGGCTGACCACGTCACGGCTGGCCAGATCCTTTGCGGTGGGTGCGTAGCGCTCCATGAAGCGCTCGCCTTCGGCGTTGGTGAGATAGCCGCCCTCGCCGCGTGCGCCTTCGGTGATCAGGCAGCCGGCGGGGAAGATGCCGGTGGGGTGGAACTGCACGAACTCCATGTCCTGCGTGGGCAGGCCGGCGCGCATGGCCATGCCGCCGCCGTCCCCGGTGCAGGTGTGGGCAGACGTGCACGAGAGATAGGCGCGGCCGTAGCCGCCAGTGGCCAGGATGACGAGCTGGGCGCGGAAGCGGTGGATGGTGCCGTCTTCCAGGCACCAGGCCGTCACGCCACGGCAGACGCCCTCATCGTCCATGATCAGGTCGAGGGCGATGAACTCGATGAAGAACTCCACCTCGTGCTTCAGGCACTGCTGGTAGAGCGTGTGCAGCATGGCGTGGCCGGTGCTGTCCGCCGCCGCGCAGGCGCGCTGGGCCGGCTCCTTGCCGTACTCCTTCATGTGCCCGCCGAACGGGCGCTGGTAGATCTTGCCGTCCTCGGTACGGCTGAACGGCATGCCGTAATGCTCAAGTTCGTAGACCGCCGGCGCCGCCTCGCGGCACATGTATTCGATGGCGTCCTGGTCGCCAAGCCAGTCCGACCCCTTGACGGTGTCGTACATGTGCCAGCGCCAGTCGTCCTCGCCCATGTTGCCCAGCGAGGCGCCGATCCCGCCTTGGGCGGCAACCGTGTGGGAGCGGGTGGGGAACACCTTGGTCAGGCACGCCGTTTTCAGCCCGGCGGCACCGGTGCCGAGCGTGGCGCGCAGGCCGGAACCACCGGCTCCGACCACAACCACGTCGTAGGTGTGATCGATGACGGTATAGGCGCCGTAGGACGGCTTGGAGATGGCGTTCATAGGTTCGGCCCGCCTTCAGTGCGCCGCGGTGGCAAGCTTCAGAACCGCGACCACGGCCAGCAGGCCGAGCAGCAGGCAAGCGCCCCTCGTGGCAAGTATCACGGCCTCGCGCCGCGGAATGTTATGAATGTAGTCCTCCCAGACCACCTGCAAGCCCAGATGCATGTGGTGGAAGTTCATTGCGATCAGCGCCAGGAGCAGCGCCGCATTCAGCGGCTGCGCCGCCCAGGCGGCGATCATGGCCTGGTCGGCGCCGAGGTGGCTGAGCACGGCGATGACGAACCACACTGTGAGCGGCACGAGCGCTACGGCAGTGACGCGCTCGGCCTTCCAATGGTGCGAGCCGGCATGCGCCGACCCGGTGCCTCTGACGCGGCCGAGCTGGCTGCGCATGATGGTGACCTGTTCGGCCTTTCCTTTGGTATTCTGGCCGGCGCCCATCGCTTAGGCCCCTACCATAGAGACGTAGCCAGCAACCCACACGCCGGCGGTTGCAAGTGCGGTCAGCGCTAGGACCACCCACGTCATCGGGTTCAGGCTCGGCTTGGACAGGCCGCGACCGGTATCCCACACAAGATGCCGTATGCCACCAAACAGATGGTAGAACAGCGACGCCGTCCAGCCGAGCAGCAGCAGCAACCCGACGGGTGACGCGATGAAGGCCTGCACGCGGGCGAAAGCCTGCGGCCCTGTCGCCGCGGCCACCAGCCACCACACCAGAAGCAGCGAGCCGACAGAGAGTGCTATCCCTGTCGCACGGTTCAGGATGGAGGCGACCATCGTGATGGGCCAGCGATAGATGCCGATATGTGGTGAGACGGGGCGGCGGACCAGCTTCGCCTCGGTGTTCCTGGCCACCAGCAGCGCGTCGCGTATGTCGTTCATGGGTCGGCAGACTCCCGGCCGCGGGCGCGGCATGTTGCGGCGAAGCGTCTTTGGTGCAGCGCAGCGTTGATAGGGCGCCACATGTATGGGGTCAACGCGCAACGTGTGCAGGGTATAATGACGGGAAAGTTCTTGTGCCTAAGTGCGTCGATGGTGCTGGCGCTGGGCGGCTGCGTGCGAGGCTGCCCGCCAGGCCTGTCGCGCATGCAAGACGTCCAACTGTTTTTCGGCGGCAGCGTGGCAGAGGCGGATTGGGCGGATTTTGCGGCCGGCACGCTGACGCCTGCCTACCCTGACGGCTTCACGACCTACGAGGCGGCCGGGCAGTGGCGCCAGCCGTCGACAGGGCGGCTAGTGCGGGAGCACACGCGCGTGGTGCAGGTGTTTGGGGCCGAAGCGTTTGCGCAGGCCGGGCGGGTGGCGGCTGCCTACAAGAGACGGTTCCACCAGGACTCCGTGGGGGTGGTGGAGGAAGCGGCCTGCGCCGGCTTCTAGGACACCACGATCCGACCGTGCGATCACTTACCATACGGTGAATCAGCCGACCCACGCTGCCTGTTAAGTCTCAGAAAAAAAGGCCTTGCTTCGGGGCCATCGATCGCCGAGCTCTCGAGAAGGAACCGTAGATGAACCCGGTTCATGGTCATGCGGCCACCCCCAAGCGCGATACGAAGCTTGGCGCGCGTTTCTCCTGTGGGGTGACCTATACGGAAGCAATGAGCATGTGGAGCAGCGCTGAGGACGCGGCAGGCGCCATGTTCTTCGCGATGTCTTGGGCAGGAAGACAGTCCGAGGCTGCTCGGCACAGACTTGACGACTTAGGCTGCTACCCTCGGCTGTCGTCCAGGCCTGATCGGCCGTTGACCGAGAATCGACGGTCGCCGCTGGTCGCGCACCAGTGAGGCAACCGCCTGCTCTGCGTCAGACGTTGAACCGTCGACAAGGAGAACTCGATGGACACCGACGACAACACGAACTTTTCACGCCGCAGGATCGTCAGCAGCGCGGGGTTTGGCATTGCCGCAGCCGGAGCGGCCGCGGCCTTTGCCCAGAGTGCGACCGCTGCCATGCCGGAAGTAGCGGCCAAGCCGCTCGAAGATCCGACCAAGGCGTATCCGAAGCCACCCTACCCCAGCCAATCCCAACCCTGGCCGGGCTTGGCCAGCAAGATGGATCCAAAGCCGGACCACGGCGAGACCAGCTACCGCGGTTCCGGCCGCCTGGCCGGCCGACGCGCACTGATCACCGGCGGCGACTCCGGCATGGGCCGCGCCGCCGCCATCGCATTCGCGCGCGAGGGCGCCGACGTCGCCATCAACTATCTGCCCTACGAGGAGCCCGACGCGCGCGAGGTGATCGACCTGATCCAGAAGGCCGGCCGCCGCGGCGTGGCGATCCCCGGCGACCTCCGCCAGGAAGCGTTCTGCCAGCATCTGGTGGCCCAGGCGGTCAGCCTCCTCGGCGGACTGGACATCATCGTCAGCAATGCCGGCCGCCAGCAGGCGCACGCCTCCATACTGGACATCTCCACCGAGCAGTTCGACTGGACGATGAAGACCAACATCTACGCGCCGTTCTGGATCATCAAGGCAGCGCTGCCACACCTGCAGCCTGGCTCGTGCATCATCGCCACCACGTCCGAGCAGGCCTACGACCCCACGCCGGAGCTGTACGATTACGCACAGACCAAGGCGGCGACGATGAACTTCGTCAAGTCGCTGGCCAAGCAGCTCGGCCCGAAAGGCATACGGGTAAACGGCGTGGCGCCCGGCCCGATCTGGACGCCGCTGCAGGTGACAGGCGGGGCCACACAGGCCAAGCTGGAGACGTTCGGGGCAAAGACGCCGCTTGGGCGCGCGGGTCAGCCGGCGGAGCTGGGCGGGATCTATGTGCAGCTGGCGGACCCGCTGGCTAGCTATGCTACAGGGCAGGTCTATGGGTCTTCGGGGGGCGCTGGGCAGCCGTAAGCAAGCAAGGCCTTCTTTTTTGAAAAAAAGAAGCAAAAAACTTTTGCTCCCTGTCGGCGCGCGCTGAAACAGCCGCCGACAGGGAGCAAAAGTTTTTTGGTCCTGGTTTTCAAAAAACGACTGCTTGCCTTACTTGCCTGACGTGCTTTCTTCCGCCCCATGCACCTCACCCCACTACCCTCCTCCGCCGACGTCACGATAGACACCGAGGAGACAGTCTGGAACGGCCGCTTCGCCCTGCAGCGCGTAGGCTTCCGCAACCGCCGCTTCGACGGCACGCTCTCCGCACCGCGCGAATGGGAGCTCCTGCGACGCGGCACTGCTTCCGCCGTGCTGCCCTACGATCCGGTGGCCGACATGGTGGTCACCATCGAGCAGTTCCGCCTGCCCGCCTACGCCGCCGGCCTGCCGCCGGTGATGGTGGAGCTCGCCGCCGGGCTGACCGACGGCTCAGAGACCGCGGAGACCACCATTCGGCGCGAGGCGGTGGAGGAGATGGGACTGGAGCTCGGCCCGATGGAGCGCATAGGCGCGTTCCTGCTCACGCCGGGCGGCTGCGACGAGACGTGCACGCTGTTTGCCGGGCGGGTGACGCTGGGCGATGTAGGACCGGACGGCCTGCTTGGCGTGCGCGGCTTGGCCAGTGAGCAGGAGGACATACGGGTGCGCGCGCTGCCGGCCGCGCATGTCATCGAGCAGGCGCTGGCCGGTGCCTACCCCAACTCGGTGGCCACCATCGGGCTGCTGTGGTTCGCTGCCAGGCGGGACTGGCTGCGGGAGCGCTGGGCGTGAGCTTCGCGCAGCTGGTCGGCACGGACTGGCTGGCGGACCATCTGGGCGACCCGGATCTGCGCGTCATGGACGCCACGTTCTACATGCCGGCAGAGGTGCGCGACGCGTCGGCGCTGTTCCTGGACGCCCACATACCGGGCGCGCGCTTCTTCGACCTGGAGCTTGTCGCCGACCAGGAGACCAGCCTGCCGCATATGGTGCCCACCGCCGGGCGGTTCGAGCGCCTGGTGGCCGCACTCGGCATCTCTGATGGCGACCGGGTGGTTTTCTACGATCAGAAGGGGTTGTTTTCCGCCGCGCGCGGCTGGTGGCTGATGCGGCTGTTCGGCCATGAGCGCGCGGCTGTGCTGGATGGCGGGTTGCCGAAATGGCGTGCCGAGGGCCGCGAGGTGGAGGCCGGCAGCGGGGCGGCCGCGGTACCTGGAAGCTTTCACGCCACGCTGCGCAGTGCGCGGCTGCGCGGCCTGGGCGACATGCTGGACAATTCGGCGACCGGCGGCGAGCTGGTGCTGGACGCGCGGGCGTCCGGTCGTTTCACCGGTGCCGCACCCGAGCCACGGCCCGGGCTGCCGAGCGGGCACATGCCGGGTGCGGCCAGCCTGCCCGCCACCGAGCTGCTCCGCCCCGACCAGACGATGCTGCCGCCCGACGCGCTGCGCGCCCGCTTTGCTCAGGCCGGCGCCGATGGCGTGCGGCCGGTGGTGACCAGCTGCGGCACCGGGGTGACTGCGGCCATACTGACGCTGGGCCTGGCGGTCGCCGGCCTGCCCGAAGGCGCGCTGTATGACGGCTCCTGGACCGAATGGGCCAGCCGGCCGGAGACCCCGAAAGTTACGACATGACAGACAAACCGCACGGCCTGGCCACGCGCCTGTCTCATGCCGGCCGCGCCGGCACCAAGGTGCACGGCTTGGTCAACCCGCCGGTGCACCGCGGCTCGACCGTGCTCTACGAAAACATGGCGCAGCGCAGCGCGCACATGCGCCGGCGGTTCGACCAGGCGCTGACCTACGGCACGCAAGGCTCGGCCACGCACCACGCGCTGGAAAATGTGATCGCCGAGGTGGAAGGCGGCACGCGCTGCCAGATCTTCTCCACCGGCCTGGCCGCCTGCACCACGCCGCTGCTGGGCTACCTCGGCGCCGGCGAGCATCTCCTGATGCCCGATAGTGTCTATGGCCCTGTCAGAACCTTTTGCGACACCATGCTGAAGCGGCTCGGCGTGGCGACGACATACTACCGCGCGGATTGCACGGCCGACGAGTTGGCGCCGCTGTTCCGCCCAGAGACGCGCGTGTTGTATCTGGAGAGCCCGGGCAGCCACAGTTTCGAGGTGCAGGACGTGCCCGCGCTGGCCGCCTGCGCACACGCGCGCGGCTGCGCGGTGCTGATGGACAATACCTGGGGCATACACGCCTTCCAGCCGTTCACCCACGGCGTCGACGTCAGTCTCCAGGCGCTGACGAAATATGCAGGCGGGCACTCGGACGTTCTAATCGGTTCGGCCACCACGAACGCGGAGGCGCATTGGCACAAGGTGCGCGATGCTGCGCTGGTGCTCGGGCAATATGCGTCTCCCGACGATTGCTGGCTGACTCTGCGCGGGTTACGCACGATGGCGGTGCGGCTGGAGCGCCAGATGCAGTCCGGGCTGGAGGTCGCGGCCTGGTTCGCCGCACAGCCGGAGGTGGCGCAGGTGCTGCATCCCGCGTTGCCCGGCGCGCCTGGCCACGATCTGTGGCGCCGTGATTTCACCGGCGCGTGCAGCCTGTTCGGCGTGGTGTTCCGCCCGGATGTGACCGTCGCCGGCACGCACCGCTTCGTCGATGCGCTGCGCCTGTTCGGCATCGGCGCGTCCTGGGGCGGGTTCGAGAGTCTCGCCTTACCGACAACGGGTTTCGTGACGCGCACCGCGTCCCAGTTGAGCGGCGCGATGGTTCGGTTCCACATCGGGCTTGAGGATGCAGAAGATCTGATCGCTGATTTGCACGCGGCTTGGGCGTTGTTAGAAGAGACGTAAGCAAGCAGTTCTTTTTGAAAAAAGAACCCAAAAACTTTTGCTCCCTGTCGGCGACTGCTGAAACGCGGCGCGACAGCGGAGCCAAAAGTTTTGTTTCGTTTTTCAAAAAAGAAGGTCTTGCTTGCCTCGTCTGGCGCACCGCAAGGCCCCCGCTTATGGTGCACGCATGCTGCTCTCCTTGCGCTTCGACTCACGCGGCCTGCTGCCGGCCATCGCCCAGCAGCACGACACAGGAGAGGTCCTCATGCTGGCCTGGATGAACCAGGCCGCGCTCGACGAGACGCTGGCGACCGGCCGCGTCTGCTACTACAGCCGCAGCCGCCGCGGACTCTGGCGCAAGGGCGAGACTTCCGGCCAGGTGCAGCGCTTGGTGGAGCTGCGCTACGATTGCGACGCGGACACGCTGCTGCTGCTCGTGGACCAGACGGGCGTAGCCTGCCACACCGGCCGCCGCTCGTGTTTCTACACCGCGTGGCGGGACGGCCAGGCCGTCGAGATAGCAGCACCTGTCCTGAACCCGGCCGACCTGTACGGGTGATGGCCGGCGAGACGATCTGGCTGTTGGCGGGTGAGGCAAGCGGCGACGTACTGGGCGCGCGGCTCATGCTGGCGTTGCGCGCGCGGCAACCGGACCTGGCGTTTCGCGGCATAGGCGGCCCGCGCATGGAGGCGGCCGGCCTGGCCTCGCTGTTTCCGATGCGCGACCTGGCGGTGATGGGGCTGGCGGAGATCCTGCCGCGCCTGCGCGCGCTGAGCCGCCGGCTGGCGCAGGCGCAGGCCGACATAACCGCGACCCGGCCGGACGTGGTGGTGACGATCGACAGCCCGGGTTTCGCGCTGCGGTTGCTGGAGCGGATAAAGCCGCTCGGCCTGAAGCGCATACACTACGTGGGTCCGCAGGTGTGGGCCTGGCGGGAACACCGCGTGCGTAAGTATCCTGGCCTGTGGGACCGGCTGCTTTGCCTGCTGCCGTTCGAGGTGGCGTTCTTCGCGCGCCACGGCATCCCCGCCACCTTCGTGGGCCACCCGGTGCTGCAATCGGGCGCGGACCAGGGCGACGCCGCCCGCTTCCGCGCCCGCCACGGTGTGGCTGCATCCACCAAAATAGTCATTCTGATGCCTGGCAGCCGTCGCACCGAGGCGCCGCGCCTGCTGCCGGTGTTCGGCCGTGCGATGGCGCTGCTGCGGCAGAGCGTGCCGAATCTGCTGCCGGTGATCCCGAGTTCGCCGGCAGTGGCAGAGATCGTAGCCGCCCACGCCGCCGCCTGGCCGGTGCGCCCGCTGATCCTGACCGAAATCGAGGACAAGCACGATGCCTACGCCGCAGCCGGCGCGGCGCTGACCAAATCCGGCACCTCCACGCTGGAGCTGGCGCTGGCCGGCGTGCCGATGGCGGTCACCTACCGCGTGAACCCGATTACCGCGACGCTGGCACGGCGGCTTATACGGGTGCCGCATGTGGCCATGGTAAACCTGCTGGCCAGCCGGCAGGTGGTGCCTGAGCTGCTGCAGCAGGATTGCACGCCGGAGAAGTTGGCCGAGACAATGCGCGTGCTGCTGACGGACAGGATGGCGGCCGCGGCGCAGCGTGCGGCGTTCGGCGGAGTCATGGAGAGCTTGCGGGCGCCTGCTGGGACGCCGTCGGATGCTGCGGCGGAAGCGGTTTTGGCGTTGCTGAAGGCGTAAAGTGAAGAAAGCAGTTCTTTTTCGAGAAAAAGAACCAAAAAGCCTTTGTCTCCGTCCGATCCGCGTTGTCGAGGCGCACGCCTCAACGTTCCGCGACAGCGGAGCAAAAGCTTTTTGCTTCTTTTTCTCGAAAAAGAAAGCCTTGCTTCCTTCCTGCCGAAAACGACATCGCGGCCGGAACAGGGAGTTGAAGCAACCCTGACCACGATGCAGCCGTAAGGCGTCCCACAGACGCTGGATCGGCTGCGACGTATCAGGATGCCCCATGAACAGTGAAACCGCTTACGTGATCCCACAGGCGCCCTCCCATCCCGGCCTGCTCATACTCACGGCCTTCCCCGTCGCCTGCTTCTGCTGCGCGCTCGGCACGGACGCGCTCTATGCGCTGACGTCGGACATGATGTGGTCCAACTTCTCGGACTGGCTGCTGGCCGCCGGGATGGCGATGGGTGCCATCGCCGCGATAGGCGGCATCATCGACGCAATACGCTTTCGGCACGCACGCACCGGCCGGCAGATAGTGCCGCTTGCCATCGGCAGTGTTGTCGTTCTGGCGCTCGCCCTACTTAACAATTTCGTCCACAGCCGAGACGCCTGGACGTCCGTGGTTCCCACGGGCCTGGCGCTCTCCGCCATTACCGTTCTGGCCATCATAATCACCGCCCTGCTTGGCGCCCGGCCGCCGCGCCGCGCCGCGCCGGTGCAATATTCCGGAGTTCGCACATGAGAGACGGTTTCAAGGCTCGGTTGACA
>CAXTCL010000009.1:0-36842 GCA_964242035.1 uncultured Acetobacteraceae bacterium | reverse complement strand
CCAAACCCAGTTTCTCTGTTCGGTTTGAGCGCCGTTTCTCCGTCCCGGCCTGCAACTCCCCACGGCGACGGCAGCTTTTTCAGTCAAGCCTGGCCGCAGGCCACCGCCCTTGCGGCGCGAAGCGGGCTTTACGGAAAAAGCTGCCGGCGCCACGCTCCATCAGGCCGGGCGAGCAAAAGCACCCGCACGCAACAGCCAAGGAACCCACCACATGCCGCAACCCGACCCAAAACACACACCCACCCCCACCCCAGCCCAACCCCCACCAGACCCAGACACCCAAGTGGCCCCCACCGCCGACCCACCCCCAGAAGCCGACTTTGCCTAACCCGCCGCCAACCGCACCCTCCGCTCCGCCACCTCCACCCACCCCGCCCCATCCCAAACCCGCCCCTCTATCACCGCACTCCCATCCCCCGCCACGCACACCACATTGTAAGCGTTCGACTCCCCCCGCAGACGCACGGACGTCGCCGACCCACCCTGCAACACCAGCGGCGCCCCCGCGCCAGCCGCCCCCACCCGCGCGTAACTCCTGTGCAAATGCCCCGCCAGCACCAGCCGCACCTTATGCCGCGCAAACGCCGCCAGCGCCCGCGCGGACCCCCCAGCCACCTGCCGCGACACCTCCCCCTCAGGCGCCAGCAGCGGGTGGTGCGCCACCACAATGCGCATCAGCCCCGCCGGCACCGCGTCCAGCCGCGCCACCAGGTGCTTCAGCCGCAGCGTACTGACCCGCCCCCGCGACCAATCCAGATTCGGCCCCATACGCCGCGCCGTGTTCAACCCCAGCACAGCCACCCGCCCATCCTGCCAAACCGGCTCCGTCTGCGGCGAGATCTCCTGATGCCACCGCGCGTAAGGTGCGAGGAACCGCTCGAACAACCGATACGGCGTGATGTCATGGTTGCCCGGAACCGCCAAAGTCGGCACCCCCAGGCTCTCCATGAACGCCCGCGCCGCGCGGAACTCCCACCGCCGCGCGCCCATCGTCAAATCTCCGCTGATCACCACCAGGTCCGGCGGATCGGCCCGAATGTCGGCCACCAGCCCATCCACCACCGCCTGGTCGGTGGCACCGAAATGCACGTCCGTCAGGTGCACGATCCGCGTCACGCCCCCGCTCACGGCACCTCGCGCGCCGGCGCCACCACGCGCAGCGCCCCCGCCCGGACCGTGTAGCGCAACGGCGGCACCAGCAGCCGCATCTCCCCATCCACCAGCACGTGCAGCCCGCGCCGCCTGGACGTGATCTCCAGCGCGTCGGTCTCGATCACCTCGATCTCGCGCGCATGCAGCGTCCCGCTCACCACGGTGCGCAGCAACAACCAAACCTGCCCGAGCACCGAAGCCCGCCGCACCACGTACAAAACCAACTTCCCCTCATCCAGGCACGTCCGCCCGAACATCCGCCCCGCATCGTCGTCCAGCTTGTTCACCGTGATCGTCAGCGAAGGCGTCCGCCGCTCCAGCACCCGCCCGTTGCACCGCAGAACCAGCCGCACCGACCGGTTGGCCCACAGCGCCCGAATTGCCGCCCGCCCGAACCCCGCCCACGCCAGCACCCCGCCGCCACTCTTCCGGCTCGCCTCCCGATGCCGCGTCAGCCGCGCCGGCGTCCCCAGCATCGACGCGCACAGGAACAGATGCGCCTCCCCGTCCGCCCCAGTCACGCACCCCGCATCGATCGTGCGCACCGCCCCGTCCGCCAACGCCCGCACGCACGCCGCATGATCGGCCGGGTCCAGCCCGATATCCTTGGCAAACAGGTTCATCGTCCCGCACGGGATCACCCCAAGCGCCGTATCCGTCCCCGCCAGCACGGACGCCGCGCACGCGATGCTCCCGTCGCCCCCGGCCACCACCACGCAATCCGCCCCCGTCTGCATCGCCAGCCGCATGCGCTCCGGCAGGCTCCCCGCATCGGCCGGTATCACATCCAGGGACGCCGCCTCCCCCCGCAGCAGCGCCTCCAGCGACCCCGCCCCGTCATCGCGCCCCAGCAACGCCCCCGCCTTCGCGTTGGCCACCAGCGCCATCCGCCGCGCCGGCTGTCCGCCCACTTCCGTCTCCGTCCTATCCGCCATTCGAAACCCGCAACCCTCATTTCATGGACAAAACGCAGCGCCGCGCCCAAAGGTGCCGCCACACTCCCGCCCCACACGGCCGGCAAGCAAAACCAACAAGCACCGGACACACCGGGCGGGACCACACCAGCTCTCAGGACAGCCTAGCATGGACATCTACACCGGCCCGTTCTTCGAACAGGCGCGCGAAAACTTCGCCGTCATCGCCGACTACCTGGAAATCCCCACCCACCAGCGCGACCGCCTGCTGCTGCCCAAGCGCGCCATCGTCGTCTCCTGCCCGATCCACCGCGACGACGGCACCGAGAGAGTCTTCACCGGCTACCGCGTCCAGCACCACCTGACCATGGGCCCCACCAAGGGCGGCACCCGCTACGCCAGCAACCTCCATCTCGGCGAAGTCGGCGCGCTGGCCATCGCCATGTCCTGGAAATGCGCTCTGGCCGGCCTGCCCTATGGCGGCGCCAAAGGCGGCATCGCGCTGGACCCCTACAGCCTGTCCCGCCGCGAGCTCGAAGCGGTCAGCCGCCGCTACATGCAGGAGATGATCCCCTTCGTCGGCCCCAAGACCGACGTCATGGCCCCGGACATGGGCACCAACGAGCAGGTCATGGCCTGGTATATGGACACCTACTCCATGTACCAGGGCCAGACCGTCACCGAGATCGTCACCGGCAAACCCGTGGACGCCGGCGGCACCGTCGGCCGCCGCGAAGCCACCGGCCGCGGCGTGGTGCACCTGGTCGGCCGCGCCATGGAACGCCTCCAGCTCAACCCCATCGAATCCACCGCCATCATCCAGGGCTTCGGCAACGTCGGCAGCGTCACCGCCGCCACCCTCGTCCAGCAGGGCGTGAAAGTCCTCGGCGTCTCCGACCACACCTCCTGCTACTACGACGCCCGCGGCCTGGACGTCCCCGCTCTCATCCGCTGGACCGAGGAACACGGCACCCTCGCCGGCTGGAGCAACGAAGCCGCCTTCGACCCGGCCCAGCTCCTCACCCAGAAATGCGACATCCTCGTCCCCGCCGCCATGGAACAGGTCATCACGGCGGACGTGGCCCGCGCCCTGCAATGCCGCATCCTCGCCGAAGGGGCCAACGGCCCCACCACGCCAGACGCCGACCGCGTGCTCAACCAACGCCCCGAAATCTTCGTCATCCCCGACATCCTGTGCAACGCCGGCGGCGTCGTCGTCAGCTACTTCGAATGGGTTCAGGACCTGCAACAGCTCTTCTGGACCGAACCAGAAGTCCGCGACCGCCTGAACCGCGTCCTGGAACGCGCCTTCCAGGCCGTGATGGCCCGCGCCGAACGCGACGGCGTCCCGCACCGGACGGCGGCCCTGGCAATCGGCGTGGAGCGCGTGCAGAAGGCGAAGATTACGCGGGGGTTGTTTCCTTAGAGGGCGACGTCAGGGCAAGGGGAAGGGAAGGCAAGCAGTCCTTTTTTGAAAAAAAGGACCAAAAAACTTTTGCTACCCCGTCTGCACCAAGGTCCGCCCTCGTTCTGCCGACACGAACGTTGGCGGCAGCAGGTCGGCACTTGATGCAGCCGACAATCTACGTTTGTCTAAAACGCTGAGTGTGATATATAGCTGTGCTATATCTCACGGGTGACGCGTTGGAAACAGCAAAGGTGTTCTGGTCCGGGCGGTCACAAGCCGTTCGCCTGCCAAAGGAGTATCGTTTCGAGCAAGACGAGGTTCGTATTCGTCGCCATGGCCATGCCGTGATCCTCGAACCGATCGCCCACGACTGGGCTTGGCTGGAAGTCCTCGTTGGACCAGTCGACCAAGACTTCGAGCAGGCCGCCCGGGAAGCGCCCAGTGATCAGGAGCGCTCGGAGCTAGACTTCTTCAAATGAAATACCTGCTCGACGCCAACGCAGTAATCGGCTTGCTTAAGAATCACCTAGAACTGACTGCCCGTCTGCGGCAATTCCTACCTCGGGACTTTGGCGTCCCAGCCGTGGCAGCACACGAGTTGTTCTATGGTGCATACAAAAGTCAGCAGCTAGCGCAAAACTTGGCCCGCGTGGATGCCTTGCAATTCGAGGTGCTTGAGTTCGACCGCGAGGATGCCAGGCAGGCTGGAGAGATCCGAGCCAATCTCGCCAAGGCTGGAACCCCGATCGGTTCCTACGATGTCCTGATCGCCGGCCAGGCAAAGGCACGCGGTCTGACGCTGATCACCCACAACATAAAGGAGTTCTCCCGTGTGCAAGGCTTAGAGATCGAGGATTGGGAAGTTCCATGATTTGGAGAGCAATTCAACCGATCCTGAGGCCAATTACTGCCTCAATCACGCGCTACAGCGCGCCTCCAAGGGGCTCACTCCAAATACGACAAGGTAGTGAGGCGGACGGCAGCCTTGGCAGTCCGCGTCGAGCGCATGCGGGCGGCGACACACACCGTCGTTGTTTCAGCCAATCCACGTTGAAGCAAGCCTTTATTTCTTTGAGTAGTCCAGTACGGTGCAGCTGAAATCGAAGCCGCAGGAATAGCAAACATCACGCACTCACGAACTTATAAACAGTCACGCAGATTACAAGAATTATCCCCGTCAAACTTGAGGCTAACACCCCAAGTGATCTGATTGGGTGATTAGAAAAGTCAAGAAAAAACACCAAAAAAGAATGAAATCTCTTCGATGCCAATGCAAAGCGCGCAATTAACGCTGCGACTATATAAGCCCACAACCACAAAGACGGCAGTAGGCTTGCCCAGAAAAGGCTGGAGATTGGGAGATAAAGGAACACAAGGCCCGTAAAAGTAAAGAACAGCAGCTCTGCGCTAAAGAATATCCAGAACATGATGAAATCTAAGGTTAGGTTTCCACCTACCCAATACCCCTCTACAGCTAACATGATTGATATGTATATAAACTGAAATAAGACGAAGCTTCCAAAAAAGAACAGGATTCCAAGAAGAAAATCAATTAAGACAAGCGCAAAGAGAGACAAAGCGCTTACCTTGATGTGCTTGAGTATAAGTAATACCACTCGAGTTTTTAAGAGAGATATATAATCCGGTAAGACTGCCCACCCTACCCAAAGAATCGGTAAGAAAACGATCCACTCTTTGCTCTTGAGGAGCGCGCCAATGTAATTACCCAAGGTTTTGGTTTGCTGCGTTTTTGCAAGCGACGCTTGATAATTAACGAGAAAGTCCGCTAGAGCTCTAGGAACATGGGTTATAGTTGGATAACTAAAAACCATGTCAACGTAATAGCGACGAGAGTCGTAACGAAAGAAATCTTTAAACTTTGACGTAAGCACCGCCGCCCAAGATGTTGGTCGCCGAACACTTTGAAAAATATACCCTCGATGGTCTCCGGAAGCATGCCAAGGTAATCATTGAATTTCCCAGCGTGTACGAACTCTAAAAGCGCTGCTTTTGCACCCGTTGATGCAACGCTTTCGGTGAAAGCAAATATGCCAAATACTATTGGGCAGACTATAATCGGCATCCCCCACTCAGGCCCTAACCAATGCAGCAAATTCGCAGTGTCCAAGTTTTCAGCTTTCAACGGGACCATCATGATTGTAGCGCGCGCTTTCGAGTCGCACATCCCATCCACAACCTCGCCCACTGTTGAGCATCCATCGCGCACACAACACAAAACCCCTTGCCCAGCTCCCTTATAAGTTCCTATTATGTTCCCACAAATGCCCCACCACCCCACCCGGCCATGAACGCCATCCCCACCCCCACCCAAGCGCCCAGGCGCCGCGAAACCCCCACCGAACGCGACGACCGCCACATCAGCGTCTGCTGCATGCTAACCGACCTGGCAGCCGAACTGGCCCAGGCCGCACACGCCGTAGCCATGCGTGACCTGGCCCAGATCCCCCCAACACCCGACCACCCCGCCAAACCCCAAAAACGCGCCAAACAACCGGCCAACCTCTTCGCCATACTCGCCTGCGCCGCCAGGCAAGCCATCGCCCTGGAACGCCGCATTGTGAACGCCGCCGCGCGACGCCCAGCCGCGCGCCCCACCTACCGCGCCCCAAACCCGCGCCGCCCCATAATCACCCGCGCCCTGCACCAGGCCGCAACCGATCACCCCCAAGCCCCCGCGCTGCGCGAGGAAATGGAAACCCAACTAGACCACGAACTGACCGAAACCCCCGAAGCCCCCACCCCGGACATCATCCGCCGCATCTGCAACGGCTTCGGCATCCACATCGACCCGGACCCAGGCCCCGGCTACCCCCGCCGCCACCTCTACGCAGCCCTGGACACCGGCTAACCCCAGCGACAAGAAAGCAAGCAGTCCTTTTTTGAAAAAAAGGACCAAAAAACTTTTACTACCCTGCCTGCATCGACAACCAGTCTGATCCTGCTAACGAAAACGCTGGCAGCAACGGCCACTCAGCCGTGCGACGGAAGATCGTAGCGTTTCACCGCCGGCAGAAGACCCAGCTCCTGCATCATCCCGATGTCATCCCGGTTGGCACGGTGCTCGACAATCAATCCGTCCTTCAAAGTGTACCAGTGGATGTGCTGCACCTTGAAGCTCTTGCCCGTAGGAGGAACACCCACCAGCAGACCGCCATTGACCGGTATCCGGCCAACCCCCTTGTGCGTCCCGGACACGATGCACCGGACCACGACATCGTCGCCGACAGCATCAAGACTGACGATCTCCATCCGCCAGTCCGGAAAAGTCGTGTAGATATCGCTCAACACCCGGAGCAATCCTTTACGGCCCACCGGAACGCCGTGATTGCGCGCGTCCACGGCGAAAGACTGCACCGCCTCGGCAACCTTGCCCGCATCGAGCAGCGCGTGATGCGCCCGCACCGCCGCCACATTCCGCGTCACCACGTCACCCGCCCCAACATCGTCAGGTGTAGGCGGATCGATCGGCTCCGCGCGCGCCGCCAGCGGCACCATCGCCAAAACCATCAGAGCGGCCCGTCGTCCAAATCCCACAACCAACCCCTTCTCCGGACCGTCATCGCCCATCACCAAAGCAATTCCCATGCCGAAACCAGCGCCAAAACCCCAAAACCGAACCCCGCATCCGCCCAGCCCCCGCGCTTGAGAGCCACGCCCACCCATGCGCTACACTCCCCGAATGCCCGCCACCCCAGACTCCCACACAAGAACCCTCTGGCTGATGGGCGCCTTCGGCTTCCTAAGCGGCCTCCCCCTCTCACTCACCGCCTTCACCCTGCAGCTCTGGTTCACCACCTTCCACATCTCGGTACACGCCATCGGCCTCACCGCCTGGCTGGGCCTCCCCTACACCCTGAAATTCCTCTGGTCCGGCTTCTTCGACCGCACACCCCCCGCCCCCCTCGCCCGCCTCGGCCGCCGCCGCGGCTGGCTCCTCCTCGTCCAACCCCCGCTCGCCGCCGCCGCCGCCGCCATCGCCCTGAGCAACCCCGCCCAGGCCCCCGCCACCACGATCCTCGCCGGCCTGGCGCTGGCCTTCTTCTCCGCCAGCCAGGACATCCTGATCGACGCCTGGCGCATAGAAACCTTCCCAGAACGCCTCCAAGGCTCCGCCCTGGCCACCTACGTCTGGGGCTACCGCGGCGCCATGCTCACCTCCACCTCCGGTGCCCTCTGGCTCGCCCACGCCTTCGGCTGGCGCACCGCCCTCCTATCCCTCGCCGCCCTGCTGGCCGCCGGCATAACCATCACCCTCCTGGCCCCCGTAGCCGCCGCCCTCCCCCGCCTTGCCCGTCTCCCCGGCTGGCGCGCCGGCATAGAATCCGCCTTCCTCGCCCCGCTCCGGGACTTCCTGACCCACCCCGGCGCCCTCACCATCCTCGCCTTCGTAATTCTCTTCCGCCTGGGCAAGGTCTTCGCCGACGGCTCGGCCGCCGCCTTCTACCGCTACGGCGCCGGCTTCAACGCCCAGGCCATAGGCAGCGCCAACTTCTACGGCTGGTTCGGCACGCTGGCCGGTGCCGCCGCCGGCGCCTGGCTGGTCCTGCGCCTCGGCACCCTGCGCGCCCTGCTCCTGACCGGCGCCCTGCAAGCCCTGTCCCTAGGCCTGTACCTCGCCCTGCTCACCACCGGCCCCAGCGAGCCCGCCCTCACCGCCAAGATGATCCTGGAAAACTTCGCGGGCTCCGCGGCCGACATGGCCTTCCTCACCTACGTCTCCGCCCTGTGCTCCACCGCCTACACCGCCACCCAATACGCCCTGCTCTCCTCGCTGGCCGCGCTGGCCTTCCACACCCTCGGCGGCCTGTCCGGCTACGCGGCGGAGGCCCTCGGCTACCGCCTGTTCTTCGCCACCACCATGCTCGCCAGCACCCCCGCCCTTTTCCTCCTGTTGCAGTTACGCCGCACCCAGCGCCGCCAGCCCGCCTGACCTCCAAACGAACGAAGACCCACCGCTATGCCCGACCACCGCACCGTCATCAACCAGGCAAATTCCAGCAATTCCAGGCTGTCATCACGATATTGCGAGTGCGAAGCGCGCCTACCCGGACGCACACCGCACCCGTGCGCAATCAGAATACTTGCACAACAAATCCGCCCAACAAACGCCCATGATGCCGATCGGCCGCACCCATTGCGGCATTTCCGCACCGCCTGCGAAAGCACAAAACGTTCATTACGATTTCGAACAGTAAACCTTGATTATGAAATACCAAGCCAGCTTACCTTTATGCCCCGTTTACACGCGCCAAACAGGTATCTTCATCGCTCCACACATTTTCTGCTTGCCAACCCCGCACTCTGTAGTCTCAATGCACGAACCACATCACAGACCCGCGACCAGGGCACACACCCTGGAACCCGGTCTGGAGCACGGAGACACCATGCGCGCACCCAGTCTGCGCCTGACAACGGCCCTGATCTTCTGCCCCATGCTGGCCTGCGCCGGCCTGGCGTCAGGCACAGCCCGCGCCAGCCAGCTCCCCGCCGTGCACGACGACTCCGCCTATACCGAAAGCGGCCAGGCCAGCTGGTACGGCCCACGCCATGAGGGCATGCGCACCACCAGCGGCGAGCGCTTCGACAGCACCAAGATGACCGCGGCCCATGCCAGCCTGCCGCTGGGCAGCTACGTTCGCGTCACCGACACCAGCACCGGCCATTCCATTGTGGTACGCGTTAACGACCGCGAGCCCCCGCACGGCGTACGCTGCATAGACCTCAGCCACGCCGCCGCCGCCAGGCTGGGCTTCGCCGCCCGCGGCGTGGCGGACGTAACGCTCGCCCAGGTCGACGCCGACCAGGCCGGCGCCGAGGAAGAGCTGGCCGAAGCCCCAGACGACGCGGCGGGCCTACCGAAGCGGGCTATTGCGCCACATGGTCGGCGACATACGCACCGCGCGCACCGATAGGCTTGGCCGCCCCTGACGTGCTGTCATGCACCGTCTGCAGTTCCAACTCCGCGTTCAGCTCGGCGCCGACCAGCACCGCCAACGCACTGACATAGAACCACATCATCACGCCGACCACGGCCCCCAGCGGCCCATACGTGGCATCGTAGCTGGCCAGGTGCTCCACGTAGAAGCTGAACAGCGCCGAGACGATGAGCCACAAAACGGTCGCCACTACCGACCCGGGCGTCACCCAGTGCCACGAAGCCGCATTGCGCGAAGGGCCGAAGCGATACAGCAGGGACAGCGCCAGCAACACGAAGATGACAAGCGCGCCCAGGCTGGTCAGCCGGGCCATGGTCGCACCGTAGGTGGAGATGCCAAAGAACCCGATAAAGGCCGGCAGCAGCACAAGTGCGGCCAGCCCGATCACCGCAGCCAGTATGGCGCCCAGCGTCATGCCCAGCGCGGTAAGCTGGAAGCGCACGAAGCTGCGCTGCTCGCGCTCCTCATAGGCCAGGTTCAGCGCGCCCAGTATGGATTTCGTGCCGGTGGAGGCAGACCACAGCGCGATCATGATGCTGACCAGCAGGCTGAAGGTCAGCGTGCCGGCCGGCTTGCTGACCAGCATCTGCACCCGGTCAGCGATCAAATGGAACGCGCTCGGTGGCAGCAGGTCCTGCAGCACCTGCATCTGCGGCCCCACCGTCGCCGGATCGAACGCCAGGCCGTAGATCGAGACCAGCATGGAAATCGCCGGAAACAGCGCCAGCGTGGCGTAGAACGCGCACCCCGCGGCACAGAGCGAGATACGGTCGGTGATCACCTCGCGCGCGGTTCGCGCAATCACCCGACGCCAGCCGGCCCAGGGTATCTCCAGCGGGTGCTTGGCAAGCCTGCCAAGGCGCTCGGCATCCGGCTTGCGCGCGATCGCCGCTGCGCTGACCATGTCGCCCCTGGCGCGCAGCACGGGGCCGGCCGGGGCTGCTTCGTCCGGCTCCATTACTTTGACTCCAGATATGGCTGGTAACGTGGGTGCGAGGGGCGTGGTTGCTTGACGGGGCGCGGGGCGCCAAAGCAAAGGAAGCAAGCAGTCCTTTTTTGAAAAAAAGGACCAAAAAACTTTTATCTCCCCGCACTTACACCAGCCAAATTTATCCGGATATGCCGAGCGACGGCAGCAGCGCCGGGACGAAAGTTTTTTGCTTCTTTTTTTCAAAAAAGAAGGCCTTTCTTCCTTCCTTCCGGAGCCGCGATGACCCCCAAGATCGACCGCTATTTGCAGGCCGAGCAGCCACCCACGCCCTGTCTGGTGCTCGATCTGGACCGTGTGGAGGAGAACTTCACCGCCATGCGCGAAGCCTTCCCGGACGCGCACATCTACTACGCGGTAAAGGCCAACCCAGCCGCCCCCGTCCTGCGCCGCCTGGTGGCGCTCGGCAGCAGTTTTGACGCGGCGAGCTGGGAAGAGATCGCCCTCTGCCTCGCCGCCGGCGCGCCGCCGGAGCGCATCTCCTTCGGCAACACCATAAAGAAGGCCACCTCCATACAGCGCGCCTACGCGGCCGGCGTGCGCCTCTTCGTGTTCGACTGCGAGCCGGAACTGGAAAAGATCGCCGCCCACGCCCCAGGTGCGCGGGTGTTCTGCCGGCTGCAGGTCGGCACCGCCGGCTCCGTGTTCCCGCTGTCGCGCAAGTTCGGCACCGGCATGGACATGGCGGCCGAGCTGATGGTCCGCGCGCGTGACCTTGGCTTGGAGCCCTACGGCCTGTCCTTCCACGTCGGCAGCCAGCAGGTGCAGGCAGAGGCCCACGAGGCGGCGATCGGCCAGGTGGCGATGCTGTTCGACGAGCTGGACCGCGCCGGCATCAAGCTGCGCATGATCAACCTGGGCGGCGGCTTCCCCACCCGCTACGGCGAGGAAATCCCGGCCGTCAGCGCCTTCGCCGGCGGCATAGACCGCGCGCTGCGCTTCCATTTCGGCAACGCCCAGCCGCAGGTGTTCCTGGAGCCGGGCCGCTACATGGTGGGCGACGCCGGCCTGGTCAGCACCGAAGTGGTCCTGGTCAGCCAGCGCCTGAAGACCGACGAGCTGCGCTGGGTGTATCTGGATATCGGCCGCTTCGGCGGCCTGGCGGAGACGGAGGGCGAGGCAACACGTTACGTGTTGCGCACACCCTACAACGGCGCAGAGGAAGGCCCGGCCGTGGTGGCCGGCCCCACCTGCGACAGCATGGACATCATGTATGAGAAACAGCCCTACTGGCTGCCGCTGGCGCTCAAGGCGGGCGACCGGGTGGAGATACTGGCCGCCGGCGCCTACGTGACGACGTATGCGTCTACAAGCTTCAACGGTTTCCAGCCGCTGGCAGAACATTACATCTAACGAAGAAAGCTGCGCATCCGCACCAGCCGTGAGCGTCAGAAGCAGCCGGAACATACCAGCGTCGGGAAAGTAAAAGTTTTTTGGTTCTTTTTTTCAAAAAAGAACTGCTTGCTTCCTTACTGCAACCCCAAACCCCACCCCAAGCAGCCCGCCGGCCAGACAATCCGACAGGAAATGGAAATCACACCCCAGCAGGCCCACCACGACCAGCAAAGGCAATACCGCCAGCAACGGCCGCACCCGCCGCACGCTCCACAGGGCCGCACAGGGGGCGGTGATCACCGTGGTGTGGCCGGACGGGAAAGAGGCCCAGCCAGCTCCGCCGTGAAACGGAAACAGGCCGTAGGTGTGGGTGCCGATCCAGGACGGGTTGTTGGCCACCCACGTCTCCGGCCAGGGCCGGCCGAAGGCGAATTTGAGCAGATCCTTGGCGGCACTTGCCGCCAGCGTGGCGACGCAGGCCGCCAGCAGCAAGCGCCCCCACGTACCCGGCTTCCAGCCGGCAAGCCAGGCGGCGCCGCAAGCTGCCAGCCCAAGCACCGAGGCAGGGCCAGGCACGTCGGCGATCCACGTCAGCCGCACGCACCATTGCGGCCGGTGCAGCATGTGGACGGCCGTGGCGATCGGCTGGTCCAGCAGCAGGAACGACAACAGGATGCCAAACACGCCAGCACCAAGCGCCAGTAGAGCGGCTCGTCGCGTCGATGCGGCGTGTTGTTCGATCATTGCGGTCGGCTCCGGCAACTGTGACGCGGTGGCGCCGCCAAGTCTGGACAGGCGCGGCTCGAGTCTGTCACGTTAAGGTATCGTTTCAGGGGGGCGTGGGGCAGTGAACCGGTTTGCCAGGCTGTCATGTCTCGGCCTACTCTGCACCATCGGCGTTACGGTCTGCGCCGCGGCAGCGCCGGAGGCCGATACCGAAGGCTCGCCGCGCGACATCCAGCGGCTGATCACCTGCAGTCGCGCTGCGTATCACGGGCACTACACCGATGCGGTGGCGCTGGCGACCAAGGTCATCGACCACGCGCCGCAATTTGCCGCGGCCTATGTGGAGCGTGCGAACCTCTACATGGAAGAAGGCCGCTATCCGGAGGCGCTGAGCGACCTGGCGCGCGCGCTGGCAATGCACCCGGACACGGCGAACCTCTTCATCATGCGCGCCAACATCGAGCTGCGCCAGCGTCAGGCCGACCGCGCGCTCGCCGACCTCGCTTATGTAGGCAAGATACCAACCGCGTCCTTCTGGAAACAATCCTACGAGGCCGGGCTGGGTGACGAAGGCGGCGGGCACGGTGTCTATGAATACGTGACCGCCCATACCGTGGCGCGCATGTACGCGTTCAGCAGCATCGCGCACGAGCTGCGCAAGGAAGACGATGCGGCGCTGGCCGACCTGCAGAGCGCCGTCGACAACGAACCGCTATACCCACAATACGTGCTGGGCACCCACTGCTACGTGGCAGGCCTCGCAGGCCTGCTGGAGATGGCGGAACTGACATGCACACAGGCGATCGAAAAGCAGACACATGAGAACGGCAATTACGACACGCTCGGTCTGGTGCACCTGAAGATGCACCGGTGGGACAAGGCGATCGCCGATTACGACAAGGCGCTGCGCGCGCGCCCGGACCTGACGGTCTCGCTCTACGGCCGTGGTGTCGCGAAGCGCACGAAAGGGGATGTGGCAGGCGGCAACGCCGATATCGCGGCGGCGACCAGCGGGGAGCCGGACATTGCCAACATCATGGCGCGGCTGGGGGTGAAAGCGTAGGAAGAAAGCAAGCAGTCCTTTTTTGAAAAAAAGGACCAAAAAACTTTTGCTCCCCCGCCTGCACGCAGTAATGCGCCTCAGCCGCAAACGCACGGACCGGCAGAAGCAGACGAAACCTAGATGCAGGCGCCAGGAGCAAAAGTTTTTTGCTTCTTTTTTTCAAAAAAGAAGGCCTTCCTTGCCCAACCCGACGCGCCGCCAACTCCTCGCCGCAGCGCCCCTGACGCTCCTACCCCCAACGCCAAGCTGGCAAGCCACCCTGAGCCAGCGCGCCGCCGCCCTACCCGGCCCCGGCCTGCTGCAAAGCTACGACGTCTCCGGCTCGGACGATTTCACCCGCACCCAAGCCGGCTGCGCCTACGTCTATGACAACGCCGTGGCCGGGCTGGCCCTGCTCGCTGCCGGCGACACACAGGGCGCCCGCCGGCTGGGCGACGCCCTGGCCCTGGCGCAAGCCCAAGACCGCTTCTGGAAAGACGGCCGTCTGCGCAACGCCTATTGGGCCGGGCCCTCGCCAGGACGCGACGCCTACCGCCTGCCCGGCTCGTGGGATGCGACTGCAGGGCGCTGGTACGAGGACGGCTACCAGGTGGGCACCGCCACCGGCAACATGGCCTGGGCGATGCTGCTGTGGATCGGCCTCGGCCCCGCCTGGCGCGGGCCGGCCGAACGCGCCGCGGACTGGGTGGAGGCGCATGTGCGCGCGCCGCACGGCTACGCCGGCGGGTTCCTGGGCTTCGAGCCCGAACCGCAACGCCTCGCCTGGGTCAGCACCGAGCATAACATCGATCTGGCCGCCGCCTTCGGCGCGCTCGGCCGCACGCAGGCAGCAGACCATGCCAGGGATTTCGTCGCCAGCATGTGGCAGGCCGGCGAAGGCCGCTTCGCCACCGGCCTGAGGCCGGACGGCAGCCTGAACCTGCATTCCGCGGTGGATGCGAACCTCTGGCCGCTGCTGGCCGCCAGTGCTCGTCAAGATTGGGCCCGCCCGGGCTGGGGCCGCGCGCTGGACTGGGTGTTGACGCGCCACGGCCTGCCGGAAGGCGCGCCGGCCGCCGAGATCGCCGGCGTGGACTTCAACACGGACCGCGACGGCATCTGGCTGGAAGGCACGGCGATCACCGCGCTGACCGAGCGCCGCGCAGGGCGTGATCCGGCCCGGCTAATGGCCACTTTGCGCGCCAACACCGCACCCGGCGGGCTCATTTACGCGTCCACCACCCCCACGCTTACCACCGGCCTCTCCATCGGGCTGGACGCCAGCGCGCCGGACTTCCTGTATTACCGCCGCCCGCATCTGGCGCCCACCGCCTGGGCGGCGCTGGCCCAGCTTGGCGCAAACCCGTTTCCGCAGTAGCAGCCGCCCCCATGCGCATACTGTATAGCCACCGCATCAACTCGCATGACGGCCAGGGCGTGCACATCGAGGAGCTGGTGCGCGCGCTGCGAGAGGCCGGCCACGAGGTGCGCGTCGTCGGCCCCAGCTTCTACGAGAACGCCAAGTTCGGCGGCGAGAGCAGCCTGGTGGCGCGCCTGCGCCGGCTGCTGCCCGGCGCACTCGGTGAGTTGGCAGAGCTGGCTTACAATGTCCCGGCCTACCGCCGCCTGAAAGCCGCCTGGCGGGAGATGCGGCCGGATATGGTGTACGAGCGTTGCAACCTGTATTTTCTCGCCGGCGCCTGGCTCGCCCGCCGGCACGGCGTGCGCCTGCTGCTGGAAGTGAACTCGCCGCTGGCGCTGGAACGCGAAAAGCACGGCGGCCTGCGCCTGGCCGGCCTGGCGCGCCAGCTGGAACACTGGACGTGGCGCAGCGCCACGTCCGTGCTGCCGGTGACCCAGGTGCTGGCGGATATCGTGGCGGAAGCCGGCGTGGACGGCGCCCGCATCGCGGTGATCCCGAACGGCATAGACCTCGCCCGCTTCCCGCCGCGCCCCCCGGCGCCGGCGGACGGCACCGTCACCCTCGGCTTCGTGGGCTTCGTACGCGCCTGGCACGGGCTGGACCGGGTGATCGAAGGCATGGCCGGCGGTCCGGCCCACACCCGCCTGGTGGTGGTGGGTGACGGCCCGGCGATCCCGGACCTGACCGCTCTTGCCGCCCGGCTCGGCATCAGCGACCGCGTCCGTCTCACCGGCCTGGTGCAGCCGGCGGAGGTGCCGGCCGCAGTCACCGGGTTCGACATCGCGTTGCAGCCCAGCGCCACGCCGTATGCCTCGCCGCTGAAGATCTTCGACTACATGGCCGCCGGCTGCGCGATCGTGGCGCCGGACCAGCCCAACATTCGGGAGATCCTGACGCACGCGCAGACGGCGCTGCTGTTTGGGCAGGACGGCATGTGGGGCGCGGTGGAGCGGCTGATCGCCGAGCCGGCACTGAGGGCGCGGCTTGGGATGGCGGCGCGAGAGGAGCTGGAGGCGCGGAATTATACGTGGGCGGGAAATGCGGGGCGGGTGGCGGCGTTAGGGAAGTAAGCAAGGCCTTCTTTTTTGAAAGAAAGAAGCAAAAAACTTTTAATCTCCCGCCTGCACCACGGCCGGGCCTGAGTCTGCCAGTATACGTATCCGCAGAACCAGCGCGCTCCTTCGTGCAGGCGGGGTAGCAAAAGTTTTTTGGTTCTTTTTTTCAAAAAAGAACTGCTTGCTTTCTTACTTCTGAAAGTCTCCCCGAAATGCGCAACAACAAACTAGGCCGCACCGGCCTGCTCGTCTCCGAGCTCTGCCTCGGCACCATGACGTTCGGCGGCGGCGAAGGCATGTGGCAGAAGATCGGCGCGCTGCAACAACAGGAAGCCGGGCGCCTGGTCGGCCGCGCGATCGACGCGGGTATCAACTTCTTCGACACCGCCGATGTGTATTCGGAGGGCCTGTCCGAGCAGATCACCGGCCAGGCGCTGCGCGACCTGAAGATCCCGCGCGGGCAGGTGGTGGTGGCGACCAAGGCGTTCGGCCAGATGGGTCCGGGGCTGAACGAGCGCGGCAACTCGCGCATCCATCTGATCGACGCGGTCAAGGCCAGCCTCAAGCGGCTGCAGATGGACCACATCGACCTCTACCAGATACACGGTTTCGACCCGATCACGCCGATCGAGGAGACGGTGCGCGCGCTCGATACGCTGGTCCAGCACGGGCACGTGCGATACGTCGGCGTGTCCAACTGGGCGGCCTGGCAGATCATGAAGGCGCTGGGCATCGCCGAACGCGAGGGTCTGGCGCGGTTCGAAAGCCTGCAGGCTTACTACACGCTGGCGGGGCGGGACCTGGAGCGCGAGATCGTGCCGATGCTGCGCTCCGAGACCGTGGGCCTGCTAGTATGGAGCCCGCTGGCCGGCGGCCTCCTTAGCGGCAAGTACGGGCGCGACGACGCGCAGCCGGCTGACGGCCGACGTGCGCAGTTCGACTTCCCGCCGGTGGACCGGCCGCGCGCGTTCGACTGCATCGACGCCATGCGGCCGATCGCCGAGGCGCACGGCGTGTCGGTGGCGCAGGTGGCACTCGCCTGGCTGCTGCACCGGCGCGTGGTGAGCAGCGTGATCATCGGTGCGAAAAAGCTGGAACAGCTCGAGGACAACATCAAGGCGACCGAGGTTGCACTGAGCGAGGCGGAACTGGACACGCTGGACCAGGTGAGCGTGCTGCCGCGGGAGTATCCCGGCTGGATGTTCGAGACGCAGGGCGCGCGGGGGAAGATGCTGGCGGAGCTTGGGCGGGGGAATGCTCGGTAGGGAAGGCAAGGAAGGAAGGCCTTCTTTTTTGAAAAAAAGAAGCAAAAAACTTTTGTTCCTGGCGCCTGCACCACGGTGCGCGCTGGTTCTGCCAGTTTGCGCGTTTGCAGAACCTGGGCACGCCTTGATGCAGGCGGGGGAGCAAAAGTTTTTTGCTTCTTTTTTTCAAAAAAGAAGGCCTTCCTTCCTTCGCGGAACTATCCTTCGCCCCCCGGTTTCCTAAAGACGCCGCTGACGGAGGACACATGCCGCATTACGACCTCATCGTGATTGGCAGCGGCCCGGGGGGCGCCTCGTTGGTCCACCGGCTGGCGCCCACGGGAAAGCGCATCCTTCTGATCGAGCGGGGCGACTACCTGCCGCGTACCAAATTCAACTGGGACTCCAAGACGGTGTTCGTCGATGGCGCCTACCAGTGCACGGACACCTGGTATGGCAGCAAGGGCGAGACGTTCCACCCCGGTCTGCATTATTACGTCGGCGGCAACTCCAAGGTTTACGGCGCGGCGCTGTTCCGGCTGCGCGAGCGCGATTTTGGCGAGGTGGTGCACCAGGAAGGTATCTCGCCGGCCTGGCCGCTCGGATATGCGGATTTCGAGCCGTTTTATACGGAGGCGGAGAAATTGTTCGCCGTGCATGGGCAGCGCGGCGAAGACCCGTTGGAGCCGCCGGCAAGCGGGCCTTATCCGCATCCGGCTGTCAGTCACGAGCCGCGGGTGCAGGCGCTGGCAGAGGGACTTGCAAGCGAAGGACTGCATCCGTTTCATCTGCCGCTCGGTATCAAGCTGGACGAGCGCGACGGCAAGCCGACACCGACGAGCATTTGCATACGGTGCGATGCATTTGACGGGTTTCCGTGTTTGCTGAACGGCAAGGCGGATGCGCAGGTGATGTGTGTCGATCCGACGCTTGCGGCGCACCCGAATGTAGAGCTGTTGGTGAACGCGTATGTCTCGAAGCTGGAAACCGATGCAGCCGGGCGGAGCGTGACGGGCGTGCAGGTGGAGCGCGCCGGCGCGCAGGAGCGTTATACGGCGGACATCGTGGTTGTGGCGTGCGGCGCGCTGTCGTCGGCGTTGCTGATGCTGCGTTCGGCGAACGACGCGCATCCGCATGGTTTGGCGAACGGGTCGGGCCAGGTCGGGCGGAATTACATGCGGCACAACCAGTCCGTGCTGATGGCGCTGATGAAGGAGCGCAATGACACCGTGTTCCAGAAGACACTGGCGGTGGGCGACTACTATTTCGGCACGGATGATTGGGACTATCCGCTTGGGCTGATACAGATGTGCGCCAGCTCGCATGCGGAACAAATCAAGGGCGAAGCGCTGCCGGGCTGGCTGGAGTGGCTGCCCGACCTGCCGTTCGACAAGATGGCGTTGCATTCGATGGATTTCTGGCTGTCGTCGGAGGATCTGCCGCGTGCGGAGAACCGCATCTACTATGATGGCGACCGCGTGGTTCTGGACGTGAAGGAGCAGGGACAGGAGGCGCATCGGCGGTTGCGCAAGAAGCTCGAGCATCACATGAGCAAGCTTGGCGCGCATCCGGTGATGGTGGAGCGAAACCTGTATCTGGGGAAGGACATCCCGATCAGCGGCACGGCGCACCAGGCGGGCACGCTGCGGTTCGGCACCGATCCGGCCAGCTCCGTGCTGGACCTGAACTGTCGTGCGCATGAGCTGGACAATTTATACGTGACCGATGCGAGTTTCTTTCCGTCGATCGGCGCGGTGAACCCGACGCTGACGATCATCGCCAACGCCTTGCGTGTGGCCGCCCACCTGCAGGAAAGGCTGGCGGCATGACGTTGGCCGTGCTGGCGACGTTGGCCACGCGCTATCTGCTCGTCATGCTGTTCTTCCCGTTCAGCGCGCTGGACAAGATAATCAACTTCCGTGGTGCCGTCGGGCAGGCGAGTCAGATCGCGCCCGGCGTGCTCGCGGTGGTTTTGATACTGGTCGGGTTGTCGGTGGAGATCCTGATGCCGATTGCCATACTGACCGGGACCGCGGACCGCGCGGCGGGGCTGATCATGGCCGGCTACTGCATGGTGACGGCGCTGCTGTGGAAGCAGTTCTGGCGCCCTGGCGATTTCTGGCGCGCGGGTGACAGCAAGGCCCGCAACCTGTTCTGGGATTTCCTGAAGAACTTCTCGCTGGCGGGCGGTTTCCTGCTGCTCGTCGTCGGCGTGCATGGCGGGCTTGACGCGTTCTTCGCCAACCCGCTCGCTTCCACCCACCCTTACACGCAGCCGGTGTCCCCATGAGCGATCCAGGCGAGAAGCCTTCTGTTGGATACTGGCATCTTTGGGTGGACGAGCACGGTGTGAGCCACCAGCAGCGCTGCTTTTTGACAGCGTTCGACCTGCATGGCGTGGGGCCGGCCGATCCGCAGTGGAATGACAAGCAGCCGCGCTCGGAGGCGACAACGGTGTTCACCGTGCAGCCGGTCGGCTGGGTTGGCGATTGGCATGAAAATCCGGCGCCGCAATGGATCGTGCCGCTGTCAGGACGCTGGTGGGTGGAGGCGATGGACGGCACGCGCATCGAGATGGGACCAGGCGAGATCTCGTTCGGCGAAGACCAGGGCTGCACGCGCGATGCGCAGGGGCGGCAAGGCCACAAGAGCGGCCAGGTCGGCGACGAGCCAGCCGTGCTGATGACGGTGCAGTTGCACATCCCGCCGGTGCGCAAACCAGGCCATTTCAGCTAGCACGCACGATGGGCACCTACGAAATCATCGACCCGGCGTTCCGCCGCCTGATCCTGCAGAACGCGACCTTGCAGACGCTGGGCGAAGATTTCGGGTGGCTGGAAGGGCCGGTGTGGTTCGGTGATGCGAACCAGCTTCTGGTAAGCGACATCCCCAACGACCGCATCCTGCGCTGGACGGAAGACAGCGGTATCAGCGTGTTCCGCGAACCGTCGGGTTTCGAGAACGGCCATACGCGCGACAGGCAGGGCCGGCTGATCGGCTGTTCCCACAAAAATCGCTGTGTGACACGCACCGAGCTTGACGGCACCTTGACCGTGCTGGCGGACACTTACGAAGGCCGGCGGCTGAACAGCCCGAACGACGTGGTGGTGCACAGCGACGGCGGCATCTGGTTCAGCGACCCGCATTACGGGATCAACACGGATTACGAAGGCGGCAAGCAGGAATCGGAATTGCCGGCGCGCGTCTATCGGCTGGACCCGGCATCCGGCAGGCTGACCGTGGTCGCAGACGATTTCACCGGACCGAACGGGCTGTGCTTTTCGCCCGACGAACGCACGCTCTACATCGCCGAGACCGGCGGGCAGTTCGCGCCGGACGATCCCCGCCACATACGCGCATTCGCCGTGCAGGATGGTTGCCGGCTGGCCGGCGGCGATGTGTTCCACACCGTCTCGCCCGGGCTGGCCGACGGCTTCCGCTGCGACCAGGACGGCCGCGTGTGGACCAGCGCCGGCGACGGCGTGCACTGCGTCAGTCCCGAGGGCGTGCTGCTCGGCAAGATACTTACCGGGGGCACGGTTTCCAACCTGACATTCGGCGGACGCAACCGCTCGCGTATGTTCATCTGCGCGGCGCATACGCTGATGGCGATCTACACGAACGTGCGCGGCGCCGCATGGCCGTAAAGGTGCTGCTGCTCGACAGGATTGGCCTGAATGTGCGCGATCTCCCGGCGGCGATCGCTTTCTATGAGGCGGCACTTGGGTTTTCGGCGTCGGCGATCGAGCCGGGTGACGCGAAGCTGCTGGGTGTGCGCGCCTTACACCGGACGCTGTTGCGGCGCGGCGGCCAATGCCTGGAGCTGACCGCGTGCGATCCGCCGGGCGCGCCGTATCCTGAAGGCAGCGCCAGCAACGATTTCTGGTTCCAGCATTGCGCGCTGGTGACCAGCGACATCGCCGCTGCTTACGTAAGGCTGCACTCCGCCGCGTTCACGCCGGTCTCCGTGGACGGCCCGCAGGCTTTGCCGGGCGGCATAGTTGCGTTCAAGTTCCGTGATCCTGACGGGCATCCTTTGGAGCTGATACAATTTCCTGACGGCGATCCGGCGACGGCGGCAGGCATCGATCATTCGGCCATTCCGGTCAGCGACGTGGCGAGGAGTGTCGCCTTCTACGCGTCGGCGCTTGGCCTGGTCGAGCGTGCGAGGCAGGTGAACACGGGGCCAGCGCAGGATGCGCTCGACGGGTTGGCCGGCGTGAGCGTGGACGTGGTGGCCTTGGCGCCGGAAATGGCCGCGCCGCATGTGGAGCTGCTGGGCTATCGCACGCCGCAGGGCCGTCCGGCGCCGCCGGGGCTGTTGTCGGACATCGCCGCGTCAAGGCTGGTCTTCAAAGCCGAACACCCGACCGAAACAAGCATCCTGCGAGACCCCGACAACCACGTCATAATAGTCGAATAGCCGGCCAACTCCGCGACAGCCGAGTCAAAAGTTTTTTGCTTCTTTTTTCCAAAAAAGAAGGCCTTCCTTGCTTACCCCTTGCCTAACCCAGCCCCGAATGGTCAGAGGGCGGAGAAATCCTCCCCCCGGGGCCGCGCCCATGTCCGACACCACCCTGCAGGCGCGCGCGCCCTTCACCGCCAGCGTCCGGCGCCTGCCGAACGGGTTCGACGTGGCGGCCCTGCTGGCCGTCACCGCCCTGCTGATCGCCGTGGCGCACGCGGCGCGTCACACCTTCGCGCCGTTGGCGGTGCCGCAGACCAGTGTCATACAATTGGATCCCGCCTACCTGCCCGGCTACGCGCTGCGCACGGTGATGCGCATGTTCGCGGCGCTGGCGTGCTCGCTGCTGTTCACCTTCACCTATGCCACGTTCGCGGCCAAGAGTCGGCGCGCCGGGCTGGTGCTGGTGCCGATACTGGACATCCTGCAGAGCCTGCCGATTTTCGGCTTCCTGACGTTCACCGTGACGTTCTTCCTGGGCCTGTTTCCCGGCCAGGTGTTGGGCGCGGAGCTGGCGGTGATCTTCGTGATCTTCACCAGCCAGGCCTGGAACATGGCGTTCAGCATGTTCCAGTCGCTGAAGACGATCCCGTCCGACCTGGACGAAGCCACGCGCGGCTTCGGGCTTTCGCCCTGGCAGCGTTTCTGGCGGCTGGAGGTGCCGTTCGCCACACCTGGCCTGGTGTGGAACATGATGATGTCCATGTCCGGCGGCTGGTTCAGCCTGGTCGCGTCCGAGGCGGTGACGGTGGGCAACACGTCTTTCCAATTGCCGGGCATCGGCAGCTACATCGCGCTGGCGCTGGTCTCGAAGAACATACATGCCGTGCTCTACGCGATCGGCGCCATGCTGCTGGTGATCCTGGCCTACGACCAGTTGCTGTTCCGTCCGTTGGTGGCCTGGAGTGCGAAGTTCCGCTTCGAGACCACGCAGGTGGATGCCGGGAGCGACCCGTGGATGCTGGCGATGCTGCGCCGGACGCGCGTGCTGCGCCGCGCCGGCGACGCGCTCGGCCACCTGTTCTTCGCGCTCAGCGGGCTACGCCTGGCGCCGCGCAGGGCCGCGCGCGCGCGACGGGACCGCGCCGCCTCGCGCCGGACGGACATCGTGCTGTTCGCGCTGCTGGGCGTGGTCGTGGTGTGGGCCGCCTGGCGCATCGTCACGTTCTGCGTGGCGGGGCACCTGACGCTGGCGGATCTGGGCACCGCCTTCCTGCTCGGCCTCTACACGCTGACCCGCGTGATCATCCTGATGACGCTCGCCACGCTGGTCTGGGTGCCGGCGGGGGTGCTGATCGGGCTTTCGCCGAAATGGTCCCGCGTGCTCGGCGGTGCTGCGCAGTTCCTCGCCGCGTTCCCGGCCAATCTGTTCTACCCGATCTTCGTGGTGCTGATCGTGCGTTACGCGCTGAATCCGGACATCTGGCTGACGCCACTGATCATCCTCGGGACGCAGTGGTACATCGCATTCAACGTCATTGCCGGTGCCGCAGCCTTCCCCGGCGACCTGCAGGAGGCGGCAAAGAACTTCCGCGTCGGCGGCGTGCTGTGGTGGCGCCGCGTGATACTGCCGGGCATCTTTCCGTATTTCGTGACCGGCGCCATCACCGCGTCCGGCGGCTGCTGGAACGCCTCGTTGCTGGCCGAGGTGGCGACCTGGGGGAACGTGACGCTGCGCGCGCATGGGTTGGGCGCCTACATCCAGGAGGCCACGTTCAAGGGCGATACGGCACGCGTGTTGTTGGGCATGGTGGTGATGGCCGGGTTCGTGCTGACGTTCAACCGGCTGGTGTGGCGGCCTATGTATGCGTACTCGTCCAAGCGACTTAGGATGTAAGGAAGGAAGTAGTTCTTTTTTGAAAAAAAGAACCAAAAAACTTTTGCTTCCTGTCGGCGGCCTGCCACACAGCGCGAACCAAACAGATAAAAGTTTTTTGCTTCTTTTTTTCAAAAAAGAAGGCCTTGCTTCCTTTCTTACAAGGCGAGTTCATGAACCTCCTGGAAGTACGCAACTGCAAGCAGGCCTACCACAAGGACGCATCCAGCGACTTCGTGGTGCTGGACAACGTGGACGTCACCATGCGCAGCGGCGAGATCGTGGGCCTGCTCGGCCGCTCCGGCTCAGGCAAGTCCACCCTGCTGCGCATCGTCGCCGGCCTGCTGAAACCCACCGCCGGGAACGTGATCTGGCGCGGCGCGCAATTGCGCGGCCCGGCCGAGGGCGTGGCCATGGTGTTCCAGAGCTTCGCGCTGTTTCCCTGGCTGACCGTGCAGGAAAATGTGGAGCTTGGCCTGGAGGCGCTTGGTGTGGCGCGGGCCGAGCGCTCGAAACGCGCCGAAGAGGCGATCGATCTGATCGGCCTCGGCGGCTACGAGGATGCCTATCCTAAGGAGATGTCCGGCGGCATGCGCCAGCGCGTGGGCCTTGCGCGCGCGCTGGTGGTGCACCCCGATTTGCTGCTGATGGACGAGCCGTTCTCCGCGCTGGACGTGCTGACGGCGGAGACGCTGCGCACCGACCTGATCGATTTGTGGATGGATGGCAAGCTGCCGGTGCGCTCCATCCTGATGGTGACGCACAACATCGAGGAGGCGGTGCTGATGTGCGACCGCATCCTGGTGTTCTCGTCCAATCCCGGCCGCGTGGCGCAGGAACTGTCCGTGCCGTTCCCGCATCCGCGCAACCGCCATGATGCGGCGTTCCGCAAGTTCGTCGATGACATCTACGCCCTGATGACGCGGCGTGCCACCAGCGTGCCGGCGCCGGCCTCCGGCGAGGCGGCGAGCGCGCCTGCCGCCGAGACCGTGCACGCGCTCCATCCGGTCAACATCAACCTGATGGCCGGCCTGATCGAGACGCTGCAGGGCGAGCCGTATCGCGGGCGCGCGGACCTGCCGCCGCTGGCCGGCGCGTTGCAACTGGAACTGGACGAGTTGCTGCCGCTCGGCGAGACGCTGGCACTGCTGCGCTTCGCCGATCTCGAGGAAGGCGACATCAAGCTCACCGACGAAGGCCGCCAGTTCGCCAACGCGGACACCGACGAGCGCAAAGTGCTGTTCGCAACAACGCTGCGCGCGCATGTGAAGTTGGCGAACACCATACGCGGCGTGCTGGACGAACGCTGGAACCACCGCGCGAGCGCGGTGCGCTTCCGCGACGAGTTGGAGGACCACATGTCGCCCGATTACGCGGAGGATACGCTGCGGGCGGTGATTGGCTGGGGGCGCTTTGCCGAGCTGTTCAATTATGACGAGGAAGCGGACCAGTTTTTTCTGGATGTGGATGAGTAATATCACCCAGCGTTGACGTCGACTTTTGTGCAAGCAAGAAAGGCCTTCTTTTTTGAAAAAAAGAAGCAAAAAACTTTTGATCCCTGGCGCAGGTTCGGTCTCTGCGGTGTATTCGGACATACCCAGACGCTGCAAATGCGGAGGAAGCAAAAGTTTTTGTTCCTTTTTTCAAAAGGACTGCTTGCTTTCTATGTGTCACGCTAAACGCGGGTTAATATAAGGAAGAAAGCCGTCCTTTTTCAAAAAAGGGACTGAAAACTTATGGTTCCTGTGGTCGAACGTTTCAGCACGCGCCGACAGGGAGCAAAAGTTTTTTGCTTCTTTTTTTCAAAAAAGAAGGCCTTTCTTCCTTACACCCCAAGCGACACCACGAACCGCGTCCCCCTGTGCGCCCGGTCCAGCGCCACCGTCGCATGAAGCGTCTTGGCCATGGAGCCCACGATCAGGGACCCCAGCCCGCTGCCCTTCGGCGCCGCGTCGGCGTCCGGATAGCCGATGCCGTCATCTTCCACGGTAAGCTGCAACGCCTCGCCGGCAAGGCAGAGCCGCACCCGCACCTGGCCTGGCCTATCCTTGGGATAGGCGTATTTCAGTGCGTTGGTGACCAGCTCGTTGACGATGAGGCCGAGCGGCACCGCCTTGTCCGTCTCCACGCGCAACGGCTCCGCCTGCAGCTCGATGCGGCGGGCGGTGGAACAATCGCCGGGAACCAGCGCGTCCGCCATGTGGGTGGCGCGTTCCAGCTCGTCCACGAGACCTGCGAGGTAGTCGTCCATTTCGACGAACTCGACGTTGTCACCGGTGTAGAGGCGCCGGTGCACCATGGTCACCGCCTCCACGCGCTCGGCGGCCTGGCGCAGCATCAGCCGGGCGGCGGGGTCCGCCACGCGGCGCGCCTGCATGTCGATGAGCGAGGTGATGAGCTGGAGCGAGTTGGCGACGCGGTGGTTGACCTCGCGCAGCAATATGGCCTGCTGCGCGGCCAGCACGGCCAGGCGGTCGCGGCTCTCATGGACCTCGCGTTCGGCGGCGTCGCGCTCCTGCTGCCACTTGGCGCGGGTGATCTCCTGGGAGATGCTGGCGCCCAGCAGCTCGATGAACGTGCCGTGCACGTCCTTGACCACGTAGTCCGCTGCACCGTTCTTTAGGGCGGTGACCGCGATCCGGGGCTCCTCTGCGCCGGTGACGAAGATGATGGGCGGGCGGGGTTCGAGCAGGCAGAGCGCTTCGAGGACTTCCAGCCCGTCCTGGCCGGGCATGTAGTGGTCCAGCGCGATTGCATCGAACGTCTCGCCTCCGGCCAGCGCCAGACCCTCCGCACCGTTCGCGGCCAGCGTGACGCGGAAGCCGGTGCGCTGCAGGTGGCGCTGCACGAGGCGGCCGATACCCGGGTCGTCATCTATGTAGAGGACATGCGGCTGGGACGGCGCTTCTGCCATCAGGCCCCTATCCGCAGATTGGCGGCGCCACGATCGTAAAGGCCCGGGCCGGCCATGTCAGTCCTGCTCGGGGACTTGCATGACGGTGAGGAAGAGCCCGAGCTGACGTATCGCGCTGGCAAACCCCTCGTACTCCACCGGCTTGGTGATGTAGACGTTGCAGCCGAGATCGTAGCAGCGCTGTATCTCGGTGCGGTCGTCCGTCGTGGTCAGCACGACCACGGGCGTGCGCTTCAGCTGCGGGTCCGCCTTTATGCGGGCCAGGATGTCCGTCCCGCTCATGTCCGGCAGGTTAAGGTCCAGCAGCACCAGAAGCGGGTCGGCTTTGGCATGTTCGCCGCGGCCGAACAGGTGCTCAAGCGCGGTGGTGCCGTCCAGCTTGTGGGTGATCTGGTTGGCCACGCCGGCGCGGCGGACGTTCTTCTCGATCAGCCTGGCGTGGCCCGGGTCGTCCTCGATTAAAAGTATGGTCACCGGCACTGCATTCACTGTGTTACCTCGCCACTATGTGCCAGCACGGTTGGCAATTTCACAATGAAAGTCGATCCCGCGCCAGGCGTGCTCTCGCAGACGATCGTGCCCCCCAGGCGCCGGAGCAGCGCCTTGACGTGGGCGAGGCCGATGCCTTCGCCCACGGTGTCCTGCGGGCCGGCACGCCGGAACAGCTCGAAGATGCGGTCCAGGTCGCGTGATGCAACGCCGCGCCCGTTATCGGCGACATTGTAGCGGACCCAGTGGCCTTCAGTGACACCGGAGATAGTCACCTGGCCGGGCCGGCCGGGCTGGAGGTATTTCAGCGCGTTCTCGATCAGGTTGGAGAACACCTGTTCCACGGCGAGACGGTCCGACGCAAAGGCGGGCACATCTCCTATGGTGATGACAGCCCCTGCCTTGTCGGCAATCTGGCGCACGCTGTCGGCGATGTGGCCAAGCAGGACGGCCATGTCGATCGTCTCGGGCATCAGCACGCGGCGCCCCTCGCGCGACAGGCGGAGGATGGCGGTGATCAGCCGGTCCATCTTGGCGGTGCTGGTCTGGATGAAACGTATCGCCTCCGGCAGGTCGTCCTGGCTGGCCTCGCGCACGTCGATGGGCACGGTAATGCCGGCGGGCTCCAGGTTGTTCGTCACGAACCGGTTCAGCCGGTCCGTGGCGTTCGCGAGTTCGGAGGTGAAGCCGATGATGTTCAGCAGCGGGGCGCGCAAATCGTGGCTTACGATGTAGGCGAAGCGCTGTATCTCCTCGTTCGCCAGAGTGAGGTCCGCGGTGCGTTCGGCGACGGCCGCCTCCAGCCTGTCCCGCCCGGCCTGCAGGGCGGCGTTGGCGCCGACCAGCTCCTTGCGGCCGAGGCCCAGGGCGCTGACGGTGCGCGAAAAGCCGCGCCCGACGAAGACGGCAAGCAGGATCAGCACCAGGAAGGCGCCTGCGTCCACGCCGACCAGCAGCTGCGCGCCTGCCTCGCTGCGCGATATGTCGCCCAGGATGGTGCGGCTTTCGGCGACGCCAAGCCGGTCGGATATGGCGCGGGCGATCTCCATGTCGTGGCGGCCGCGGTCCGCCTGGACTATGGACATCGCGTCGGCATGGCGCCCGGCCTGTTCCAGGCGGACCGTCTCGGCGAGCTCCGCCATCTTGTCGTTGATGACGTTCCGCCACCCCAGCATGTCCGGCTGCCGGCCGAGCCGGCGGTCCAGGGTCTCCATCAGCACCGGGACGCGGCTGACGGCCTTGGTGTAGGGGGCGAGATATTCTGGGCGGCCGGTGAGCAGGTAGCCGCGCTGGCCGGTCTCCGCGGAGAGGAGCGCATCCATCATCTGGACGGTGGCGGCGCGCAGGGTGCGCGCGCTGATGGCGTCCGCCGCGTCCCGGCTCGTGCGCTGGGCGATCAGTGCGCCGGCGGCGATGATGCCCAGCATGAGGAGCCCGCCTGCCGCGATCGCCAGCCGCTCCCCACGGCCATAAAGGACCCGATCCATCTCGGCTGTTGCAGGACTCGTCATGCAAAGTCCATGTGCGGCAGGAGTATGCGGCGTGGCAAGTTTCGGCGTAGAGAGGCCGCCCACCCGCGCGGCCCGGCTCGGCTCGGCGGGCGGCCCTGTGAGGATTTCGGCTCCGATGCTCCCTGCTCCCGATACGTGCGTACGCGTAGGGCGTGCGACCTTTTCGAACGACGCGCCGTTTTCGCTTATCACCGGGCCGTGCCAGGTGGAAAGTGCCGCGCATGCGATGGAATGCGCCGCGGCCCTCAAGGAGATCACCGGCCGGCTGGGCATCGGGTTCGTGTTCAAGAGCAGCTACGACAAGGCCAACCGGACCAGTGCCGCAGGCGCGCGCGGCGTGGGCATGGCAGCCGCCTTGCAGATCTTCGCCGACATACGGGCGCGACTGGACGTGCCGATCCTCACCGACGTGCACGAAAGCCAGCACTGCGCCCCGGTGGCGGAGGTGGCCGACGTGCTGCAGATCCCCGCCTTCCTGTGCCGGCAGACGGACCTCATCGTGGCCGCCGCCCGCACCGGCCTCGTGGTGAACGTCAAGAAAGGCCAGTTCCTCGCCCCGTGGGACATGCGCCACGTGATCGACAAGGTGACAGGCGCCGGCAACAGCCAGGTCCTGGTCACCGAGCGCGGCGCCTCCTTCGGCTACAACACGCTGGTGTCGGATTTCCGCGCCCTGCCGATCATGGCGGCGATGGGCGCGCCCGTGGTGTTCGACGCCACGCATTCGGTGCAGCAGCCTGGCGGCCTGGGCGGCTCCTCCGGCGGGCAGAGGGAGTTCGTGGCCGTGCTGGCGCGCGCGGCGGTGGCGGTGGGCGTGGCCGGGCTGTTCATCGAGGCGCATCCCGATCCCGACCGCGCGCCTTCCGACGGGGCTAACATGGTGGCTTTGCGGGATATGGAGCCTTTGCTGCGGCGGTTGATGGCTTTTGATGCTGTGGCGAAAGCAAGCAAGGAAGGCCTTCTTTTTTGAAAAAAAGAAGCAAAAAACTTTTGGTCCGCTGTCGCGCGCCTGTCCGCACCGCACCGTCCTTTTTTTCAAAAAGGGACTGCTTGCCTTGGCTTTGATCCTGATTCCCGCACGCCTCTCGGCGACCCGCCTGCCGAACAAGCCGCTGCTCGACATCTGCGGCGAGCCGATGATCGTGCACGTCTGGCGCCGCGCCATCGAGGCGGAGCTGGGGCCCGTCATCGTCGCCACGGACCACGCGGAGATCGCCGACGCCGTGCGCCAGGCCGGCGGCGAGGCGGTGATGACGCGCGCCGACCACCCCTCCGGCACGGACCGCATCGCCGAGGCGCTTGCGGCGTTCGACCCGGCCGGCGCGCACGAGATCATCGTGAACTTCCAGGGCGACCTGCCAACCGTGTCGGCGCATGTGGTGCGCGAGACGGCACGCCTGCTGGACGATGCGGCGGTGGATATCGGCACGCCCGTGGCGGTGATCGACGACCCTGCGGACGCGGTGGCGAGCAGCGTGGTGAAGATGGTCGGCTCGCCGAGCGGGGCCGGCCGGTTTCGCGCGCTGTATTTCACCCGCGCGATGGCGCCCTGGGGCGACGGGCCGCTGTATCACCATATCGGGCTGTATGTCTGGCGGCGCGCGGCGCTGGAGCGTTTCGTTGCACTGCCGCCGTCCGCGCTGGAACTGCGCGAGAGGCTCGAGCAGTTGCGGGCGCTCGAGGCGGGGATGCGGGTGGAGGCGGTTGTGGTGGACGATGTGCCGCTGGGGGTTGATACGTTTGCGGATTTGGCGCGGGCGCGAACGTTGTTAGGAAGAAAGGAAGGCCTTCTTTTTTGAAAAAAAGAAGCAAAAAACTTTTGGTCCGCTGTCGCGCCGTGTTCAGCAGTCGCCGACAGGGAGCAAAAGTTTTTTGGTCCTTTTTTTCAAAAAAGGACTGCTTGCTTCCTTACGGAGATACCATTGAACGCGGCAGAAAGCGTAGCACGCACGATAGAGCTGGAGCAGCAAGGCCTGGCCGCGCTGAGAAGCGCGTTGCCGCACGGCCTGGCGGACGCGTTCGCGCAGGCGGCCGCGATCATCGGCGCGGCAACCGGCACCGTGATCGTTAGCGGCATGGGAAAGTCCGGCCATGTCGGGCGCAAGATCGCCGCCACCCTGGCCTCCACCGGCACGCCGAGCCATTTCGTGCACCCGGCGGAAGCGAGCCACGGCGACCTCGGCGTGATCAGGCAGAGCGACGTCGTGCTGGCGCTCTCGTGGTCCGGCGAGACCGCGGAGCTGGCCGACATCGTTGCCTACACCAGGCGTTTTTCCGTGCCGCTGGTGGCGATCACGTCGCGTGCGGAAAGTGCGCTCGGCGCTGCCGCGGATGTCTGCCTGGCCTTGCCGGTGAGCCAGGAGGCGTGCCCGAACGGTCTGGCGCCTACCACATCCACGACGATGCAGTTGGTGGCGGGCGATGCCTTGGCAGTTCTGTTGCTGGAGCAGCGCGGGTTCTCCGCCGGCGATTTCGGGCGTTTCCATCCGGGCGGCAAATTGGGCGCGCAATTGCTGCAGGTAAGCGCGCTGATGCACACCGGCGATGCGCTGCCAACGATTTCCGAAGATGCCATGCTGGCCGAAGGAATCGTCGAGATGACGTCCAAGCGGTTCGGCATTGCCGGCGTGGTGGATTCGGCGGGAGGACTGGTGGGCGCGCTGACGGATGGGGATCTGCGCCGGGCCTTCCGCGGCGGCTTCGTGGACCGGCCGGTTCGCGACGCGATGGGCAAACGGCCCTACACCTTGCCGCCTGAGGCTTTGGCGGGCGCGGCCCTGGCTCTGATGAACGAGGCGCGTATCACGTGTGTGTTCGTGGTGCAGGGGGCGCGGCCGATTGGGCTGGTGCACATACATGATGTGTTGCGGGCTGGGATCGTGTGAGCGGGAAGGCAGGAAGCAAGGCCTTCTTTTTCGAGAAAAAGAAGCAAAAAGCTTTGTCTGCGCTGTCGCGGATCGTTGAAGCGTGCGCTTCGACAACACGTATCCGTCGCTTTTCTGCGCGGCAGAAGCCGTTCCTTACGGGATCTTCCGCGTATCCGCCCCGATAACCCGACGCGCCGCCTTCTCCGCGATCCCGGAGATTCCCTCACGCCGCTCCAGCTCGGCCCAGACTTCGGACGGATGCACGTCCGACGACACCCAAAGCACCAGAAGGTGGTAGAGGACGTCGGCCGACTCGGCCACCAGCGCCTCGTTGTTGCCGGCCACCGCCTCGATCAAGCACTCCACCGCTTCCTCACCGAATTTCTGCGCCACCTTAGCGGTGCCGCGGGACAGCAGGCGGGCGGAGTGGCTGACGGCCGGGTCCGCGTCACGCCGCGCCTGCACCACCTCCCACAGGCGGTCCAGCACGAGCGGCGAGACGCCGTTGGAGACGGGGGCGGGCGAACGGTCAGCGGGCTTGCGGGGCTTCTTCGCCACGTGCGGTTGGTCTCCGTGAGGGAAGGGTAGAAAGGCCTTCTTTTTTGAAAAAAAGAAGCAAAAAACTTTTGTCCCGACGCTTCTGAAGCGCCCTGTTGTATCCTGAGACACGCGAAATGCTGATACAGCGACGGGAAGCAAAAGTTTTTGGTCCTTTTTTCAAAAAAGGACTGCTTGCTTTCTTGCTCACCCCCGAACAGGCAGCCCCGCCTCCACCAAAGCGCGCTTCACCTCCGGCACGCTCAGCACCCCGAAATGGAAGATGCTGGCTGCCAGCAGGCCGGTGGCACCCGCGCGTGCCCCCTCCACCAGGTGCGCGGCGGTGCCCACGCCGCCGCTGGCCACCACGGGCAGCCGGGTAGCGGTGCAGACGGCGCGCAGCAGATCCGTGTCGAAGCCGGCGCGGGTGCCGTCGCGATCCATGCTGGTGAGCAGTATCTCGCCGGCGCCGAGGGATTCGAGCTGCCGGCACCAGGCGACCGCGTCCAGCCCGGTGGGCGTGCGGCCGCCGTGGGAGAACACTTCCCAGTGGCCGGGACGGGTGGCGCGCGCGTCCACCGCGGCCACCACGCACTGGCTGCCGAAGCGTTCCGCGGCTTCGGCGATGAGCGCCGGGCGGGTGATGGCGGCCGAGTTAATGCCGCATTTATCTGCGCCGGCGAGCAACAGGCGGCGCATGTCGTCCGTGCTGCGTATGCCGCCACCCACGGTGAAGGGCAAGAAGATGCGCTCCGCGGTGCGGTGGACCACGTCGAGTATGGTGTCGCGCTGCTCGTGGCTGGCGGTGATGTCCAGGAAGGTGAGCTCGTCGGCGCCGGCCGCGTCGTAGATGGCGGCCTGCTCCACCGGGTCGCCGGCGTCTTTTAGGTCGATGAAGTTCACGCCTTTGACGACTCGGCCGTTCTTCACGTCCAGGCAGGGGATTATGCGGAGTTTCAGCATTGGGCTTTGTGGCGCGTAGGCGAACGGTGGGCAAGAAGGCCTTCTTTTTTCTGCTCCGGTGCTGCTCAGCCGCTTTGGTATTTCCGGCGGCACTCGGACGCCACAAATGCGGGGCAGTAAAAGTTTTTTGGTCCTTTCCTTCAAAAAAGGACTGCTTGCCTTCCTCGCTCCAGCCTTAACCTCGCGCCGAATGCCCCAAAGAACCGTCATCGGCCTGATCTCCGACACGCACGGCCTCCTCCGGCCGGAAGCGCTCGCGCTTCTGCAGGGAAGCGACTGCATCGTGCATGCAGGCGACATCGGCCGTGCCAGCATACTCACGGACCTCGCCTGCATCGCGCCGGTCACCGTCGTACGCGGCAACATCGACACGGCGCCTTGGGCGGCGCAGATCCCGGAGCGGCAGGTGCTTACGGCGGGCGCGTCCACGCGGGTTCTCGTGGTCCACAAGCTGGAACATCTCGGCCCCCAGCCTGACCTGGCCGGCATACACGCCGTCATCTACGGCCACTCCCACAAGCCGGACATGCGGTGGAAAGACGGTGTCCTCTACGTCAACCCTGGGAGTGCCGGCCCGCGCCGCTTTTCCCTGCCGATCAGCCTCGGGCGCCTAATTGTGGAGGCCGTTACGCTGTTCGCAGAGCTGCGGGAGATCGTTCTTTGACGGGAGAGAGCAAGCAAGGCCTTCTTTTTTGAAAAAAAGAAGCAAAAAACTTTTGCTCCTGTCGCCTGCACGAATATCAAGTCTGGTTCTGCAGCACGTGTTTTTGCAGGACCAGGCTCGGCCGTTGTGCAGGCGCAGTAGAAAAAGTTTTTTGCTTCTTTTTTTCAAAAAAGAAGGCCTTGCTTGCTTTCTTACGACGCCAAATACCGCGCAAACGCCTCCTTGTAAGCCTCATGCCAGCGCGAGAGCGGCGGCCGGTTTTCCGTAATGTCCTGCGCCGCCCAAAGTATCCGCTTGTTGTCCGTCGCGCGCGTAACTTCGTTATCCGGACACAGGATGTAGAAATCGCCTGCCGCCATGCCGGCCAGCAGCATGTCGGCCACCTGGTCGGCCGTCCAGGCGCCTGCGGGCTTTTCCGTGTGGTTGCCGGCGGTCATGCCGGTGAAGGTGGAGCCGGGGATCAGCAGGTGCGCGGTGATCCGGGCGCCTGCGGTGTTGCGCAGGCTGTGGGCGAGCGCTTCGGTCAGGGTTTTCACGCCGGCCTTGCTGACGTTGTAGGCGGTGTTGCCTGGCGGGCAGGTGATGCCCTGCTTGGAGCCGGTGTTGACGATCGCGCAGTCCGTGCCTTGCGCGATCATGCGCGGGGTGAAGATTTGTACGCCGTTGATGACGCCGAACAGGTTTATTTCCAGCAGGCGCCGCCAGGTCTCGATGTTGTCCCACGGGCCGGCGGAGATGCCGGTGGCAGCGTTGTTCATCAGGATCGCGACTTCGCCGAAATGGTTGTAGGCCGTGTCGGCCAGGTTGGTGATCTGGGCGAGGTCGCTGACGTCTGTGGGGATGGCGAGGACGGACGAGGTGCCTTGTGGGCTGGCGGCGGTGATTGCGGCGGCGGCTTGGGTGAGGGTTTCCGAGGGGAGGTCGGCGAGGCAGATCTTCAGGCCGAGTTTGGCGAGGCGCAGGGCGGTGGCACGGCCGATGCCGCTGGCGGCGCCGGTGATGACGGCGACGCGGCCTGGGGTCAGGGCGGGGTGTTGGGGCATGAGCGTCCTTGGTTATCTTGCATGAGGGGAGGAATAACGATTTGTGTTGGGGCTACGGTGCCGCCCGACCAACGCGTGGCTTCCCTGTGGTCCACTCTGGCCGCTTGCGATTAGCCTTTGTCCAACAAACCTGACGCGAACGTATCGCCCACTCCGCGACAGCCGGAAAAACGTTTTCGCTTCTTTTTGCAAAAAAGAAGGCCTTGCTTCCTTACCTCACTCCCCCAAACTCCGGCTAAGCGTAGGCGGCAACACCGGCCGCTTACCCGCATCAGCGGTAGGCGCCGCAGCCAGCATGTAATCGCGTGTCAAAGGTGCTGCCGCCTGGTGACGCGCAAGCTGCAACTGCCATACCATGTGGTTGAGATGGCGGAACGAATACTCGCTGCCGGCCAGATACAATTCGAACAGCCGGCAGAACCGTTCGTCGTAGAGCGCAGCGATCGCGTCCCGGTTGGCCTCGAACCGCCGGCGCCAATGGCGTATCGTCTCCGCATAGTGTAGCCGCAGGATCTCCACGTCCGTGGCAATCAGCCGCTCCTGCTCTACGGCACGGAACACTTCGGACAACGCCGGCGAATATCCACCCGGGAAAATATGCCGCGTGATCCACGGGTTCGTCACCGACGGTCCGTCGCTGCGGCCGATCGCGTGTATCAACGCCACGCCGTCTTCCGCGAGCAGCCCGCGCAACGTGCGGAAATACTCCGGGTAATGCGTGATGCCGACATGCTCGAACATGCCGATCGAGACCACGCGGTCATACGTGCCGCGCACCGTGCGGTAATCCTGCAGCTCGAATTGCACGCGGCCCGACAGGCCCGCGGCTTCCGCCCGTGCGCGCGACGCCTCTAGTTGCTCGGTGGACAGCGTGATGCCGGTCACGCGCGCGCCATACTCCTGCGCCAGCGTGATCGCCATGCCGCCCCAGCCGGAGCCGATGTCCAGCACGTGCAGGTCCGGCCGGCTCAGGCACAGTTTCGCGGCGATGTGCCGCTTCTTGGCAGCCTGCGCCTCTTCCAGCGTCTCGCCGCCGGTGGCGAAGTAGGCGCAGGAGTAGTTGCGGTCCCGGTCCAGGAACAGCGAGTACAGACGGCCGTTCAGATCGTAATGATGCGCCACGTTACGCCTGGCGCGCGGCACCGGGTTATACTGGCTCGCCTTGCGCATGGCGCGCGCGACGAGGCGGCGCAGCGTCAGGCCGGGGTGCTGGCCGCCGCGGGCGAGGTTTGCGAACAGCAGGTCGAGTATGTCCTCCAGCCGGCAATCGAGCGGCACCAGGTCGCCGGCCACGAACGCCTCGCCGAACACCAGCGCCGGGTTGCTGAGCAGGCCGCGTATGGTGCGGTCGCCGTGCAAGGTGGCGCCGGCCTGCGGCACGCCACCCGGCCCGTAGCTCGCCAGGGTGCCGTCCGGGTAGCGCACGGTCAGCCGGCCGACGGTGACGAACCGGCTGAGGATGGCGTCGATCAGCGCCCGCAAGGTCATGTCCCCCAAGGTTCCATGCCTGCCTAACGCGCCTGCGCGGGTTCGGCTACAGGGCACGTGCCTGGGGTGTTCCGCTTCGATCGCCAGACCAGGGGTGGGTCCGAAGGGGGCAAGTAAGCAAGGCCTTCTTTTCTGAAGAAAAGAAGCAAAAGACTTTTACTATTGCGCGTGCATCCCGGCCCGCCCTGGTTCTGCAAACGTGCGTATCTGCAGAGCCTGGGCGGGCCTTGATGCAAGCGTCGGGGAGCAAAAGTCTCTTGCTTCTTTTCTTCAGAAAAGAAGGCCTTTTTTACTTAATCCGCATGCCCCGCCACCACCTCCGGCCACACATCATCCCACGTCCCGCCCGTGCTAGCCTTGCTATACTCCGTGGAGCGGTTCTCGAAGAAGTTCGCGTGCTCCGGCGCGTTCAGCATGTCATCCAGCCAGGGCAGCGGGTTGCGCTCCACTTGGAACAGCGGGCTCAGGCCGAGCTGCATCAGCCGACGGTCCGCGATGAAGCGTATGTACTGCTTTACCTGCGCCGCATCGAGGCCCTCCACCGGGCCCAGCTCGAACGCCAGGTCGATGAATGCGTCCTCGTGATCGACGATGGTGGCGCAGCAGATGTACAGCTCGCGGCGCAACTGTTCCGTCCAGATCTCGGGATTTTCCTGGATGAAGGTGCGGAACAGCTTGATCACCGACAGGCAATGCAGCGTCTCGTCGCGCACGGACCAGCTGACGATCTGCCCCATGCCCTTCAGCTTGTTGAAGCGCGGGAAGTTCAGCAGGATGGCGAAGGACGCGAACAGCTGCAGCCCCTCGGTGAAGGCGCCGAACGCCGCCAGCGTCTTGGCGA
>CAXTCL010000008.1:0-38019 GCA_964242035.1 uncultured Acetobacteraceae bacterium | reverse complement strand
CATCTGTAAACCTTGGCGATTATATACCAGCGGCACAGAGTATAACGGCGGTGACAGGGCCACCGCGGGTTTGCTGCAATCGCCATCTGCCTCGAACAGAATCGCGTGGTGACCCGGCATGTCGATGTCGATGTCATATGCGTGCATCATGTTCATGCCGAAAAGGCCGTCGAGCGCCCTGTGGTCTTAGGCGTTGAGAGACTCCTGGGCTGCGACGGACACGCCATCCGCCTCGATGCCGCCAATCCGCATGTGGCGGACATGGCCACCGAACATCTCCTGCAAACCGCCTATCGCATAGCTTTGCCGGTTCAGATCCGTCAGGGGCACGCCCACACGGTTTGCGGCTGCCGTCGAGAGAACCGTCGCGAACGCACCTGTGTCGAAAATCAGGTTGACCGGCTTGTCGTTTATGGAAACGGCGATCGCATAGTTGCCGTTGTGGTTCTCCAGCGGAAGAACGGCGACCGCGCCAAGTTGGCAGGAAGCACTGGCAGGTTGATGAAAGCCCAGAAGCGCCAGACACCACCCGGCGGTGAACCGCTTTGACCGGAAAAGAGCCATGGCTTGCACTCCGGCTTAAGCGCCTTCGACTTGGTCGTTACGGTCGTATCACGCCAACGGCCCGGGTGCAAAGCCGTAGGCTCGCGTTTGCCTGCGACGCGCTGGGCGAAGATTTCCGCCGCGCGGCAGGTCCCAGGCGGAGCAGCCGGCCTACCTGTTGGCCTGCCGTATCAACTGCGCCGCGCGCTCGCCGATCATCGCCGAGGGTGCCGCCGTGTTGCCGCTGACCAGCGTCGGCATCACGGAGGCATCCACCACACGCAACCCCTCGGTGCCGCGCACACGCAGCAGTGGGTCGAGCACCGCCGCCGCATCTGCACCCATCCGGCACGTGCCCACGGGGTGATAGATCGTGTCGGCCTCTGCGCGTATCCGCTCCTCCAGATCACCCAACGTATCTTCCGCCGGCGGACGCACGGGTGCGCCGGCATAGGGCTTCATCGCAGGTGCCCCCAGGATGCGCAGGCTCAGCGCCACGCCGCGCTTCAACGTCTCGATGTCGCGCGCGTCGGAGAAGAAGTTCGGGTCGATCACCGGATCGTCGCGCATGTCCGCGCTGGCCAGCCGCACCGTGCCGCGGCTTTTCGGGCGCAGCACGCAGGTGTGCACGGACAGGCCGCGGAACATGTGCCGGCGGCGTCCGTGGTCGTCGACCACACCGGTGCAGAAATGTATCTGTATGTCGGGCCGGTCCACATCAGGCGCGCTGCGCACGAAGCCGCCGGACTCGGCCACGTTCGTCGTCAGCATGCCGGTACCGTCACGCTTGTAGTTGCGCCAACCGCGCAGGATGTCCGGCAACACGCCCGGAGAGCCGCCGAACAGATTGCGATCGCGCACCCGCCGGTTGATCGTGTAATCGACATGGTCCTGCAAATTGCCGCCGACATCGGGGCTGTCGTGGACCACCTCTATACCGTGTGCGCGCAGATGTGCGGCCGGCCCCACGCCCGAGCACATCAGTAATTGCGGCGAGCCGAACGCGCCGCCGGATACGATCACCTCGGCGCGCGCCAGGATGGCGCAATCCGGGGTGCCCGCGCCGCGCACCAGCACACCCGTGGCGCGCTGCCCATCGAACAGGATGCGTGCCACCTCGGTGTCGGTCATAACGGTCAGATTCGCGCGCGGACGGTCGGCGATATAGGCGCGGCCGGCGCCATAGCGCGATCCGTCCTTTTGGCTGACCTGGTAGTAGCCGAAACCCTCCTGGTCCGCCCCGTTGAAATCAGGGTTCTTTGCAAACCCCGCCTGCTCTGCAGCGGTCACGAACGCGGCGGCCACAGGATTGGGCGTGCGCAGATCGGCGATGTTCAGCGGCCCGCCTGCGCCGTGATATTCATCTGCGCCGCGCTCGTTATGCTCGGCCGCCTTGAAGCAGGGCAGCACGTCTGACCAGCCCCAGCCATGCGCGCCGGCGTCGCGCGCCCAGCTGTCGTAATCCTCGCGCTGGCCGCGAATGTAGATCATAGCGTTGATCAGGGCGCTGCCGCCCAGGCCCCTGCCGCGCGGCTGGTAGCCGCGCCTGCCGCTCAGCGCCGCCTGCGGTGCGGTCTGGTAGCCGTAATTGACGGCATTCTTGCGCGCGGACAGCACGGCGATGCCCAACGGGATCTCGGACGCCACACCGCCCTTGGGCGGCCCTCGCTCGATCAACGCCACGGTCAGATCAGGCCGCGCTTCCGCCAGCCGTGCCGCCACCGCGCAGCCGGCGGGCCCGCCGCCCACCACCACGTAGTCGAACGTCTCAGACACCGCGGGCCTCCCGCTTGGCTTTAACAGCACGCCGCATCTTCGCCATGCCGCCAACCCAGCGATCGTACGTCTCTGCCTTCACCTTCATGTAGTTCGCCACATTCGGATGCGGCAGGATCAGGAACTTGCCCGCCCGCAAACCCTCCAGTGCCGAGGCCGCCACTTCCTCAGGCGTCAGTACGCCATCCACATCCGCCCCGCCAAAAAAATCGCCCGCCTGCACGAACGGCGTGCGCACGCCCTGCGGACACAGCACGGAAACACCCACGCCGCGATCCTTCGCCGCAATGGCCAGGCTCTCCGCAAACCCGATCGCCGCATGCTTGGTCGTGCTGTACGTGGCCGAGCCTATCTGGCTCAGCAATCCCGCCGCGGACACAGTATTGAGGAACCAGCCAGATTTGCGTTCCATCATGCCGGGCAGCACGGCACGCGCGGCATAGACATGCGCCATCACATGCACCGCCCAGGCACGCGCCCAGGCCGCGTCCGGCGCGGAAGCCGCGTTGTCGAACTCAGGATCCAGCGTGATCACACCGGCATTGCTGCAGAACAGGTCGATCGGCCCGGCGGCGCGCTCCGTCTCGGCCACGATGCGCTGTATGTCGCCCTCTTGCGTCACGTCGCACGCGTACGCCATGCCGCCGACCATCGCGGCGGTTTCTTTCGCGCCGGCCTCGTTCAGGTCGGCCACGCTGATGTGCCGGGCACCTTCAGCCTTGAAAAGCTGCGCCATGGAACGGCCTATGCCGCTGCCGCCGCCTGTGATGACGATTGTTTTGCCTTGGACGTCCATCCGGGTTTTCCCCTTGTAGTTAAGCAAGCAAGCAGTTCTTTTTTGAAAAAAGAACCAAAAAACTTTTGCTCCCTGTCGGCGGGTGCTGAAACGTTCGCCGACAGGGACCAAAAGTCTTTTGCTTCTTTTCTTCAGAAAAGAAGGCCTTGCTTGCTTAGAATATCTCAAACAGCCCGGCAGCCCCCATCCCGCCACCAACGCACATCGTCACCACGCCCCACTTGGCCCCACGCCGGTGCCCCTCGATCAGCAGGTGCCCCGCCATGCGCGCGCCGGACATGCCATAGGGATGCCCGATGGAAATCGCCCCGCCATCGACGTTCAGCTTGGCGGGATCGATGCCGAGACGGTCACGGCAATAAATCACCTGCACCGCGAACGCCTCGTTCAGCTCCCACAGATCGATATCGTCCACGCTCAGCCCGTTCCGCTCCAGCAGGCGCGGTATCGCGAACACCGGGCCGATGCCCATCTCGTCCGGCTCGCAGCCGGCCACCGACAGGCCGCGCAGCGCGCCCAGCGGCGTCAGCCCACGGCGGGACGCCTCGGCCGCCTCCATCACCACGCAGGCCGACGCGCCGTCGGAAAGCTGGGACGCGTTGCCGGCGGTGATCACGTGGCCCTCGCCGCGCACCGGCTTGAGGGACGCGAGGCCCTCCATGTTGGTCTCCGGCCGGTTGCCCTCGTCCTTGGCTAGCGTGACGGTCTTGTGGCTGATCTCGCCGGTCGCCTTGTCGGCCACCGCCATGCGGCTTTCCATCGGCACGATCTCGGCATCAAACCGGCCGGCGGCCTGGGCGGCGGCCGTGCGGCGCTGGCTCTCCAGCGCGTATTCGTCCTGCTTGTCGCGGGTGATCTGGTAGCGCTGCGCCACCGTCTCGGCGGTGTCGATCATCGCCATGTAGATGTCCGGCTTGTGCGCCACCAGCCAATCGTCGCCGGCGCGGAAACGGTTCATGTGGTCGTTCTGCACCAGGCTGATGCTGTCCAGCCCGCCGCCTATGGCCACCGGCAGCCCGTCGAACATCACGCGCTGGGACGCGATGGAGATCGCCTGCAGGCCGCTGCTGCACTGCCGGTCCACCGTGGTGCCCGACGTGGTAACGGCCAAGCCCGCGCGGATCGCGGCCTGGCGCGCCACGTTGCCGCCTGTGGTGCCCTGCTGCAGCGCGCAACCCAGGATCACGTCCTCGACCTCGCCAGGCTCCACCTTCGCCCGCGCCACCGCCTGGGCCACGGCGTGACCGGCCAGGGTGGCGCCCTGCGTATCGTTGAAGGCGCCGCGGTAGGCGCGCCCGATGGGAGTGCGTGCAGTGGATACGATGACGGCTTCGCGCATAAGGCGGTGTCTCCCGGAATGCCCGCGGGCTGGAGCGCCCGAGGCGTGATTGATGAGGCTGGAGGCGCAGGGCGGCCCGTCTGGACCCCTGCGTGCCTGTTTGCCATAGTCATGACTGTTGGGTGGTCACCCTAAGCCGTCAACGCGAGGCCTGGCAACGCGCCCGCTCGCAGGGAAAAGAATGGCCGACTCCAAGCTCAGCACCCGTGACCGCATACTCGATTGCTGCCGTGACCTCTTTAACGAGCGCGGCGCAGCCGAGGTGACGACGGCCGAGATCGCGACGGCGGTGGGCATAAGCGAAGGCAACCTGCACTACCATTTCCGCCGCAAGGAACAGATCGTCACAGCGCTGTTCGAGCAGTTCGAGGCGGCGCTGGACCGGGCCGGAACCGGCGGCGAGCACCTTGGCCACCGGCCGCAGGCCTACCGCGTCTATCTGGCAGGCTGGTTCAACGCCATGTGGGAGTGGCGTCTGTTCTACGCCGCCAGCATCTATCGCCTGGCCCCTGACCTGCGCCCGCGCCTGAAGCAAATGACCGACAGCGGCCAGACCCAGGTACGCCGGACGCTCGGCCGGCTGGCAGACGAGGGGGTGCTGAGTGCCGCACCAGAGGAGCTCGACAGGCTGGTGGTGAACGCCTGGATCGTGGCGAGCTATTGGATCGACTACCTGCTGACCCGCCAGGGTGTGGAGACGATCACGCGCGAACATCTGCGCTGGGGGTACGCACAGGTGGAGGGGTTGTTCACGCCGTATGCATCGGCAACGCCGGGCGTGGTGACGCTTCGGGCGAAGGCAGGGTAAGAAAGCAAGCAGTCCTTTTTTGAAAAGAAGGACCAAAAAACTTTTGCTCCCGCTCGGCGAACGTTTCCGCGCGCGCCAATAGGGACCAAAAGTTTTTTGCTTCTTTTTTTCAAAAAAGAAGGCCTTGCTTGCCCAAACAATTGGAAACGCCAGATGACTGAAATGATTGCGGTGCGCGAGCAGCACCGTTTCGACGAAGCCCGCTTGGCGGCATACCTAGCAGAAAAGCTACCGGAGATGACCCTGCCGCTTAACCTGCTGCAGTTCCAGGGCGGCCAGTCCAACCCCACCTTCCTGATGACGGACGCATCAGGCCGCCGCTACGTGCTTCGCAAGAAGCCGCCAGGCGCCATCCTGCCGTCCGCCCACGCTGTGGAGCGGGAATACGCCGCGATGCGCGCGCTCGGCCCCACAGCCGCTCCGGTGCCGGCCGCCAGGCTGCTGTGCGAAGACACGACGGTGATCGGCACGGCGTTCTACGTAATGGACTACATAGACGGCCGCGTGCTGACCGATCTGCGCCTGGAGAACATCCCGCACGGCGAGCGGGCCGGCTATTGGCTTGCGGCCGCGGACGGGCTGGCGGCGCTGCACGGCGTGGACTGGCGGACCGCAGGGCTGGGGTCATTCGGCAAGCCGGACGCCTACATCGCGCGCCAGATCGGTCGCTGGACGAAGCAGTATTTGGCGTCCGACCCCGAGCCCAACCGGGACATGGAGGCGTTGATCACGTGGCTGCCTGCCCATCTGCCGCCGGACGAGCCGGCCGTGATCGCGCACGGGGATTACCGCCTGGGCAATTTGATGTTCGCCCATGACGGGCCGCGCCTGCTGGCGATCCTGGACTGGGAGCTGGCCACCATAGGCCACCCGATGGCGGACCTCGCGTATTTCGCCTCGTTCTACCATTTGCCGCAGAGCGGCGGTCCGTTCAAAGGCCTTGGCGGCGCCGACCTGCCGGCGTTAGGCATCCCGTCGGAAGCCGAGTTGGTGACGCGCTACTGCGACCGTGTGGGACGCACGTTCCCCGCGCAGGACTGGCCATTCTATCTGGCGTTTTCTCTGTTCCGCTCAGCGTCGATCGGCTGGGGCGTCTATGACCGCTCGCGTCGCGGCAATGCGGCAGATGCCCGGGCGCATCTATACGGCGACATGTTCCGGGCCTGTGCTGCGATCAGTTGGGGGATCGCGGAAGGAAGCAAGCAAGCAGTCCTTTTTTGAAAAGAAGGACCAAAAAACTTTTGCTCCCTGTCGACGAGTGCTGAAACACTCGTCTACAGGGAGCAAAAGTTCTTTGGTCCTTTTTTTAAAAAAGAAGGCCTTGCTCCTTACCTACGGCCAACGCGGCGAAGTGCGTCCGCCGTGTAGTCGTCAGGCGTAAGCGAATTGCCCATATAGGTAGGCGCCGAGCCCTCCTCACTGTGCAAGCCCTGCGCAAGGTAGCGATGCGCCTGCAGATCGAGGAACTCATAGCCGTCCGCACCCGTGAGCGGGCCGTCAGGCGCTGTTTCTACAAAGGCGAGCGCCGTGCGCCAGAGCTGGCCCCGCGAGTCGTAACGGTCGGCAATCGCGCACTGCCAGCTATCCTCGTCGATATAGAAGGTGCGGCGGGCGTAGATGTGGCGGAAGCCAGGCTTCAGCGTCGCTTCCACCACCCACACGCGATGCAGCTCGAAACGCAGCAGGTCGGGGTTGACTGCGCCGGGCTTGATGATGTCGGTGTATTTCACGCCGGGAAGCTGGATCCTGTAGCTGTTGTAAGGAATATAGATTTCCTTCTTGCCCACCAGCTTCCAGTTGTAGCGGTCGATCGCACCGTTGTACATGTCGTAGTCGTCGACCGTCTCGAGGCCGTCGGTGTTCTGCACCGGCGTGTCGTAGTTGATCTCGGGGGCGCGGCGGACGCGGCGCTCACCGGGGTTGTAGGTCCAGGCCTCACGCGGCTGCTCGGCCGGATCCTGGTGGCTGATCACCAGCGTGAGCTGGCCGGCAATGCGCGGCGGGGCGAGCACTTCCTGCCAGAACATGCTGTCCCATTTCGCGGGGTTGTTCATGTTCGGCGTGTTGTACGGGAAGATGATCTGCTCGTGCCAGCGCGTCAGCGAGTAGTCGCCGGAGGGCGTGGTGACGGCATTGGCCACCGTGCGCTGCAGTTGGTGACCGCGCCAGCGCAGGATGTGGTTCCAGATCGCCTCGTTGCCGTTATGCGGGATCGGGAACGGGATGGACAGTTTGGCGTCCTCCACGTCCAGCCCGTTGGCCGAGAGGTGCGCATGGCCGGCATTGGCGATCGCGTTATCGTAGATGAACTGCGGGGCGGCACCGGTGCGGTGCGTCGGATAGACGTCCACGTGGTAGCCGGGCAGCGTGCGCACCATCGCAATCGTGCCTTCCGCCATCTTGCTGGCGTAGCGATCCACGTTCTGCGCGTTGATCACGAGCAGCGGCTTCTCACCGGCGAAGGGGTCCCTGCGGACGCCTCCGGCCACATAGCCGGGGCTCGAGGTGGTGAGGCCGCCCGTCCAGGCCGGGATCGTTCCGTCCGCGTTGCCTGCCTTCACAGCACCCATCGGCGTCAGCGAATGGCCGAGATCCGCGGCGGTCTGCGCCATGGCGGGAGCCGCTACGCCTCCGGCCACGAACATCGTGGCCGCAAGCATCGTTGCAGCAAGCAGTATCTGCCTCATGTGTTTCATCCCTTGAACGGCGGCGATTTCACGCGCGTTGGCGCATCTAAGCAACAGCGCCCTAGGGTGTCCACCCTTCCCGACCATATCCCGAAAAAACGCATGGACACGAAAAGTTGATCAGAGTTAAGGTTTACTCACGAACTTGTGAGGTGATTGATGAAACGCATGTTGCTGGCGGCGACGATTTTAGCCGCAACCCGGATCATTCTGGTTCCGTCGGCCTCCGCCTGGGCGCAGGAAGCCGGGCAGACGGAAGCGTCGCCTGGCGACACACCTGCCTCGCCTGTCCACCGTCACCACAAACGCCGTCACCACACCGCCGCGGCGGCTGCCGCCGTGAGCGAGGCGGCGCCGGCCACAGTTGCCGAAGCGCCGCCAGCGCCGGCACCCCTGCACGAATTGTCGCCGAGGGCCGCCATGGCCATGGTCAAGCTGCCGGACACGGCCACCCAGGCCGCTGGCGCCGGCGAAGGCCTGACACCCACAGGCGCCATACGTGCCGGAAACGAGGATGGCAGCATCCCGGCCTGGACCGGCGGGCTGGTCGGCCGGCCGAGCAACACGCCTGTCCGCTCCCGCCCCGATCCGTTCGCCGACGAACGCCCGCTCTTCAAGATCAACGCGCAGAACGTGGACCGCTACGCCGACAAGTTAGCAGCCGGCACGGTGGCCCTGATCAAGACGATCCGCGGCTACCACGTGGACGTCTATCCGACGCACCGCACGGCCGCGGCGCCGCAATACATCTACGACAACGCCATCGCCAACGAAGGCCGGGCGCACCTGGTACATAATGGCGAGGGCGTGGAGGGCGCCGCACTCTCCATCCCTTTCCCGATCCCGCATAACGGTCCGGAAGCCATGTGGAACCAGGTGCTGCGCTGGCGCGGCACGCAGGTCGTGCGCAACGCCACCAACGTGATCTCCACTCCCAACGGCGACTACTCCCTGCAGAAATGGCATGAGGACATCATGCTGCCCTACAACACGGCCGGCTTTACCAATACCCGCCAACTGGACAGCCTGTTCCGCCAGGAGGTACTGGCCCCGCCGCGCGACGCCGGCGCCTTGACCCTGGGTATCAGCCACGAAGACCCCTACACCCAGCCGCGCGAGGCCTGGAGCTACAACCCGGGCGAACGCCGCGTACGTCGTGCACCGGAAGTCGACTACGACACGCCGCTGACCGACACGGACGGGTTGGAGACGGTCGACGATTACGACCTCTTCAACGGCGCGCTGGACCGGTTCACCTGGACGCTGGTCGGCAGGCGCGAGATGTACGTGCCCTACAACACTAATCGCCTGCAGGATCCGTCCGTACACTATACCGACCTGATCGGCCGGGAGTCGCTCAATCCGGACTACATACGCTTCGAGTTGCACCGCGTGTGGGTGGTTGATGCGAAGCTGAAGCCGGAATTCCGCCATATCTACACGCGCCGCACCCTCTATCTGGACGAGGATAGCTGGCAGGCGCTGATATCGGATCGCTATGACAACCGTGGCGACCTGTGGCGCACCGCGATGGCGTTTCCCGCCGAGATGGCGGAGGTTCCGGTGCTCATCGCGGATGGTTACGAATACGTGGACCTCTACCAGCACCGGTATCTGGCGCAGGGACTACACAGCCAGGAGCCGCTAGCGCCGATGTTCAACGCCACTTCGTTGTCGACTCGGGATTTTACGGCGGAGGCGTTGCGGCAGATGGGGCATAGGTAGGCAGGCAAGGCATTCTTTTCTTACCGGTGGACGGCATTTCTGACCTGTGAGCAAGAATGGGGCTCTGCCCCAAACCCCGCTGGGGCCTCGAGGCCCCAGACCCTCACTTATGAGCAGGTTCTAAGGACGACTGTCCTTAGCGGGGTCCAGGGGCAGAGCCCTGGCCTTCCTACGCCTCCGTTCCGTGCTCCGGCTCCAGCGCCGCCGCGATATCCTCCGGCCGCTTCTGCGGCACAATGAGATCCATCACCCCGATGATCGCCGGCAACACCACGATGGCACCCGCCATGTTCATGAAGAACATGAACGTCAGCAGCATGCCCATATCGGCCTGGAACTGCAGCGGCGAGAACGCCCAGGTAGCCACACCGATCGACAGCGACAGGCCGGTGAAGATCACCGCGCTGCCGGTCTCGCGCAGCGTCTGGATGTAGGCGGCGTTCAGCGTGTAGCCGCGTCGCATGTAGTAAGACAGCCGGCTGAACTTGTAGATGCCGTAATCCACGCCGATGCCTACGCCGAGTGCGGTGACCGGCAGCGTGGACAGCTTCAGCCCGATGTCCAGCACGCTCATCGCCGCGTTCGCCAGTATGGAGACGGCGGCCAGCGGTAGCACGATGCAGATCGCCGCGCGCACCGAACGGAACACGCCCAGGCAGATCACGATGATCATGCCATAGACCAGGCCCAGCATCGGCAGCTGCGCCTGTTCGACAACGATGTTTGTGGCACCGATCACGCCCGCCGTGCCGGCCGCCAGTTCCAGCCGGAGCTTGGATTTGGACGGCGTCTTGGTGAAAGCCTCGATCGTCTTAATGACCCGGTCGATAGTGCCTGCCTTGTGATCGGTCAGGAAGATGATCAGCGGCATCGCCGAGCAGTCGTTGTTCGACAGGCCCATGGACGGCTCGAAGGCGGAGCTGTCGCGCCCCAGCACGCGGCCGTCATGCGGCAGGTAATCGAATTTCGGGTTGCCCTCGTTGTAGAGCACGTTCACCTGACGCATCAGGTGCCCCATGAACAACGTGCTGCGAACGCCGGGCACGCCGATCAGGCGATGGTCCAGATCGTCGATCCGCCGCATCGAGTCGTAATCAAGGCAGGAGTTTGCCGCACCTTCGGCAAACACCTCGAGCACGTCCACGCCCACCGAGTAGTTGTCCTGGAAGAACGCGGCATCGCGGTTGTTGCGGCTTTCCGGGCGCAGTTCCGGCACACCCACATGAAGGTCGCCCACTACCGGCTGGCCAAGGAACAGCGCACCGCCGGCCACGGCCGCGGTAAGCGCGCAGATGATGATGGCCGAACGCGGCGCGATCAGGCTGGCAAGCAGCCGCCAGAACCCTTCGAACCGCGCCGCACCACGCTGGGCCGCCTCCACACGCTTCATGGAAATGCTGGCGAAGCTCGCGATCACCGGCAGCACGAGAAGGTTAGTCACCGCCAGCACGGCGATGCCGATGGCAGCCGTAAGCGCCAGCTCGCGAATCGCCGGCACCGGAATGGTCGTCACTGTCAGGAACGTCAGCACCGCCAGGCAGAGTGCGACCACGCCGGGTTCGAGAAGGTTGTGGAAGCTGCCGCGTGCGGCCTCGAGCGCGCTGTTTCCCTCGCCCACCAGCCTGACGTTGGACAGCGCGATCTGCACGCCGTGGCTGACGCCTATGGCCAGTATGAGGAACGGGATGAGCACCGATATCGGATCGATGCCGATATGCATGATGGTGATTATGCCGAGCTGCCACATGACCGCGATCAGCGAGCAGGCGAGGGCCGCCGCCGTCAGGTAGATCGAGCGCGAGACGATGTACAGCAGCGTCGCGGCGACCAGCAGCGAGATGCCGAAGAACAGCACGATGACCTGCGCGCCGTGTTCGATGTCGCCCACCGCCTGCGCGAAGCCAAGCACGTGCACCTGGGTGTCCGCGGTGTTGTACTTGGCGCGTATGATACTATCGAGCTCGTCGGCAAACTTGCCGTAATCGAGATGCGCGCCGGTCTGCGGGTCGATGTCGTTCAGCTTGGCGCTGACCACGGCACTGCGGAAATTGTTCGCCACCAGTCGGCCGACCAGGCCGGCCTTGTAGACGTTTGCCTTGACGGTGGCGAATCCCGCCGCGTCCGGCTTGAACGTGGCGGGGATCACCGGGCCGCCGTTGAAGCCGCCTTCGACCACCTCTGCGAAGCGCGTGTCAGGCGTGTACAGGCTGCTGACATGGGTGCGGTCCACGCCGGGCAGGAAGAACACGTCGTCCGTCAGCTTGCGGAGTGCGTCGAAATACTCCGGCGTGAAGACGTCGCCGTGCTTGGCTTCAAGCGAGATCAGCAGCACGTTGCCGCCGCCGAACTGCGCCTCCACCTTCTTGTAGGTGTCGATGTAGGGGTTGTGGGACGGCAGCAGCTTGTCGAATGACGCATCCGGCCGGACATGTATGGCGTAGCTGCCGAGCACCACGGTGATGATGGCGAACAGGGCAAGCACCTTGCGGCGGTTGCCGAACAGCGTGCGCTCGATGAAAGCGATCATTGCGTCACCTCGGCGTGCAGCGCGGGCGTGCTGGCGGGATCGACCATGTGCACGCCGTCCTCTCCCACCACCACCCACTTGCCGCTCTGCGTCTCCGCCACGGCAGACAGCGTGGCTCCGGTGACCGGCGGCAGCGTGCGCAGTTTCTCGGTCTGCGGATCGAACAGCATCATCAACCCGTTGCTGCCGACGAGCGCCAGGAAGCCGTTGGCCAGGATGGTGCCGCCGAAGATCGACCGCTGCTCGCCTGTCTCGATTCGCTTCCAGGCGACGGTGCCCGGTGCCGCGGCGAACAGGCTGCCGCGCAGGCCGAAGCTGAACATGGCGCCGTCATGCGTGGTCAGGCAGCCGAACTGCGATCCGTCATAGGGCACCGGGATCGGCGTCCAGGTGGTGCCGTGACGGAGGAAGGCGTGACCAGCCTCGCCGGTGATCACCAGGTCGGCGCCGTGCGCCATGACACAGTTCAGGTGGTAGTCCTCATCCAGGTTGGGCAGCTTCACCGGCGCCCAGGCGGCCGCGTTGGTGGTCTCGAGCATCAGCGCGTAGGAACCGGTGGCGACCAGGTGGCCAGGCGCCAGGCTCGCCACGGAGAACAGCGCCTGGTCAGTGCCAGGTGCCGAGAGTTGCGAGGTCCAGTGCAGCCCGGCATCGGTGGTGTGCAGGACGGTCGAGTCCTGGCCGACGAGCCAGCCCTCCGTCGGGCTGATAAATACGCCGGACGTCAGCAGCTCGTCGGTGTCGCTCGCCACCGCGCGCCAGTTTGCACCCTGGTCGTCGGAAAGCAGGATGGTGCCCCGGTCGCCTGCCGCGACCAGCCTGTCACCCGCGCGCACCACAGACAGCAGCACGCCATGCGTCTCGCGCCACACCGGCTGGTCGGTCGGCGCGTGCGGCGCGTTGGCGCTCAGCGGTGCCGCCGCAAAAGCCGTCTCGGAAATGACGCAGGCCAGCAGGGCCACAACAGCATGCATGCCCCGGCGGCAAAGGCCGGGGGCCAGGCAACGATCGGACGGATCAGACAGGACACTCACCTCTTACGTCTCGAATTGGGATGGTGCCGCCGCGTCCAGAGGCCACCCGAAACACCGGAAGCAACCAACCGCAACAGCCACAGGGGCCGAAGCGGCGGGTTGCTTCGCGTAACTTCGGTTAAAGCGCGGTTGCCCGCGCTTGTCCCGCTTCAAATTTCCGTGTCGCCAGGCCCGGCGGCCAAATCAGAACTCGTAGGAGAGCGTCGCGCTGTAGAAGTCGCGGTCCAGCAGGCCGTCGAACTTGCCACCGTCGAAGACGGGGAAGTGGTTGGTGTACTGCACGCCCAGGCTCCAGGCCTGCAGGTAGTTGAAAGTGGCGCCGATGCTGGCGGCCGCGGTGTTCTGCACGAAGGTGTTCACGCCGACCGGGCTGGTGCCGACGAAATCGTGCTGTATCGAGATCGTCGGCTTCATGTCGATGCCGTAGGGCAGCAGGTTGGGGACATCGATGATCGTGGCGATCGTGTAGGCGGCGGAGAACTGGCTGGGCAGTCCCTTGTGGGAGATCAGCGTGTTGCCATTCACGGTCGCCGTCTCATTGAAGGCGGAGTTTACGTCCGTGGTGTAGGCAGCGTCGAACACGCCGCGTTCGCGCGGGAAATTCGCCACGTAGTCGCCGCCGATTTCCCCAATCATCGCGATCTGGTTGATGTAGAGGCTTGGGATTGCCGGGAACAGCTTGGTAAGCGTGGTCTGCGCCTGGACGACAGGGTAGCGCTTCCAGCCGTCAATGATCGAGTTGAAGCTCTCCGGATCGCCCACCATGGCGATCGTCGGATCGTGGTTGAGCGCGTTGCTGAGCGCCAGCGCCACGGCAGGCGACAGGGCAGCCGTCTGCTTGATTGCCGGAAGGCTGACCGCCAGCGCCAGGTCGGACGCGCTGAGCTGAATCGGCTGGTTGATGCGGCTGGAAATCTCGCCCTGCACGGCGATACCGTTCGGTCCGGTGAAGTTCCAGCTCAGGCCGACAAGGTGAATATCCTTCGGATAGTCGGCGAAGAAACTGGCGGTCGAGGTGTAGGTCTTCGACGCGTAGAATTTTTGCCCGGACAGCAGCTTGGCGATCTGCGGTGGCAGTTCGGCGAGCAGGCCGCCAAGGCCGGAGATGTTGTAGGCGCCGGTGCGGTTGGAACCGAACGGCGTGCGGCTGTCGTAATTTTCGAAATAGAGGCCGATCTCGGTATCGTCGAGGCTGGTGAACGTCTTGCGCAACGCGATGCCGAATTCATCCAGGCCGGTCGGGTGGCGGTCGCTGCTGCGCGAGAGCGACGCGCCGAAGATGTTTCCGGCAGGCAGGCTCACGCCGTAGATGCTCTTCATGTTGTCCGGGAAGTCGTTGCGCAGGTTGCCCCACGTGCCGCCGTCCAGGATGGTGTCGCTGGTGCCAAAAAACGATCCGTCGGGCTCGAGCTTGTCTCGCGTCCAGACCGGCTGCCAATAGGCTTCCACCGTCAGGTCAGGCACGACCTCCGTTTTCAGATCCACCACCGGAATGGGCAGGAATGCGTTGCGGAGTTCGGAACCAGGCGTGCGCAGCGCGGTCACGTCGACCGGAGTGATCGTGTTGATGCCGCCGCCGATGAACGTGCTCTCACCCCAGTTCAGCGCCTGCGCGCCGACGCGCACGTCGACAGGGTGGCCGAATATGCTGGGGCGCGCGAAGGCGTAGGCGTCCAGCAGGCGGAGGTCCGCACCCACGTCGCGAACGGTCGCCCGCGGCAGTTTCTGGAAATCCGTGCTCTCGCTGTCGGTGATCGGGTCGTAGAAGCCGGTGGCGCGGACGAAGAAGCCATAGTCGTCACGCTTTGCCTGCACCTCGGTGGTGATACGCTGCGTGGCGGCGACGGGCGTGTTGTTCTTGTAGTTCAGTGTGCCGTTGTCGTTGTTGGCGAGCACGAACTTGCCGCCGTTTGCCACGCCCACGAAGTTCTGGTCGATCGGCGAGGCGCGTACGTCGACGCTGGAGGACAGCGTGGTGTCGATGTTGACCTGCCAGCCGCCTATCGTCGCATCATAGGCCTGCGCGCTGCCCGATGCTGCAACTGCGAACACCGCAGCACCGGCCAGCAGCAAACCGCGGCGCGTGCGATGTGCCGCGCTGCGGGACTTCAACATTGATGACTTGACCACGCCTCGTTCCCCTATCGATGCCGCCGGCTCTGCGGCCGGTCTGACGGTGCCTGACCGATCCGTTTCGGCGGCGCAGCCAGGCTTTGACTGATGCGGAACGTTAGGGTGGTCACACTAATCGCGTCAAGCGTGCGACAGGTGGGTGTTGCCGGGCGGCCACATGGGTGGGCGTCGGGTTTGCCAAAGGCGAAAAACGACTTCTTTTTTGGAGAACAAGAAGCAAAAAACTTTTGCGCCCCGCATGTGCAAGTGTCGTGGCTGGCGGGAGGCACCTGCTCGTTGCAGATGCGGGGAAGCAAAAGCTTTTCGGTCCTTTTTTTCAAAAAAGGACTGCTTGCTTTCTCGATGCCATCACCACCTCAGTCCGCCGCAAGACGATACACCGGGTGAAGACATCGCATGGCAGACTCAGCGGACCTCGGCGTCGTAATCCTGCACAGGGGCGAACGCTATGCGGTGCGCTTCCTGAAATGCAACGACAATCCGTTTGCCGTCATATGTTTCGAATACTGGCTGCCGCGGCCGAGCCTGGATGCCGAATTCGCGGCGGAGCGGTTTTTCGCGCACAGGGGCATAAACGCGATAGGCATACTGGCGGCGGAGAACGACTGGTTCCAGCATGACGAAATCAGGCCGGCGCTCGCCACCATACGCGCCGCTGTGCCGGACCATGAACTTGTCGGCTACGGCGGCAGCATGGGCGGTTATGCCAGCATCAACTTCGCCGACGTGCTGCGCCTGAGCCGGGTCATCGCGGTCTGTCCACAATACTCGATCGATCCGGCGCGTGTGCCGTATGAGACACGCTGGCCCGCAGAGGCCGCCCGCATCGCCGCCACCGGCGGGTTCCGCCATGACAGGGTCGACCAGGTCACGCCGCCCGTCTCAGGCTGGATCATCTACGATCCCGCCGGCACCGACCGCCTGCACGCGGCGGAGATACGCAGACGTCACCCTCTCGGCGAGGTCCCTGTCCGCCTCGCGCGGCACCAGGAGATGCGCGTGCTGCAGCAGGCGGAGCTGTTCACGCCCATGCTGCTGGACATGATAGACGGCAGTTTTGATGCCGCCGCATTCGCGCGATCGCTGCGTAGCGCGCGGCGCCGCAGTGCCGCGTTCTGGCTCGCCCTTTCGGCGGCGCTGCTCGCGCACCGGCGCCCAGAAGCCGCCCTGCGCGCTGTCCGCCGCGCCCGGATGTTGCCGCATCCCGAGCCGGCCGAATTCGACATCCAGGAGGCGGAGGTGCTGGCAGCCAGCGGCGACATCGCCGAAGCAGTCCGGCTGGCCGGGCTCTGGGCGGACGATCCTGCGTGGAGCTGGGCGGCGGCGCCGCTCCTCGCCAGATACCGCTCCCAGGTGGCGGGCCCTGCCCACGACACACCCTCCACCAAACCGTGGCACCGCCTGCTGCGTTCGCTGAGAATACGGAGATCCAGATCATGAGCGGGACCAGGCAGGATGACGGGCGCGAAGCTGAGAAGGAAGACGTCGAGCGTGACGACGCGCTGGATGACACTTTTCCGGCGAGCGACCCGGTGGCGATCGGCGGAAGCACCGGGCCGGAAGACACCAAGCCTGCCTGACGCGCGGCCTGGCTGGCTGCGCCCTGGGCGGCCGGCAGCGGCAGCATGGCTCGCGCTCGCCGCGCTACCAGCCGCCGCAGTGGCCCAGCCCTCGCCTGACGGCGCGCGGCCGGGCAACGTCATCGGCACAGGCCAGTCGCTGCCCAGGTCGGATAATGCCGGCAACCTGAACCCGCAGACGACGCGGTCTCTGCTCGCGCCGAACCTGCCGGCGCCGCCCGCCGGCGATGACCTGCAGACTCTGCTGCTGGACGCCCGCACGTCCCTGCAGGCAGGCCGGACTGGCCAGGCACAGGAAGCGTTGGAGCGTGCGGAAACCAGGGCGCTGGACCGCTCCGTGATACAGGGAAACGAACATGTGCCAGCGGCGAGCCCCGTGGTGTCGCGGATTTCCGCGGCGTTGCAGGCGTTGGGGGCGGGACAGAGCGCTGAGGCGATACGGCTGATCGATGCGGCGGTGCCTGAGGCGGCTCAGGCGGACATTCCCAGGTAAGGCAGGCAAGAGTTCTTTTTTGAAAAGAACCGAACAACTTTTGCTCCGCTGTCGCTGATCTTTTCGGCGAGTGGGCGACGGCGGAGCAAGGGTTTACCTCTTCAGAAAAGCGGGTCTGGCCTACACTGAATAATACATCTCGAACTCGACCGGATGCGGCGTATGCTCGAACCTGTACACCTCGCTCCATTTCAGCTCGATGTAGCTCTCGATCTGGTCCCGGCTGAACACATCGCCCGCCAGCAGGAACTCGTGGTCCGCCGCCAGCGCGCCCAGCGCCTCGCGTAGCGACCCGCAAACGGTGGGGATGTCCTTCAGCTCTTCCGGCGGAAGGTCATAGAGGTCCTTGTCCATCGGCTCGCCGGGGTGGATCTTGTTGCGTATGCCGTCCAGCCCGGCCATCAGCATCGCCGCGAACGCCAGATACGGGTTTGCTGTCGGGTCAGGGAAGCGCACTTCAACCCGCTTGGCCTTCGGGTTGGTGGCGTAAGGAATACGGCAGCTGGCCGAGCGGTTGCGCGCCGAGTAGGCGAGCAGCACAGGCGCCTCGAAGCCGGGGATCAGCCGCTTGTAGCTGTTGGTGCTGGGGTTGGTGAACGCGTTCAGCGCCTTGGCGTGCTTGATGATGCCGCCGATGTAGTGCAGCGCGGTCTCCGACAGATCGGCATAGGCGTTGCCGGCGAACACCGGCTTGCCGTCCTTCCAGATCGATTGGTGGACGTGCATGCCGCTGCCGTTGTCGCCATAGACCGGCTTCGGCATGAAGGTCGCCGTCTTACCGTAGCTGTGCGCCACGTTGTGCACGCAGTATTTGTAGATCTGCATCTGGTCCGCGCTGACCACCAGTGGGCCGAACTTGGTGCCCAGCTCGTGCTGGCTTTGTGCCACCTCGTGGTGGTGCTTCTCTATCGGCAGCCCCATCTCGCCCATCGCCGACAGCATCTCGGCGCGCAGGTCACTCTCGCTGTCCACCGGCGGCACGGGGAAGTAGCCGCCCTTCACGCCAGGGCGGTGGCCCATGTTGCCTTCGGGGTAGTCCTTCATCGAGGCGTCCGGCCCCTCGACGCTCTCCAGCTTGTAATGGCCGTAATTGCCGCCGGTGCCGAACTTCACGCTGTCGAAGATGAAGAACTCGGCTTCCGGACCGAAGAACGCGGTGTCGCCCACGCCGCTGGCGGCCACGTACGCTTCGGCTTTCTTGGCCGTGCTGCGCGGATCGCGGCTGTACGGCTGGCCGGTGCTCGGCTCGATGATGTCGCAGAACAGGATCATGCTCGGCTTGGCGGCGAACGGGTCCATCACAGCGCTCGACGGATCCGGCATCAGGATCATGTCGCTCTCGTTGATCGCCTTCCAGCCGGCGATGGAGCTGCCATCGAACATGATGCCGTCGCGGAAGGCATCGTCATCGATCGTGGAGACGTGCTGGGCGGTGTGCTGCCACTTGCCGCGCGGGTCGGTGAACCGCAGGTCCACGTATTCGACCGAGTTCTCGCGCATCAGCTCCAGGCATTTGGAGACGGCGGAGGGTTCGGCGGGCTGCACCTTCTTGGCCATGGTTCATCCTTGTGATCGTTCGCGTTGCTGGTTGAGCAAGATTGGGGCCGGTTTGGCAAGGGAGGGAAGGCAAGCAGTCCTTTTTTGGAAAAAAGGACCAAAAAACTTTGCTCCGCTATCGCCGGCTCGTTGGCAATCGCGCGCCCCTCAGCAGTCGCCGACAGGGAGCAAAAGTTTTTTGCTTCTTTTTTTCAAAAAAGAAGGCCTTTCTTCCCTTCCTAGAGCGCCAGCTCCCCCCGCTCACCAGTCCGGATACGCACCACCTCCTCGAGGGCGGTCACAAAAATCTTCCCATCGCCGATCCGCCCGGTCCGCGCCGCGCCGATGATCGCCTCCACGGCCCGCTCCGCCATGGCGTCGTCGCACAGGACCTCGATCTTCACTTTGGGCAGGAAGTCCACCACATATTCGGCACCGCGATACAGCTCCGTATGGCCCTTCTGGCGGCCGAAACCCTTCGCCTCGATTACGGTGAGGCCCTGCAGGCCCACCTCGTGCAGCGCCTCCTTCACCTCGTCCAGCTTGAAGGGTTTGATCACAGCTTCGATTTTCTTCACGGGACGCCTCCGGGGCGGGATTTTTGCCGCTACGTGTCGCATGGTGGGCCCAAGCAAGGAAGCAGTCCTTTTTAGAACGTTCGCTCCCCCGACCCTGCACCAGGCGGATGCTTCCCGAGAATGCCAAAGCCCCGGCAGCGCCGGAGGGGCAAAAGTTTTTGCTTCTTTCTTCCAAAAAAGAAGGCCTTTGTTCCTTCCCTCGGAGCCCACCTGAATGAACACGCTGCTCTCCAAGGCCGGCACCACCATCTTCACCGTCATGTCCGCGCTGGCCAACGAGTACGGCGCCATCAACCTGGGTCAGGGCTTCCCGGACACCGAAGGCCCGCAGGACGTGGTGCAGGCCGCAGCCGCCGCCCTGCTGGACAACCGGAACCAATATCCGCCGCTGACCGGCGTACCAGAGCTGCGCCAGGCCGTGGCCGACGCCAACGTGCGCTTCTGGGGGCTGGACATCGACCCGGCTTCAGGCGTGGTGGTCACCAGCGGCGCCACCGAGGCGCTGACCGCCTGCCTGATGGCCACGCTGAATTCCGGCGACGAGATCGTGCTGATCGAGCCGCTCTACGACACCTACCTCCCCGTCATCCGCCTGCTTGGCGCCGTGCCGAAGCTGGTACGCCTGGAGCCGCCGGACTGGGCGCTGCCACGCGAGGCGCTGGCCGCCGCGTTCGGCCCGCGCACGCGTGCCATCCTGCTCAACACGCCGATGAACCCCACAGGCAAGGTGTTCACCACCGACGAGCTGGCCTTCATCGCTGACCTGGTCCAGGCGCATGACGCGGTGGCCATCTGCGACGAGGTGTACGAGCATTTGGTGTTCCCGCCGGCCCGCCACGTCCCGTTGATGACGCTGCCTGGCATGGCCGAACGCTGCTTGCGGATAGGCAGCGCCGGCAAGACATTCTCGCTGACCGGCTGGAAGGTGGGCTACGTCAGCGGCCCGCCGGCGCTGGTGGGCGTGGTTGCCAAGGCTCATCAGAACCTCACCTTCACCACGCCGCCAAACCTGCAGCGCGCCGTCGCACTCGGCCTGGCCAAGGACGACGCGTATTTCGCAGGCCTTGCCGCCAGCCTGGCCGCCAAAGGCGCGCGCCTGTCGGCCGGCCTGGCCGCGATCGGCTTCCGCGTGTTGCCCACCCAGGGCAGCTACTTCGTGACGGCGGACTACACCCCGCTCGGCTTAACCGGGGACGACCAGGCGTTCTGCCGCTATATCACCGAGCAGGCGGGCGTGGCGGCCATCCCGGTGTCGGCGTTCTACGAGGCGGAGCCGCCGCGGAACTGGGTGCGGTTTGCCTTCTGCAAGAAGGACGAGGTGCTGGACGAGGCTTGCGCGCGGCTGGCCCGGCATTTCGAGGCGCGGGCCCAGGCGGCGTAAGCAAGCAAGGCCTTCTTTTTTGAAAAAAAGCAAAAAACTTTTGGTTCCTGTCGGGGAGTGCTGAGGCAGCCGCCGACAGGGAGCAAAAGTTTTTTGGTCCTTTTTTTCAAAAAAGGACTGCTTGCCTTGCCTTGCCTTCTAGCCCCGTCTACATCGCCCCAACCCTTGTGGCGGACGTAGCTCAGTTGGTAGAGCGCCGGTTTGTGGTACCGGTTGTCGCGGGTTCGATCCCCGTCGTTCGCCCCATTGCCGCCCTCATCCTTGCCGGTGGCCGTGCTACGCGCATGGGCGGCGTGGACAAGGCCCTTCTCCCGGCAGGCGACCACTCGCTGATCGAACACCTGCTCGCACGCCTGGCGCCGCAGGCTGGCCGCATCGCCATCTCCGCCAACGGCGACCCGGCCCGCTACGCCCACCTGAACCTGCCCATCCTGGCCGACGACGTGACCGGCCGCGGTCCCCTCGGCGGTGTCCTGCGCGGCCTGGACTGGGCCGCCGCGATCGGCGCGGACACGCTGTTGAGCGTGCCAGGTGACACCCCATTCATCCCGCCCGACCTGTCCGCCCGCCTCGGCGCCGCACCGGCCTGGGCGGAGAGTGACACCGGCATCCACCCGCTCGTGGCGATCTGGCCGATCGGCTGCCGCACCGCCTTGGCCGAGTGGCTCGCCAGCCAGCCCTCCGGCCGAGTGCGTGCGTTCGGCGCCGCGATCGGCATGCGCAGCGTCTGGTTCGCCGACACGCCGGATCCGTTCCACAACGTGAACACGCCGGAAGACCTCGCCCACGCACGGAGCCGTGTGTAGAAGCGGTCGTGTCGCCTGGGGATACGGCCGTGCACTGGTCCAGCCTGAACACCTTTTTCTACGCCGTGGTCGCCCTGCTGGTGATCGTCGATCCGCCGGGCACCGCCGTGGTGTTCGCCGCGATGACACCGAACGACACCGCCGCCGAGCGCAACAGCCAGGCCCGCCGCGCCTGCCTGCTCGCCTTCTTCGTGCTGGCCATTTTTGGCCTGGCCGGCGAAAGCCTGCTCGCCTCGCTCGGCATCGGCCTGCCGGCCATGCGCGTGGCCGGCGGCATCCTGCTGTTCATCACGGCCGCAGACATGGTGCGCGGCAGCCACGCCTTGCGCGACACCGACCAGGAACGCCAGGCCGCCATACGCACGGACGAGGACATCGCGATCTTCCCGCTCGGCATCCCGCTGATCGCCGGCCCAGGCGGGATGACGACCATGGTCGTGCTGCACAGCCATGCCGGCGGTGACCCGCTGAAGATACTCTCGATCGAGGCCGCGGTGGCGGTCAGCGTCGGGCTAACCTTCGCCTGCCTGCTGGGTGCGAAGTGGATCGCCCGCGGGCTAGGCGATACCGGCGCCAGCGTGGCTGGCCGTGTGCTCGGCGTGCTGCTGGCCGCACTCGCCGTGCAGATCGCGCTGGACGGGCTGCGGCAGGCGTTCACCGGCGCCTGAATGGCTGTGCCGGACACGCAACGGTACGTGGACGTGCGCGTTCATTGCGCGTGCGACCGCAAGGCAGGTCGTGACGTGGGAGAGCCCGGTGCAGGATTTTGTCGACCTCAAGGTGCAGTTTGGCGTCGGCGACTACCACCTCAACCGCTACCGGGTGGTCTTCACCGGCCCGCCGGGCAAGACTAGCGCGATGCTCGCCCAGGAGTTCGTCAACGGCTTCCCGACCTTCTTCAGCAGTCCCTACGCCAACGTCGAACGGACGTCGAAGCGTTTCGGCAACTCGCCCACGCTGAAATTCCACGGCTTCATGCGTGTGCTCGGCCTGGACCTCGGGCATCCGCACCATGACTGGGTAGTCCAGGGCTGGAGCGATCCGAACCTGGGCTTCACCGCGCAGACACTGCAGCGCCTCTTCCTCGACAAGGATGACGGGCAAGCCGCCCTCGCCGCAGGCGGCGGGGTCACGTTGGGCACTGTGGTCGCCGGCCCGGCGGGCGCTGTCATCGCCGGAGCGGCGGGCGACGACGCCATGGGTGCCAATCAAAAGCATTTCCTGGCCGGCCGGCGATCCTGGAAACTGACCGACGGCACCATGTTCGGCCTGCCGCAGCCGCTGCACGTGCTGGAAACCGCGGCGGTCGAACGTTTCTCGTGCCGCACCTACCAGGCCTCGAACATCGGCGGCATGACGGAGAACAAGATCCCGCCGATCTGGATCGCGAACTTGGCGAACTTCGTGGACAGGCCAGGCTTCCAGGTCATCCCGCAGCCGGTCACGTCCACGGCGCCGCTGCCGGGCGGCGCCTGGATACAAGGCCGCAGCGACAAGGGATTTCCGGTGAACTACCTGCGGATGAACTTCGCCGATCTGAAATCCTTGATGGGCAGCAACCAGTTCCACGACACGTTCTACCACCACCCGAACATCATCGACCGCACTGCCCAGGCACCGGGTTTCTGGGGCAAGCTCGAACGGGCTACAGCGTTTTAGGGAAACCAGGCTTTCTTTTTTGGAAGAAGAAAGCAGAAAACTTTTATCCTTGCGCTGTTTCGGCGGCCCTATATCAACCGGCGTTAAGCGTGACACATAGAAAGCAAGCAGTCCGTTTTGAAAAAAGGACCAAAAAACTTTTATTTCCTCCGCATTTGCAGCGTCCGGGTATGTCCGGATACACCGAAGCGACTGAACCTGCGCCAGGGATCAAAGGTTTTTAAACCTGACGCAAGCTGGCGTTATTCATCGAAAGGATTGATCAGGTTCCCTGTTCGCAGATCGCGTGTCTCTTCCCGAGCAATATCAACGCGAACTTCTCCGTTCGAACCACAATGCAGCCGCACTGCCTGGTTTAGACGCATGCCGCGCACCAACGGCACGTAGCCAAAAGGAGCTGAACGGACCAGGCGACCTTCAGAAGCTTGTGACAGATCAAAAACCTCTAGCTTCCAACTGGCATCATCGCCCCACCGGCAGCCTGCCACGAATCCAACGTCCAGGGACTTCTCCTGCCGCTCTTGAAAGGGCTCAGCTGGGGGCACGATGTTGCTCGAAGGGTGATCGAACGCCTCGAATATCCGACAACCGACAGTCGTCGGACCAACGATCTCCAGCATGCCACTATCGTTCATAACTAGCGATGTCCGCGTAGCAAGCGCTTCTCTGTAACGGGGGACATATAACGCAGCCGGGCAGAAGCCGTGCGCGTGCGGCTCCTCGCCACCGATGTCGATGCATTCCGGCAGTTGCATCACGCGCGTGCAAGTGTAGTCGCGCGCGTAGAGCGCATACCAGCGGCCATCGATCTCGAACGGTTCGAAGGTCTCGTCTGTGAAAGCGGCGTAGTTCCGGTCGTAGGAGCCAATCTGCCTGTCCTCTGCGTCGAAGATCGTGACGACGCTCGTCTTCCAGTGCTTCGGATCGCCCTGCGGCTGCACGACCGACCGTATGCGAAACGGACGAGCGTTCACGGTTAACGGCCTCCCCCCAGTGTAGCCGCAAGCCCCTCCTGCAAGGCACGCGGCTTTACCAGGAGCACCTGCTCCATCTGTCCGATATCGAATGCCTTGTCTTCCGTCAGCCGGCGCACCTCGTCAGAGCCGATTGCAGGCAGGAACGGCAAAGCTGGCGTGAGCGCGGCAAGCCGCATCAGCAGCCAGGCCGGCACCGGCAATACCGGGCGGCGCCGCAGGCCCGCAGCCTCGGCCACAGCCTGGACGAACGCCGCATACGAGACTGCGCGCGGCCCGGCGACCACCAGAGTGGACGGCGACGACCACGGATGACGCAGCGCGGCCTGTATGCAGCGCGTCAGGTCCTCCTGGTGGATAGGCTGCACCAGCGCCCGGCCACCGCCAGGCAACGGCAACACCGGCAGCCGGCGCAGCAGCGCAGCCAGTCGGCGCACGTTGTCTTCGCCCTGCGCTCCATAGATCATCGTCGGGTGCAGCATCACCCCCGGCCGGCCGGCCGCCAGGAACGCCGCCTCGCCCGCCAGCACACCACGCCCGTGCGCGTCCGGCCATGCGGTGAACTTGCGTGTGCTGCCCAGGAACACGAACGTCGCATCCGCAGGCGCTGCGGCCAGTATGGCCGGCACATGACGCGCGTGGGCGCAGGAGACCACATGCGTGGCGCCGGACAACGCGCACGCGAGCGCCGGCGCATCGCCCAGATCGGCCACCCTCGCCTCACCCGGCAGCTTCGTCGCTCCCCAGCGCGTCGCATCGCGCACCACCGGCACGAACCCAATCCCATCCGCGGTCAGCGACCGGCACAGCGCAGCGCCCGACCGCCCGGACGCCCCGATCACGTGAACACGAATCGGCTCCGCCGCGGGAACACAAACCGGCTCCGCCTCGGGCACGAAAACCGGCTCCGCCTTGGGCACGAACACCGGCTCCGCCTCATGTGGTATCATGTTACCACACAGAAAAAACCTTGACCCAACCGTCCCTTACAGCCAAACACCGCACTTCGCTCCATCCGGGAACAGACCCATGTTGAAGACCACCCGCTCGCTGAAGCCGGCGGACGTGACGAAAGGCTGGATACTGATCGACGCTGAGGGCCTGATCCTCGGCCGTCTCGCCAGCATCATCGCCAACCGCCTGCGCGGCAAGCACAAGCCCACCTTCACCCCGCATGTCGATTGCGGCGACCACGTCATCGTCATCAACGCCGACAAGGTGCGCGTGACCGGAAAGAAGGCCGAGCAGGACGTGTTCTACTACCACACCGGCTATGCCGGCGGCATCAAGGGCCGCACCATACGCCAGCGCCTGGAGAGCAAGCGCCCCGGCCAGGTAGTGGAAAAGGCAGTCGAACGCATGATCACCCGCGGCCCGCTGCAGCGCGCGCAGATGAAGCACCTGTACGTGTACGCCGGCGCCGAACACCCGCATGACGGCCAGCAGCCCAAGCCGCTCGACGTCGCTGCCATGAACCCCAAGAACAAGAGGGTCTGAGACCATGTCGGAATCCACGCGGTCACTGGCCGACCTCAAGGACCTTGTCACCGCCGCCACCGGCACCGGGCTCGGCACTACCGAATCCGGCGGCATCAAGCGCGAGCCGAAGCGCGACGCGCTGGGCCGCAGCTACGCCACCGGCCGTCGCAAGAACGCCATCGCCCGCGTCTGGATCAAGGCCGGCAAGGGCGACATCCAGGTGAACGGCAAGCGCGTCGGCGTGTATTTCGCCCGCCCCGTGCTGCGCATGCTGATCACCCAGCCCTTCCTGGTAAGCGACCGCTACAACCAGTTCGACGTGTTCTGCACGGTGAACGGTGGCGGCCTGTCCGGCCAGGCTGGCGCCCTGCGTCACGGCATCAGCCGGGCGCTGACGTATTACGAGCCGGATCTGCGGCCTATCCTGAAGACGGCGGGCTTCCTCACGCGCGATAGCCGCGTGGTCGAGCGTAAGAAGTATGGCAAGGCGAAGGCGCGTCGTAGCTTCCAGTTCTCGAAGAGGTAGGTAAGCAAGGCCTTCTTTTTTGCAAAAAAGAAGCAAAAAACTTTTGCTCCCACGCCTTCACGGGGGTCGGTTCAGGTTCTGCCAGCCTCTGCATTGGCAGAACGAGCCGAGGCCGGCATGCAGGCGGGGGAGTAAGAGTTTTTTGCTTCTTTTTTGCAAAAAAGAAGGCCTTTCTTGATGCCTTCAATATTCATCGACGGCGAGGCCGGCACCACCGGCCTCGGCATACGCGACCGCCTCGCCAACCTGACCGTCACCCTGCTCAGCATCGACCCAGCGCTACGCAAGGACCAGGCAGCGCGCCAGGCGCTGATGCGCGACGCCGACCTGGTGATCCTCTGCCTGCCGGACGAGGCGGCACGCCAGGCCGTCGCCCTCGCCGAAAGCCTGGGCCAGGACGCGCCACGCATACTCGACGCCAGCTCGGCCTATCGCGTCGCCCCCGGCTGGACCTATGGTTTCGCGGAACTCACCGCCGCCCAACCGGCCCGCATCGCCGCCGCCAGACACGTCAGCAACCCAGGCTGCTACGCCACCGGCGCCATCGCCCTGCTTCGCCCCCTCACCGAAACCGGCCTGCTCCCCCCCGACACCCCCATCAGCATCAACGCCGTCAGCGGCTATTCCGGCGGCGGCCGCCAGATGATCGCGGCGCACGAGGCGGAAGGCGGCCCCGCCTTCGAACTCTACGCCCTCGGCCTGGACCACAAGCACGTGCCCGAGACGATGCTGCATAGCGGCCTGACACGCCGCCCGATTTTCGTGCCCTCCGTCGGCCATTTCCGCCAGGGGATGCTGGTCAGCATCCCGCTTCACCTCGACACCCTGCCCGGCCGCCCCACCGGCGCGGACCTTCGCGCAGCGCTCGCTGCGCACTACGAAGGCAGCGAAACCGTGCGCGTGATCCCAGGGGGCGCCTCTCGCCTGCAGCCGGCCGAGCTTGCCGGCACGGATACGCTCGAGCTGCACGTGTTTGCCGAGGAGGCCGCCCGGCAAGCGGTCCTGGTGGCTCGGCTGGACAATCTGGGCAAGGGCGCGTCGGGCGCGGCTGTTCAGAACCTGAGGCTGATGCTCGGTTTGGCTGGGTAGGAAAAAACAGTCCTTTTTTCGACAACAGAAAACGTGTGCTCCCCGCATCTGCACCGGCCGTGCGCGCCAGAAAGCGCCGGCGCATTTCAGCGTCGGAGAGACAAAAGTTTTTTGCTTCATTTTTGCAAAAAAGAAGGCCTTTCTTCCCAAAGGATGTTCTAGAATGAACCACCCCACGCAAGGCCCGCTCTGGTCCCTGGACGGCACCTTCCCCCAGATTGCCCCAGACGCCTGGATCGCCCCCACCGCCGTGCTGATCGGCAATGTGGAGATAGGCCCACAAGCCAGCATCTGGTTCGGCTGCATCCTGCGCGGTGACACCAATCGCATACGCGTCGGCGCCCGTAGCAACATACAGGACGGCTGCCTGCTTCACTGCAACCCCGGCGAGGACATGGCCTGCCTGGTGGGCGAGGACGTCACCGTCGGCCACATGGCCATCGTGCACGCCTGCACGCTGCATGACGGCGCGTTCGTCGCAATGGGCGCCACCGTCCTAGACGGCGCGGTGATCGAAAGCGGTGGCGTGCTGGCCGCCGGCGCCGTGCTCACGCCGGGCAAGCGCATCGGCGCAAACGAAATGTGGGCGGGCACGCCGGCCAGGCTGGTGCGCGTCATGGGCGAGGCGGAGCGCGCGAAGTTCGCGATGACGGCGCCCGCCTATGTGCAGAATGCGCGGCGGTTCCGGGCAGGACTGGCGCCTGCTGGGTAGCAAGAAAGCAAGCAGTCCTCTTTTGAAAAAAAGACCAAAAAACTTTCACTACCACGCATTTGCAGCAGTGATTTGCCTCTGGATAAAGCGAAGCCGCTGACCTGCGCAGGGACCAAAAGTTTTTTGCTTCTTTTTTTCAAAAAAGAAGGCCTTTCTTCCTTACGTAATCCGGTCAATACGCAAGGCTGGACTTCTGCGTCTGCCGCATGTGCGCCACGTGTGCCGCATACGGCTCCATCAGCCCAGGCGTGCCGGAATGATACAGCCCGGCCGCCAACGCCCAGCCGCGCTCGCTGCCGCGTTTGCCCGAGCGTAGAGAAACGAGCAGGCGCGCGGCGTAATCCGCGTTCAGCGCCGGGTTGAAAGCGTCCGCAAGGTTGGGAAACGCGCTGGCATGTTCGCGCAGATCGACCTGCATGCAGCCGATATCGACGAAGCGGGCGCCGCCGGCCAGCCGGCGCGTGGTCTCCGCCACCGCCTGGGCGCGCGTGTCGAAAAACAGCGACTCGCCGTCCGCGTTCACCGCCCACGGCCAGGGCTGGCGGTCGCCGGTGACAGGTAACGGACGGCCGGTCTCCACGCGGGAGATTGCCGGAAGCAAGCCGGCCGGCAAGCCGTAGCGCGCGCCGGCGTCCGCGATGGCCACGAGGCAAAGGGCGGACTGGCGGGCCATCCAGACGCGTCTCGCCGCAGGCTGCGTCTGCTGCGGCAGCACGCTGTCCCCAGGCAGCCCGTGACCGGGCGCGGGTGCCGTCGCGGCCGAGGCCTGCGCGCAGAGCACCACCGCGGCGGCTCCGGCCGCAATGGTGCGGCCGAACGCGCGGAAGCCGGCATGAGGGTCAGGCGTGGCCCGGCTTTTCGTCATAGACCGAAAAAGCGAGCTTCAGCAGTCGCTGCGCCGGACGGCGCAAGCCGGCCCGGTCGGCGTCCTTGGCGAGGGTCAGCAAGCGGTCGGCGAGCATCAGCGGGCTGACGTGGTCGGTGTCGGTCTGGATCAAAGAGGCGGCCATCTGGATTCTCCACTCGGTGCACCCGGTTTTTCGGGTGAGCGGACTTTGCAGGCCTTCTGGTTTCGTGTTCGTTAACGTGGGACAGCGAGCAAGGCCTTCTTTTTTGAAAAAAAGAAGCAAAAACTTTTGCTCCCCGTCGGGGACTCACCTGCCCAACGCCCACACGCGCAGCGCGGAGGCCAGCGACTGCTCCTGTCCCCGCTCCGCATCCACCGTCGCCACAATTCCCAGCAGCGTGCCGCCTGAGGCCTGCGCCGCCCGCTCCAGCGCGTCCCAGAACGCCGGCTCAAGCGCCACGCTCGTGCGGTGCCCGGCTAGCGAGAAGCTGCGCTTGATGAGCGAGGTCATTTAAGCGGAAGGCAAGCAAGGCCTTCTTTTTTGAAAAAAAGAAGCAAAAAACTTTTATTCCTGCGCTCTCTCAGTCGCTGCATTTTATGCGGAGGCACCACTCTGCTCCAAATGCGGGGCAGCAGAAGTTTTTTGGTCCTTTTCTTCAAAAAAGGACTGCTTGCTTCCTTCGAGCCGCATCGCCGCCCACTGCGCCGCCTCAGCCACCACGGCATCGCCATCCCCGGCCAACCCCTGGGCCACCGCCCGAAGCGACGCATCGCCGGAGTTGCCTATCGCCGTCAGCACGTTGCGCACGAACCGGTTGCGCCCGCTGCGCTTGATCGGCGAGCCGGAAAACATCGCCCGGAACCCTGCATCGTCCAGCAGTGCCAGCTCGGCCAGGCGCGGAGCGGCCAGGTCGGCGCGCGCCGCCAGTTTCTCCTCGCGTCCGGCCTGGGCGAACTTGTTCCACGGACACACCGCCAGGCAGTCGTCGCAGCCGTAGATGCGGTTGCCGATCGCCGGGCGCAGCGCGTGCGGAATTGGCCCGGCATGCTCGATGGTGAGGTACGAAATGCACCGCGTGGCGTCGAGCTGATACGGCGCCGGGAAGGCGTCCGTCGGGCATGCGGTCAGGCAGCGCGTACAGGAGCCGCAACTGCCGCCGGACGCTTCGGTGCGCGGCAGGTCCAGCGTGGTGAACACCTCGCCGAGAAACAGCCAGGAGCCATGCGCGCGCGAAACCAGGTTGGTGTGCTTGCCCTGCCAGCCCAGGCCCGCCTCCTGCGCCAGCGACTTCTCCATCACCGGCGCGGTATCCACGAAGACCTTCACGTCCCCGCCGAACCGGCTGACGATGAACTGCGCCAGATGCTTCAGCTTGCCGCGCAGCACGTCATGGTAGTCGCGATGACGGGCATAAACGCTGATGTTGCCGCGATCGGGGCGCGCCAGCGTGGCCAGCGGATCGTCGGTGGGCGCGTAACACAGGCCGAGTGCGATCACCGTGCAGGCTTCCGGCCACAGCTTTTGCGGATGAGCGCGCTGCTCAGTGCGTTCGGCAAGCCAGCCCATCTCTCCATGCCGGCCGGCTGCCAGGAAATCTGCGAGATGGGCGCGTGCTTCTGGGCCTAGATGGGCTGGCGCGAAGCCTACCGCGTCGAAGCCAAGCTTCAAAGCTTGGTCGCGTATGCGGGCAGAGACGGGCTCCAGGCCGGAGTGCCTCTCAAAACCCGGCATGGCGAGTCAACTGGCGTGGGCGTCCAAGCACCGGAGCGGACCGGCTTGCCTGCGCCACTGGTTCGAGCGGGCAAGCCGATCCCTGAGGGCCATAAGCACCGTAGCGCAGAGCGCGCGCATCAGATGGCCGCCAGAGTGGGTTCTGAGAGGCGCTCCTACCCACGCCCGCGATACCCCGGCACACCCTGCTCCGGCACCCACGCCCCCTCCGGCGGCGGCCCACTTTGCCAGAACACGTCGATAGGAATACCACCGCGCGGATACCAATACGCGCCGATCCTGAACCACACCGGGTAGAGCAGCTCCATCAACCGGTCGGCGATCTGCATGGTGCAGGCTTCGTGAAACGCGCCGTGATTGCGGAAGCTTCCCAGGAACAGCTTCAGCGACTTGCTCTCCACCAGCCACTCCGACGGAATGTAGTCAATCACCAGATGCGCAAAATCCGGCTGCGCCGTGATCGGGCACAGCGACGTGAACTCCGGCGCGGCGAAACGGACAACATAGTTCTTGCCTGGCGCCGGCGCCGGCACGCGCTCGAGCCGCGCCTCCTCCGGCGATTGCGGCCAGACCGTAGGCTGGCCGAGTTGAGTCAGGTCAGGCGGCACAGTGTCCATGCGATCAGCGCAAACTCGGCAAGACGTCGTGGGCGACTGGCAGCATGGCCATAGCCAGCGTAGCGCCAGCACCGAACACGGCCGTCATGGGTTCCAAGACTGCCCCCGCGCCTTGACACGCTTCAGCGCGGTGTCGGCTCGCATCTGCTCCACTGCTCCTTAGGTAACTGAAACAACATCCAGTCATATAGCACGCCTCGCCGCAAAACTCAGGTGGCCGCCGCCGCCACGGTCTCATCGGCGGGCCCAAGCCGCTCCGCCGTCCACCCCGCCCGCACCGCCGCCGCAAACGCCGCCAGCCGCCCGGCCACGATTGCCGCCCGCAGCCCGCGCATCAGCGACTGGTAGTAGGCGATGTTGTGCCAGGTCAGCAGCATCGGCCCCAGCATCTCCTCGCAGCGGAACAGATGGTGCAGATACGCCCGGCTATGCCGCGCACACGCCGGGCACGCGCACGCCGGATCGACCGGACCCGCATCATCGGCATGGCGCGCGTTGCGCATGTTCAGCACGCCCCGGCTGGTAAACGCCCGACCGGTCCGCCCCGCCCGCGTCGGCATCACGCAATCGAACATGTCCACCCCGCGCACCACCGCCCCCACCAGGTCATCCGGCGTGCCCACGCCCATCAGATAGCGCGGCCGCTCCGCCGGCAGATGCGGCACGGTAACCTCCAACGTTTCGAACATCGCCGCCTGGCCCTCGCCCACCGCCAGCCCGCCGATCGCGTAGCCCTCGAACCCGACCGCCAGCAGCGCCTCGGCCGAGCGCGCTCGCAGATCCGGATATACCCCGCCCTGCACAATACCGAACAGCGCATACCCCGCGCGCTCCTCGAACGCGTCCCGGCACCGCGCCGCCCACCGCATGGACAGCGCCATGCTCGCCTCGGCCACAGCATGCGTCGCCGGAAACGCGGTACACTCGTCCAGCACCATGGTGATCGTGGCGTCGAGCAGGCGCTGTATCTCCACCGCCCGCTCCGGCGTCAGCCGGTGCTTGCTCCCATCCAGATGCGAGGCGAACGTCACGCCCCCCTCATCCAGCGTACGCAACTTTCCCAGCGACATCACCTGGAACCCGCCAGAATCCGTCAGGATCGGCCCAGGCCAATCCATCATTCGGTGCAACCCGCCCAGCGCCGCCACACGCTCGGCCCCTGGCCGCAGCATCAAATGATACGTGTTGCCAAGCACGATCCCCGCGCCCGTGCTGCGCACCGCATCCGCCGTCATCGCCTTTACCGTGCCGGCCGTCCCCACCGGCATGAACACCGGCGTCTGCGCCGCGCCATGCGCCGTGTGCAGCGTGCCGGCCCGCGCGGCGCCGTCAGCGGCTTCAGACGTCCAGAGGAAGTCAGGCAAGGCAAGCAGTCCTTTTTTGAAAGAAAGGACCAAAAAATTTTTGTTCCCCCGCCTGCACCAAGGTGTGCGCCGATACTGCCAATACGCGCACTGGCAGAACCGGCACGAGCCGTGGTGCAGGCGCGGGTACAAAAGTTTTTTGCTTCTTTTTTTCAAAAAAGAAGGCCTTGCTTCCTGTCATGCCCGCGTCAGCAAAGTGGCGTCCCCATAAGAATAAAACCGATACCCCGCCGCAATCGCATGCGCATAAGCCGCCTTCATGCGCGCCGTCCCGGCAAACGCGCACACCAGCATGAACAGCGTAGAGCGCGGCAGATGGAAGTTCGTCAGCAGCACATCCGCGCTGGATACGCGCCGACCGGGATGGATGAAGATATCCGTCTCGCCGGCAAACGGCCGCGTTTCCCCGTCCGCGTCGGTAGCCGTCTCCAGCAGCCGCAAGCTGGTGGTCCCCACCGCCACAATCCGCCGCCCGGCCGCACGCGCCGCGTTGATCGCCGCGCACGAAGCGGCATCCAGCACGCCATGCTCGGCATGTATCCGATGCCCCGCCAGCGTCTCCCCGCGCACCGGCAGGAAGGTGCCCGCTCCCACATGCAGGGTAAGCGTCACGCGCGACACCCCGCGCGCCGCCAAGCGCCCCAACAATGCCTGGGTGAAATGCAACCCGGCCGTAGGCGCCGCCACCGCCCCGTCATGCGCCGCGAACACCGTCTGGTAGTCCGCATGGTCCTGCGCCGTGGGCCCCTCCGGCCGCGCGATATACGGCGGCAGCGCCAGCGCCCCCGCCTGCGCCAGCGCCTGCGAGAATGCCTCGCCCGCCCTGTCGAACACCAGCGTCACCCCGCCATCCTCGTCCCGCCCGGCCAATTCGGCGGAGAACCCGTCGCCGCCCTCGAACGCAAGCGTGTCGCCCACGCGCAGCCGCCGGGCGTTACGCGCCAGCGCGTGCCAGCTTCCATCCGCCAACGGCCGGTCCAGCGTGATGCCGATACGCGCCTCGCCCCGCCGCGCCCACAACTGCGCCGGGATCACCCGCGTGTCGTTCGCCACAAGCAGGTCGCCCTCATGCAACAGCTCCGGCAGCTCGCCCACCACCCTGTCGGACAACCGGTCATTCACGCACAACAGCCGCGCCGACTCACGCGGCACCGCCGGATGCTGGGCGATCAGCCCGGGTGGCAGGTCAAAATCAAAATCGGCAGTATGCAGCAATCCCCCCGAAACGGGATCACTCAAGATAGGACGCGATCTCGATCAAATTGCCGTCCGGGTCCCGGCAATAGACGCTGTTTATCTCGCCCAGCGCGCCATGCTTCTTTACCGGCCCGGCTTCCACAGCCACGCCGCAGCCATGCAGGTGCGCCACCACGTCCAGTGGCCCCACCGCGGTGATGAAGCACAGATCCTGGCTGCCCGGCCGGCTTTCCCGCCCGCTATTCCATCCCAGCGCATCGGCCGGCCGCACGTTGATCTTCTGGCCGCCGAACTTCAGGGCGCAGCGCCGCTCCGGGCCAAAATCCTCGCGCTCCATGCCGAGCACGCGCTGATACCAAGCGGCGGTTATCTCCACCTCGTGGGCGGTGACCACGATGTGGTCCAGGCGATCGACGGTGAAACGCATGGCCGCTTCTACGGCGCGCAGAAGAAGGAAGGAAGGCCCTCTTTTTCAAATGACTTGCCACTGGCGGAGCCTGCGCTCCCGGTGGAGCGCTACCGGACGCCGCATCGCGGAGGCAGCGGTGCGAACACGAGAACGCGAAGGGCACGAAGAAGCAAGGCAAAACCCCTCGCCCGGGGGTGAGCGCCTCTTTTTCGTGCCCTTCGTGTTCAATCGCCCATTTAGACGCGGGCGCCCACGCATCCCATCGAAACAACCCTGATCACCCACCGCGCGACAGCGGAGTCAAAAGTTTTTTGCTTCTTTTTTTCAAAAAAGAAGGCCTTCCTTTCTTCCTCCGCCCAAGCCATACAACCCAAGTTCCACTATCCCTCGCGGGAGAGCAGCAGGCCCACATCCCTGCCGCCGAAGGCGCAACCGGCCCCCGGAAACGCTCAGGCACCAAGGACCGCGGGAGATCGGAGCCTCTGGAAAGCCGGCGGGCAACCGCCGCACCGACGGAGAAAGGGCGCTTGCTCCCGAATCTCTCAGGTTCCGTGACAGAGGGGGGTCAGACGGCCGGGCGACCGGACCTGACCTCGTGTGCCCGGAACCTGCCCGCATGTCCGACCTGCTAGACCGCGATCCCGCCCCGCCGCCGCGCACCACGCCGCTGGACGCGCTGCACCGCCGCCTGGGCGGACGCATGATCGACTTCGCCGGCTGGTCGCTCCCCGTGCAGTTCGCCGGCACGCTCGCCGAGCACGCTCACACCCGCAGCCACGCCAGCCTGTTCGACGTCTCCCACATGGGCCAGATCTCGCTGCACGGCCAGGACGCCGCCACCGCATTGGAGAGGCTGACGCCCAGTGACATCGTGGGCCTCGCCCCAGGCCGCCAGCGCTACGCCCTGCTCACCAACGAGCTCGGCGGCATCATCGACGACATCATGGTGGCCAAAAGCCAGAACCGCCTCTTCATCGTGCTCAACGCCGCGCGCGCCGAGGAGGATGTCCGCCACCTCCGCATACACGGCATCGAGCCGGAGCTGCACGAGGACCGCGCCCTGCTCGCCCTGCAAGGCCCGCTCGCCGCCGCGATGATGACCCGCCTGGCACCCGCCGCCGCAGCCCTCGCCTTTCTCGGCGTCACCTCCTGCCCCGTCGCCGGCATTGCCTGCTGGGTCAGCCGCAGCGGCTACACCGGCGAGGACGGCTTCGAGATCTCCGTCCCAGCACAAGACGCCGAAGCACTCGCCACCCGCCTGCTGGCCGAGCCGGAATGCGCGCCGGCGGGCCTGGCCGCGCGAGACACGCTGCGCCTGGAGGCCGGCCTCTGCCTCTACGGCCAGGACATCGACATGCTGACCAGCCCGGTCGAGGCCGGCCTCGCCTGGACCATCCCCAAGCGCCGCCGCGAGGCGCGCGACTTCCTGGGCGCCCCCACAATCGCCGACCACCTGGCGCACGGTCCGCACCGCAAGCGCGTCGGCATCCGCCCGGACGGCCGCGCCCCGGCGCGCGCCGGCACCACCATGGCGGCCCAGGACGGCACGGAAGCCGGCACCATCACCTCGGGCACCTTCTCACCCAGCCTCGGCGCGCCTATCGCCATGGGCTACGTGCGCCGGGACCTGGCAACCGAGGGCACGCCGCTCGCTTTGCTGGTCAGGGGACAGCTTCTGCCGGCGGTGGTAGCGCCCCTGCCCTTCGTCCCCCACCGTTTCGTCAGATAGAGCGAGCACAGAGAATGGCCGAGACACGCTACACGAAAGACCACGAATGGGTCCGCCTGGAAGATGACGGTACGCTGACCATAGGCATCACCGACCACGCCCAGGAAGCGCTGGGCGACATCGTCTTCGTCGAGCTGCCGGCGGTCGACCGCGAGATCGTCGAGGGCGAGTCCGTCGCCACCGTGGAGAGCACCAAGGCCGCCAACGACGTCTATGCCCCGCTCGCCGGCCGCATCGCCGAGACCAACGAGAACATCGTCGACGACCCCGGGCTGATCAACCGCGACGCCGCCGGCGAGGGCTGGTTCTGGCGCATGGAGCCGGGCGACGAGGACATCTTCGAGACATTGATGGACGAGGAAGCCTACGAGAGCTTCCTGGAGACGCTGTAGTACTATGACAAGCCTGGCCGACCTGGACACCCTCGAAGCGCCCGATGCCTTTGTCGCCCGCCACATAGGGCCGAGCGAGCCCGACATCCTGGCCATGCTGCACGCTGTCGGCGCGTCCTCGCTGGACGCGCTGATGGCGCGCACCATCCCGGCCGGCATACGCACCACTCAGCCGATGGACCTGCCGCCGGCCGCCGACGAGGCCGCCGTGCTGTCCGAGCTGGCAGCTCTCGCCGCGCAGAATGACAGCCGCACCAAGAGCCTGATCGGGTGCGGCTACCACAACACCCACACCCCGCCGGTGATCCTGCGCAACGTGCTGGAAAGCCCCGGCTGGTACACCGCCTACACGCCCTACCAGGCCGAGATCGCCCAAGGGCGCCTGGAAGCCCTGCTCAACTTCCAGACCGCCATCGCCGACCTCACCGGCCTGCCCATCGCCAACGCCTCCCTGCTGGACGAGGCCACCGCCGCCGCGGAAGCCGTCTCCCTGGCCCACGCCGTCTGCCGCACCGGCTCGGCCACCATCGCGGTCGCCACCGACCTGCACCCGCAGACCCGCGCCGTGCTCGCCACCCGCGCCCGCCCGTTGGGCTGGACGCTGGTGGACGTATCCCCGGGCGACACGGCCGCAATCGGCGCCGCCAACCCGTTCGCCCTTGTCCTGCAATACCCCGGCACCACCGGGGCCGTCCGCCCGCTGCACGCCGAGATCGCCGCCGCCCACGCCTGCAACGCCCTGGCCATCGTGGCCGCCGACCTGCTCAGCCTTGCCGTGCTCACCCCGCCCGGCGAGATGGGGGCGGACGTCGTGGTCGGCTCCGCCCAGCGCTTCGGCGTGCCGATGGGCTTCGGCGGGCCGCACGCGGCCTTTTTCGCGACCACCGATGCCTACAAGCGCCAGATGCCCGGCCGACTGGTCGGCCGCAGCGTGGACGCTGCCGGCGCAACCGCCTTGCGCCTGGCCCTGCAGACCCGCGAGCAGCATATCCGCCGCGAAAAGGCCACCAGCAACATCTGCACGGCCCAGGTGCTGCTCGCCATCATGGCCGGATTCTACGCCGTGTGGCACGGGGCGGGCGGCCTGCGGCGTATTGCCCGTCGCATCAACCTGCAAGCTCGGCTGCTCGCCGATGCCGCCGTACAGGGCGGTTACACCCTACGCCACACCGACTACTTCGACACGCTGACCGTCGAGGCCGGCCCGCGTGCCGACGCGCTGATGACCGAGGCCCTGGCAGCCGGTTTCAACCTGCGCCGCGTGGACAAGACCGGGATCGTAATCGCCCTCGACGAGACGATCACGCGTGACGAACTGCATCGGCTATGCGCGGTTTTCGGCCGCGAACCGGCCACGGCACCTCCGTCCATCCCCATCACCCTGACCCGTAGCTCGCCCATTCTTCAGCATCCAGTGTTCAGCGAGCACCACTGCGAACACGCCATGCTGCGCTACCTCAAACGGCTCGAAGACCGCGATGTGGCCCTGAACCGCGGTATGATCCCACTCGGCTCGTGCACGATGAAGTTGAACGCCACGGCCGAAATGCT
>CAXTCL010000007.1:0-38189 GCA_964242035.1 uncultured Acetobacteraceae bacterium | reverse complement strand
GATGCGACGCTGCACATCAAGCCGTCTTTCGCCGGCCAGATGCTGATCACCGTTGAGAACAGCCGGATACTGGCCGTGCAAACCGCCAGCATCCCGGCCGAGGGTGCCGACGTGACGGTGCACGCGACCGCCGATTGGGGCGTAGGGGCCTACGTGATGGCCAGCGTGTACCGCCCGTCCGGACAAGCCTCCGGCCACGCGCCTGTGCGCGCGGTCGGGCTGGCCTACGTGAAGCTGGACGCCGCGGCGCGCACCATCGGCGTGTCGCTCGCCACGCCTGCGGTGCTGCGGCCGCGCACCCATCTGGATCTGCCCGTCACCGTCTCCGGCGCCGCCGCACACGGCCAGGTCTGGCTGACCCTGGCCGCGGTGGACGAGGGCATCCTGGACCTGACCCGTTTCGCCAGCCCCGATCCCGCCGAGCATTATTTCGGCAAGCGCCGCTTGGCCGTGGATTTGCGCGACGACTACGCCCACTTGATCGATGGCAACGGTGCCGCGGCGGGCGAGATACGCGCCGGCGGCGATCTGGACGGCGCCGGCCTGACCGTGGTGCCGACGCGCACCACCGCGCTGTTCTCCGGCCTGGTGGCGGTGGGCGCGGACGGCCACGCCACGGTGCCGGTCGACCTGCCGGACTTCACCGGCGGCCTGCGCCTGATGGCCGTGGCGGTCAGCGAAGCAGGCTTCGGCCACGCCGAACAGCAAATCCCGGTGCGCGACCCGGTGGTGGCGCAGGTCAGCCTGCCGCGCTTCCTCGCACCCGGCGACGAAGCCCGCCTGACCCTGCTCGCCCACAACGTAGAGGCGCCGCCCGGCACCTTCCACGTGCACCTGACCGCCGAGGGCGCGCTGGGCATGCAGCCGGTCGATGACGACATCCACCTCGACGCCAAACAGGCCGTGGTGCGCACCTACCCGCTCGCCGGCGGCGCGCTGGGCACCGGGCGCGTGGTGCTGACGCTCACCGGCCCCAATCTTCCAAGTGGGGCTGGCATGAACATCACCCATGACTGGCCGATGGAGGTGCGCACACCGTTCCAGTCCGTCACCCTGGTGACGAAATCGGAGCAGGCGCCCGGCGAGACGGCCACGCTCTCCGCTGGGCTGGCCGCCGGCCTGGTGCCGCAAGGGGCCATCCTGCGCGCCAGCTTTTCCAACATCGGCAACATAGACCTGCCCGGCCTGCTCGCCGCCCTGGACGAATACCCGTTCGGCTGCTCCGAGCAGCTCGTCAGCCGCGCCATGCCGCTGATCTACGTGGAGCAGGAGGCCAAACTGGTGGGCAGTGCCACGCCGCCGGATCTGCATTTCCGCGTGCAGGACGCGGTCGACAAGCTGCTGGAGCGCCAGGAGGACAACGGCGCGTTCGGCTTGTGGCGCGCCGGCGACGGCGAGGCCGAGCCGTTTCTCGGCGCCATGATCGCCGACTTCCTGACCCGCGCGCAGGCGCACGGCTACACCGTGCCGCAGCACGCGCTGGCCACTGCGCTGCACGTGCTGACCCAGCCCAGCCCCGACGGCTACCAGCTGCACCGCTTCTGGTTCCTGACGGAGAAGCCCGGCGAGACCGACGACGCCATCATCCGCGCCGGCCGCGCCTACACGCTGCTGCTGGCCGCGCGCACCGGCCAGGCCGACGCCGCGGATCTGCGCTACATGAACGACAACGACCTGGACAAGATGGAGCCGCTCGGCCAGGCGCAGCTCGCCGCCGGCCTGGCCATGCTCGGCGACCACCCGCGCGCGGTGCACGCCTTCGACCTGGCCGAGGCAGGCCTGCCGCACGAGCGTGACGGCCTGGAATGGCGCATAGGCGATTTCTACCGCAGCCGCCTGCGCGACACCGCCGCCATGGTCTCGCTGGCCGCCGAGATAGGCGACCGGCCGCGGGTCCGTCGGCTGCTGGCCGCACTGGACCGGCTGGACACCCGCACGGACGACCTGACCACGCAGGAGCAGGGCTGGCTTGTGATCGCCGCCGGCGTGCTGCTGGAACGTGCCGGCCCTGCCAGTGTGTCGGTGGACGGCGCCGCTCAACCAGCGGCCGCCATAATCAGCCTGAGCCGTGCCGTGCCAGGGCTGCACGATATAGCCGTGCGCAACACCGGCACGCGTCCGCTGACGCGCACCGTCAGCGTGCGCGGCCTGCCCACCGGCGCGCCGCCCGCCGCGTCCAGCCACGTGACGATCGCCAAGACGGTGACGGCCGCCGACGGCAGCGCCGTCGACCTCGCCCACCTGGTGCAGAACCAGCGGCTCGTCGTCCACCTTTCCGGCGACGTGGACGACGACGCCTACCACCAGTCGATGCTGGTCGATCCGCTGCCGGCCGGCTTCGAGATCGAGCGCGTGGTGCCGGCTTCCACGAAGGCGGAGGAGAACGGCCTGCCCTGGGTGGGCGAGATCACGCCCACTCGCATCGCCGAGAAGCGCGACGACCGCTTCATGGCCGCGATCGACCTCGGCCGCGTGTCGGCCGAGTCAAGCGACAGCGACGATTCTGACCAGGCGAACGACGACGACAAGAGGACGCCGCCTGACCCGCAGCATTTCAACCTGGCCTACGTGGTGCGCGTAGTCTCGCCCGGGCGTTTCGTGCTGCCTGCGGCGAGCATACGGGACATGTATCGGCCGGACGTGCAGGCGCGGACGGGAGTTGGGTCGGTGACTATCGGGGTGAAGTAAGGAAGGCCTTCTTTTTTGAAAAAAAGAAGCAAAAAACCTTTGTCCCCCCGACGCTACAAAGCGGATGCTCACAGGACGCACCCGGCTGGTGCAAATGCGGGGGAACAAAAGTTTTTTGGTTCTTTTTTTCAAAAAAGAACTGCTTTCTTCCTTACGCTTGCCCTCCTTGCCGTCTGGTCCGCAGACCGCCTGTGCCCCCCGGACCTAACCCGCCTGACAGCCTCCAAGGAAGTTCTAGCCGCAGACAGGCAGTTGCTTCGCGCTTTTCCGGCCAGCGGAGGCACGTGGCGCCTGCGCACGCGCGTGAGCGACGTCGATCCGCGCTACCTGCATCTGCTTTTGGCGGCGGAAGACAAGCGGTTCCGCGCCCACGGCGGCGTGGATGCCGGCGCGTTGTTGCGGGCGGCGTGGCAGTATGCGCACGCTGGCCGGATCGTCTCGGGCGGGTCTACGCTCAGCATGCAGACGGCCCGCCTGCTGGAGCCGCACCGGCGAAGTATGGTTGGCAAGCTGCATGACATCCTGCGCGCGTGGCAGCTCGAGGAGCGCTACGGCAAGGACGCGATCCTGTCGATGTACCTCACATTGGCGCCGTTCGGCGGCAATGTGGAAGGCGTGCGCGCGGCCAGCCTGACGTGGTTCGGCCATGACGCAACGCGGCTGTCGGAGGCGGAGGCGGCGCTGCTCGTCGCCATCCCGCAATCACCGGCGCAGCGCCGGCCGGACCGTCATTTCACCGTGGCCACGCTGGCGGCCGACGCCCTGGTCACCCGGCTGCGTGCGGCCGGGTCGCTTCCCGCCGACTGGTCGGACGCGATGGTGCTGGACTGGGTCGCGGGCCCGCCGGCGCGCCACGCTCTGCCGCGCCTCGCCGCGCTGTTCTGTGCCGGCCTGGCGCACGCGGCACTGCCCGGGGAAGCTGTCCGCAGCACGATCGACTTCGCCCTGCAGCGCCGGCTGGAAGCGCTGCTCGGCCGCGAGATGGCGGCCGAAGCCCCGGCGGTGGGCGTGGCGGCGATGATCGTGGACAACGCCACCCGAAGCGTGCGGGCCAGCGTGGGTGGGCGCGGGCCCGGCCTGCCTGGCGCCGACCTGGACCTGACAGCGGCCAGGCGCTCGCCAGGTTCGGCGCTGAAGCCGTTCATCTACGGCATGGCGTTCGATGCCGGGCTGCTGCACCCGCTGACGCTGATCGGCGACGCGCCCGGCCTGATACCAGGCTACGCGCCACATAATTTTGACGCCTTGTTCCACGGCGCCATCACCGCGCAGACCGCGTTGCGGCAATCCTACAACGTGCCGGCGGTGCAGGTGCTGCAGGCGGTGGGTCCCGACCGTTTCGTGGCGGGGTTGCGCCAGGCTGGTGCGGCGGTGGCCATGCCTGGCCGCCAGGCGAGCCTGGCGGTGGCGCTCGGTGGCTTGGGTATCAGCCTGTCGGACATGGTGATGCTCTACGCGGCCCTGGGCGACGACGGCCGCACGACGCCGCTGGTGCGCGCGCAAGGGGCCATCACCAAGAAGGCGGCGTTCATGGGCCCGCTCGCGGTGTATTATCTGCGCCAGGTCCTGGAAGGATCGCCGCCGCCCCCCGGCATGGCCTACGCGTCGCTGACCGGCGGCCGCAGCATAGCCTTCAAAACCGGCACGTCCTACGGTTTTCGCGACGCCTGGGCTGTCGGCTATTCCCGGACCATGACGGTCGGGGTCTGGACAGGGCGCGTGGAGGGTACGCCGCGCCCAGGCAGTTTCGGCCGTGCCACCGCCGCGCCGCTGATGCTGCAAGCCTTCGGCCTGCTGCCGCCGGAAGCCGATGCTGCGTCACCGCCGCCGCCGGGCGCGATCCTGGCGGACAGCACTGCGGAGCTGCCGCCAGCCCTGCGCCGGCTTGGCGCGCCGCAGGAAGCCATGCTGCATCGCCCGGTACTGGACTATCCGCCGCCTGGCGCCACCATCGACCTGACGCGCACGCCGGGATTGGACGCCTACGACGCCGTCACGCTGCGGGTGCGTGGCGGCACCGCACCGTTCCGCTGGATCATCAATGGTGTTCCGGTGTCGGGCCAGGGAACGGAATTGCGGTGGTCACCTGATGGTCCGGGAATGGCGGTTGTTACGGTGATTGGGGCGGATGATCTGGCCGTGCGTGGCAGCTTTCGTATGGAACCGGAGTAGGCAAGGAAGGCCTTCTTTTTTGAAAAAAAGAAACAAAAACTTTTACTCCCCTGCATTTGCGTCAGCCGGGCACCACAGGATAAATCAAGGCTGTTGCGGCGGCACGGGGACAAAAGTTTTTTGCTTCTTTTTTTTAAAAAAAGAAGGCCTTCTTTCTAACGATGTCGCTCACAACGCCCGCGACCGTATCTTCTCCAGCATTGCATACACCACGTCGCAAAACTCGGCGTCGCTGGCTTCAAGTTCGCGCGCGCACATTAACCCGAGGCTGCGTGTAAGCGAATCGTAGAACGCGCGGTCGAGTGGCGCGCCGTTCGCCAGGCGATCCTCTATGGCCTGCACCTGCCGCGACGCTGCAATGTAGAATGGGTTTTCCGGATGTTGCGCGATGCGTATGCGTATCGTTTCGTTTGCGCAATAGATGGCATCTCTCATATCCCCAGCATCGGCCACGACCTTCACGCTCTCAATGAACAAGCGGCCGATGTATGGATGTGGTCGCCGGCCTGCCTTTTCATGTTATCAACGAGTGTCTTTTCCGATAACGCCCGAACGACACAAATGCAGGGGAACAAAAGTTTTTTGGTCCATTTTTTCAAAAAAGGACTGCTTGCTCTCTGCCATCCGACTGTCAGGGCAGCGCCGGTCGTGTCTGCTGGTTCAAGCGATATGCTTCCTGCGTCACCTGGAGGGCTTGCCTGCCAAGATCGGTGCCTTCCTGCCAGGCACCGCCGATCTCGAGCCGTCCCTTGTTGAAAGACGACACGCTGAGATAGACCTGATGCGGCAGCAGGCGTGATCGGCCCGCCCTGAGATCGGCAAGCCTGTTCGTCTCGTGTTGCAGCAGATCGAGGCATCTGGACAGCAGCACGCGTTCCGGGCCTGGCGCTTCCGACGCCAGTTGCGCCCGCATGCCATTGAGTAGGTTCTGCAGCTCAGACCACAGCTGATCGTCGATCAAGGCTTTCCACTCCACGGTGTTGGCGTCGGCGCCGACGGGGATGCCGAGCCGGGCGGTATCCAGATCTGCTGCGATCCGCCTGGCAACACGCTAGTGCCGTCGCTCGACATCTGGGGCGCGGCCGGCCCGGACCAGCCGCGCAGGCCCGTGGTGGGCGACTGGACCGAGGCACCGTTGCCGTTCCAGTTGTTCTGCACCGCGCTGCCGCCCCGCCAATCCGCTTCGGTCGCCGGGTCGCCGGACGACCAGAAACCGCCATTGGCCGTCTCGTTCGAACCGATGACACGGGAGATGGTGCCGCTGTTGGCCGGATCGTCACCGTTCCAGGGCGTGGGCGTAGCGCCGAACGTCTGCGCCTTTTCGGCCGGCAGGTCAGGGTAACCCTCCGCCGACATCGCGCCGCGCGCGTTGGCCGCGTCCATCTGGGATTGCAAATCGGATGTCATCGGCACCGCACCTGGTTCGGTCTGGTCGGTCTTGATGGGCGTGAACGGTCCGGCCTGGTCTTCGGCCGATGCGGCGCCCAAGCTGGCCGCCGAGGTGTCGCCGATGGTCGCCACGCCGAGGCGGCCTGCGGCGGCACCACCGGCCAGTCCGCCGCCCAGGCCGCCGATCGCCTCGCCCCAGGCAGCGCCGCGCGCGCCGTCCAGCGCGCCGCCGATGGATTTACCGGCCGCGCCAAGAGCTGCGCCGCCGGCGATCCCGCCCGCGGCCTGCAAGCCGAAGACGCCGGCGCCGGCCCAACCAGCCGACGCATAGGCCGCGGCGCCGCCCGCCCCGAGCGCCACGGCAGAGCCGGCGATCACCATGGACGCAGCGACGTCGACCGCAAGCTGCGGCACCTCCGGGCTGATGTTTGCGAAAGACCCCGTGCCGCCGCCGATGAACACGTTCGACGAGGCCGAGGAGATGCGCGCATCGCAGATGGTGAGGTCACCCAGCCGCGCCGCGGGCATGCCGTTGATGAAAACACTGGTGCTGCCGGTGGCGATCTTCTGCGGCGCGTCGTGGTCGTCGCACACGGCCATGTCGGCCAGGGCGCGGGCGGCGTTCTGCGCGTTGACGTGCACGTTGGGCGAGCCGGTGACGATGTCTCCGGTGGGCGAGCCGTAAGTGGCGCCGATGTTCATGCCGGCCAGCGCGCCGCCGCCGGTCAGCGCCACGGCGCCGCCTATCGCCGCCAGCACGGCGAGGTCGGCGCCACCTGTAGCGACCGTGAGCAGCGCCAGGCCCGCGGCCAGGCCGATGGCGCCGCCCAGGCCGAAGCCGAAAGCCGAGTCGGTGTGGGAGATGGCGTCGCCCTGGCGGGCGGCGGGCGCGGTCATGAGAAAGGAAGCAAGCAGTCCTTTTTTGAAAAAAAGGACCAAAAAACTTTTTCTCCCAGGCTGCATGCAGGCGCGCGCTGGTCCTGCCGGCACGCAGGCTGGCAGAACCTGCGCGCGCCTAGATGCAGGCGGCGAACAAAAGTTTTTTGCTTCTTTTTTTCAAAAAAGAAGTGCTTGCTTGCTTTCTTCAAGCAGCACCATCCGTCCAGGCAAAGTGCCGCAGCATTTCCAGAAAAACGCCGTCGCAAGCAGCGAACTCCGCTTCCGGCGCGGTATGCGTGATGCTCATCACGCGCCCGCCCGGCCGCAGCACGTAAATCTGGCGCTGCTGGATACGGCCGGTCTCGCCGCCCTGCCAGGCAAACACGATCTCGATGCACGCCACACCGTCCAGCCTTGCGTCGCGGCGAAGTTTCAGCGCGAAACCGGCGGCGCGCGATTGCAGGTCAGTCACCTGGCGGGTGACGAACGCGTCCAGCGCCTCGTCGGGCGGCATCTGGTTCGTGGCGACCAGGATGTTCGGCGTCATCGGCTTGTTCGGCGCGGCGGGTGCCGCGTAGCCGATCATCGAGCGTTCCAGCCATTTGTCCGGCACGGGAAAGACGTAGTCGGTGCCGCGGCAGTCCTGGCCCATGGATCAGTCGAATTCCGCTTCTGTGGGGTCGGCCGGCGCGCTGCCGCCGAACTGGCTGGCGGGCTGGGCGGTGGCACCGCTGCCGCCGGCGCCGGACAGCGCGTCCGACGCACCTGGCGAGGCGCCGCCACCCGGGATGCCGACCATGGCGCCGAGCCGGCCCAGAACGTCCGACAGGCGGGGCATGGCGGGGATAGTGGGAAGCGGCGTGAATTGCGGGGCGGCGGGCTTCATGCCTGGCGTGATGCCCGGCAGGCTGGACAGGCCGGCACCGCCTGCCGAGGCTGCGGCGGCCGCGGCCCCGCTCCCGCTTGAGGCGGCCTGAGAAAGCGCGGGGTTGCCCAGGGCGGAGCCCGCCATAGCAGCCGCGCTGCCGTGGGCGCCGGGTGCGCTGGACATCATCGCCTGGGCGGCCGCCATGCCCTGCGCGCCCATACCTTGCGCACCAGTTCCCTGTGCGCCCGTCCCCTGCGCACCACTGCCGCCGCCGGATGCGCCACCGCCGCTGCCCTCGAGCGCGGCAAACGCGCCGCCGCTCAGGCTGGAGCCGGCCGGCGCGGACGATATCGAATTGCTGCCGCCGACCGGCGTGAGCGTGCTGCTGCCGAGATGCATCGCCGAACCGGCGGCCTGGGCGGACTGGGTGATGCTGCCCTGCGTGGTGCCGCCGAAGGTCTGGGTGACCGGCGTGAGCAGGCCGGAGCCTTTTCCAGTGAGCGGCCCGTTGACGTACTGCAGCACCGGCTGCGCCTGGTCGGTGACGGGGTGGAAGCTGATGTCCTTCATGCCCTGCTTGGCGGCCATGATGGGAGCTGCGACCATGTTTCCTGGGAACGGCATCAGGCGCGTTACCGGGCTCGCTCGGCGGTGGACGGCAGAAGCTTGCGCGCGCCGGTCACGAGTTCAGCCATATGTCCGGGCCGTTCTGCCGTATGCCCTGGTCACCCATCTCGATCCTGGTGCCGCCGGACGAGCCGGCTTCGGCGAGTACCGCCTGGCCGCGTATGTCCACGCCCTCCGGCACGATGGAGACGTGGTTGTCGGCCGAGCCGTCGGTGCCCCCCTGGGACGCTTCCACCTTCGCCACGGAATGCAGGTGCACGCCGTCAGCGTCGAGTTGCAGCACGTGGCCGGAGCCGAAATTTATCCTAACGCAGTCGGCATCGAGGTAAATCTGGCTGTTCTGGTGCTTGATCAGTATGTGTGTCTGCGTCTTCTCGATGATGCTGTCATGCACGCTGCTGAGCCACAACGTCTCGGTCGCCTGTGCGCTGACGTTGCCCACGGTGGTGACATAATTGTTGCCGACGATTTGCGAGAGGTCCTTCTGCGCGTGGATGAAGACCTCTTCCGAACACGCCTTGTCCTCCACGGTGATTTCGTTGAAGCCGCCGCCGCCAGGGCTGGTGTTGGTGCGGAAGCCGGTGCGCTCCTTTTCGTCTGGCAGTTTAAGCGACGGAATGGTGTTGGCGTTCGGCATGCAGCAGACGACGACAGGATGGTCCGGATCGCCCTCCATGAAGCTCACGCCCACCTCCATGCCGATGCGCGGAATGGTCTGCGCGCCGAAGCCGCGGCCGGCCCAGGGTTGCGCCACCCGCATCCAGCAGGAGCTGGTCTCGTCGGATTTCCCCTTGCGGTCCCAGTGGAACTTGATTTTGATCCTGCCATAGCGGTCGGTGTAGATCTCCTCACCGGCAGGGCCGGTAACGACGGCGCTCTGCATGCCGGGGATGATCGGTTTCTCCGAGCGCTGTTCGGGCACGAAGTCCACGTTGGCCGGCAGGCAGGTGAAGGTGTTCTGGTATTTCGGCGCGCCCTTGGCCACGCTGTCGAATGTCGGATCGGTGGCGTGATGAACCACCGAGACGATGACGTATTTCTGGTTCTCGCCATCGACTGGGTGGGCCTCGAGCTGGAAGCGGCCGGCCGGCTGCAGCGTGCGTGCGCTGCTGGCGGCAGAGATGGTGTTCTGGCCCTTTTCGTGCGCGCCGATCAGGCGTGAGCTGACGCCCTCCCCGCGGTCGCGCTGGGTGTAGCGGCCGGGATAGTCGAAGATCTCGAACTTGTCGGCCTGCGGGATCGGCGATAGGCCGTTCGTGCTGGTGACGAGCGAGTTGCCGGGGTTCTGGAAATCGTAGTCGGTGGTCGTGCTCTTGCCGGAGCGGAATGCCATGTGGTGCGTCCAGGTGGTGACGCCGTTGTGGAAGATACCTGGCGGGTTGTACGGCAGCGTGCCATCGGGGATGTCCTTGTAGGCGTGCGCGCCGTCGGCCAGCATCAGGATGTGACGACCCTGCTGGTGCTGGAAGTAGTAGAAAATCCCCTCTTCCTCAAACAGGCGGGAGACGAAGTTGAAATCCGTCTCGCGATACTGCACGCAATACAACCTGGGCTTGTATTCCTGTGCCAGGCCGCTAGTGTCGAAATCCTTGAAGCCCAGCTCGGTGAAGATTTGTTCAGCAATCTGCACGACGGTGTTGTTCTGGAACACCCGGCTGTCCTGCCGGTGCTGCAGGAACCACAGCCAGGGGACCACATTGAGCACGTAGGAGCGCTGCCCACGGGCCATCGCTTCGCCACCGGAATAGGTGGCGACGCAGCCGTTGAACTGGCGCCAGCCGCCGCCGTCCAGTGCGATCTGCCAGTCGACCGATTTTGTTATGAGCTGGGACGGATCAATTGCATCGTTGAAGGCGCGGACACGCAGCGCGTAGCCGAACAGGGATGACAACGCTTCCGCGCCGTCCAGCGCCTCAAGCAGCAGGACGTCTGTGCCGAGGGGAGTCTGTATGGCCAGCTGGCGGTTGGCTTGGGAGTAGCTTGGTGACCCGTCCATCACTCACTCACATACAGGGGTGCCCTGGATAGGTGAAGAGAAATTTCGGTAGCGTAAGGAAGACAGGACGGCCTTCTTCTTCGAGAAAAAGAAGCAAAAAACTTTTGCTCCCTTCGCTGCTTCAGCGCTTCGGCTTCTCCTGTGGCACCCGGCTGGTGCAGATGCGAGGGGAGTAGAAGTTTCTTGGTCCTTTTCAAAAAAGGACTGCTTCCTTGCTTCCCTCTCATCCCGCCGACCCACTCGGCAGCAGCACGACCGAAACCTGACTGACGCCGATCGACAAAGCCGCGACAGCGCCGCCCAGCCGGGCGAGCAGGTCCGCGCTGACCGGCATAAGCATCGCAGCGGGGCTGGACTGGCGATGCCCGCGACCGGAAGCGCCAAGGCCTGAACTGGCGACATGGCGGCTCGGGTTCGGCCGCCAGTTCTGTTGTTCGGCGAGCACGGTCTGCTGGTGGTTGCGGGCTGCTTCGGTGCTGCGCACCACAAGCAGGCCGCCGTTCGGCAAGCTTGCTGGCGCCTGTTCCAGCAACACGCCACTAGAGAGCGCGGTGGCATCGCTGGGCTCGTTCGGCTCCTGGTCCAGGAAGATCTCGGTTTGCACCGTCGTGCCCTCGACGGCGGCATTCGCCCCAGCGCCAAGCTGCGCCGTGCCGATGGGAATACCCTCGACGCCTGCGCCGGCACCTGAACCATGCCCCTGCAGGCTCAGGCGGACAAAGGCGTCGGTCCCAGCGCGCGCAGTCCGCAACGTCGCAGGCTTCGCGTCTCCGCCGCCCTCCGCCATCGCCGCCGACAAGCCCCCGCCGTAGCGGCCATGCAGCACGGCCTCAAAGGCAGAATCGATTCCGTCCAGCAGGGTCTGCGCTTGTTCCGCGGTGAGTGTGTCGGCCATTCTCGCACCTGGTTGAAGGCCGGGAAACATTTGTCCCCGCCAAGTGCTGATCCGATCAGCACTTGGCAGGGCGTAAAGTTTTTTGGTCCTTTTTCGTTGAAAAAGGACTGCTTGCTTGCCTTAGGTAGCCTGGGCGCTGGCCTGGTTGTAGCTGGCGCGCGAGACGGTCGGGCTGCCGTTGGCGTCTTCCTTGGTGTAGTTCACGTTCTTCTGGGTGAAGTTCAGCGTCAGCGTCTCGTTCGGACGATCGCCGCTGGAGCCGGCGGTGAAGCCGGAGATGATCGTGTTCTGCAGCACGTACTGGCAGTAGGTCTTGCCGGGGTTGCCGGTGTTGACGAGGTCGATCGTGGCGACCATCGGCTGCTTGCCTGTGGTGGCCGCCTGGTAGAGGGCGGCGTGCGAGCTGTCGCTGATCTTGGTGAGCGTCACTTCGCTCAGGTTCGGCTCGGAGGCTTCACGGTTGGACGCCGCACCGACGGTGGTGCTGACGCTGCGGTTGACCGCCCAGTGCATCGAGGTGATGTCCATCCAGCCGACATGATCGGTCTGGGTCGCGTCGCCGGTGATGGGCTGTTCGCCGCCCGTAAGCTGCAGGTAGATGGGCATTGTTGAATTCCTTCCGTCTGGGTCGCCGGCTGCGCCGGCGTGCTGGTATTTTGGCGTCGGCGTGTGGGTGGTCTCAGGCCTCCGCCGGTTCTACGTGCGCCTCAGACGCATGGCCTGGCCGGATGTCGGTATCCGGTGCAGCCAGCGTCGCCTCGCCGAGGGTGAGGCGCCCGTCATCATCGAGTGACACGGTCAAGGTGCTGACGCGCACCTTGTCGCCAAGCCGCTCAAGGAAGTGTCGCGACAGGAGCGGCAACAGCTCCCGCGCGATGATCTGCTCCACGGCGCGCGCCCCGATTTCCGTGCCCCGGGCGCGTTGGCCGATCTGATTCACCAACGTTTCGCTGAACAGAAGTTCCACGCCGTAGGTCTCTTCCGCACGCGCGCGTACGCGCTCGAGCTGTAGGCCCACGACGCGGCCGAACGTCTCGTCCGACAGCGGCATGTAGGGCACGATGGTGATGCGCCCCAGGAAGGCCGGTTTGAACACTTTGAGCAGTTCCGGCCGCAGCACGGCTTCCAGCCCGGCCGCATCAGGCATGGTGTCCGGGTCGGCAGCCAGCGAGGCGATCAGGTCAGAGCCGACATTGGCGGTGAGCAGGATGGTGGTGTGGCGGAAATCGATGTCGCGGCCTTCGCCGTCACGCAGTATGCCGCGATCGAACACCTGGTAGAACACGTCCTGCACGCCGGGATGGGCTTTCTCCACCTCGTCGAGCAGCAGCACGCCGTGCGGGCGTCGGCGCACCGCCTCGGTCAGCACGCCGCCCTCGCCGTAGCCGACATAGCCAGGGGGCGAGCCCACAAGCATGCTGACCTTGTGCTCCTCCTTGAACTCAGAGAGGTTCACCGTGGTCAGGCTCTGCGCCCCGCCATAAAGCTGTTCGGCGAGTGCGACCGCGGTCTCCGTCTTGCCGACACCGCTGGTGCCCACAAGCAGGAACACGCCCACCGGCTTGCGCGGGTCGGCCAGGTTGGCGCGGCTGATCTGCACCGCGTCGGCGATGGCGCGCAGCGCGTGGTCCTGGCCGATAACGCGGCGGCGCAGCGCGTCTTCGAGGGACAGCACGCTGTCTATGTCGGAGGCCAGCATGCGGCCCACCGGTATGCCGGTCCAGCGGGTGACGATGCCGGCCACCGCGTCACGATCGACGCGCCTGGGCACCATAGGCGACTCGCCCTGCAGTTCGGCAAGGCGCACGCGCAGGCCTTCCGCGTCGCCGGCCGTCTCGCTGCCGTCGGCCGCCTGCTCGGCGGTTTCGAGCTGGGCGGTGAGCTCGCATTCGGCGGTCCATTGCTGGCGCAACTTCTCGGCCTCCGCGGTCGCCTGCGTGATTTCCGCTTCGACCGCCGTCCGGCGCGCGGCCAGTCCTTCGCGGGTGACCGAGGCGAGCTCGGCGGCCAGGCGCTCCAGCCGGCGTTCGACGTCTTCCAGGGCGGCCGGCGGGGTGCTGCGCGCAATGGCCACCGACGCGCACGCGGTGTCCAGCAAACTGACGCACTTGTCCGGCAACTGGCGCGCCGGGATGTAGCGTGCGGACAGCCGCACGGCGGCGTCCAGCGCCTCCTCGGTGATGGTGACGCCGTGGTGCTTCTCCAGCACAGGCACCAGGCCGCGCATCATCGCCACGGCGATGTCGTGCTCCGGCTCGTCTACCTTCACCGTCTGGAAACGCCGCGTCAGTGCCGCGTCGCGCTCGAAATATTTCTTGTATTCGGCCCAGGTGGTCGCCGCGATGGTGCGCAGTTCGCCGCGCGCGAGTTCCGGCTTTATCAGGTTTGCCGCATCGCCCTGCCCGGCCTGTCCGCCGGCGCCGATCAGCGTGTGCGCCTCGTCGATGAACAGGATTATGGGGACCGGCGAGGCTTTCACGTCCGAAATGACACCCTTGAGCCGCGTCTCGAACTCGCCGCGCGCGCTGGCCCCTGCCTGCAGCAGGCCGAGATCCAACGTGCGCACGGCAATGCCGCGCAGCGCAGGTGGCACGTCGCCTGCGGCCACGCGCAGCGCGAAACCCTCCACGATCGCGGTCTTGCCGACGCCGGCCTCGCCCACGAGTATCGGATTGTTCTGCCGCCGGCGCGACAGGATGTCGATCACCTGGCGTATCTCGCCGTCGCGGCCGACGATGGGGTCGATCTTGCCGGCGCGCGCCATTGCCGTGAGGTCAATGGTGTAGGTCTCGAGCGCGCTGCCCTGCTTGCCAGGCGCGGCAAACCCTTGCGGTGCCGCATCATCCGGCGCGCCGCCGCCGGCAGGCGCCGCCCAGCCAGAGGCCGCAGTCTCCAGGCGCTGCGCATCGATGTTACGGAACTGCATCGAGAGGTCGTTCGCGACGGCGCGCAACGTGGGGTCCGCCACGAGCGCGCTGAGCAGGTCCAGCTCACCGATCGCCGTTCGGCCGCCTTGCAGGGAGGCGGCAAGCCAAGCCTCGCGCATCCAGGTCACGAGCACGGGTTCCAGCGCCGGCGCGCCGGCGCTGCCGCGTGGCAGGCGGTCAATCGCGCGGGTCAGGTCGGCGGTCAGCCGACCTAGCTCGATCTGCTGGCCGAGCTCTGCAGCCAATGGTCCACGCGCTTCCAGCAGCTTGGTCAGCCAGTGCGCGACACCGACGGAGGAATGCGTGTTGGCCAAAGCGAGCCCGGCCGCCGCCTCCAAGGCAGAACGGGCGGGCGCTTCGAGGCTCGCAACGAGGCGACGCAGATCAAGAGCCAACAACTATCTCCAAACGCAGGCTCAACGAGTCCGTCGTCTCCCTGATGCTACGATGACCGCGCCGTTGGCCGCAAGAAAGCAAAAGGCAACCGGCCTGACACGAAGACAGGGCTAACATGAAAGTGATAACGGTATTCGATCGTTTCAGTGTGGTAAGATGGCCAGTGTAGCCGAAGTCCAAAATGTGCGATAAGTCAGTTGCATGATTTCTAAACGGCAGCTTCCTGGCCTTGCGGTTTTAGCATCCGGTAGCGAAACTATTTTGCCTGCCGGACGGTAAGGTTGCAAGTGCGTAATGCGGCACGGCCGCCACGTTTGAGATGACGCGTATGGTGATCGTTTGATCGATGTGGACTTGATCCTGGCACCTATTTCGCCCGAGCAGCCGGCAGGGACGAATTTGCGTGCCGACGAGGCGGGGAGCCTGGCCTACTACCGCATAAAGGATGCGCGCTCGGCCGCCAGGAACGCCGAGCGCCAGGCCGACGCCGAGCAGGAACGCGGCGCCCTGGCGGCTGAATGGCGCGTGGTGTTCGACGAGGCGCAGGCTGTCCTGGGCAAGCGCAGCAAGGATCTGGAAGTCGCCGCCTGGCTGACCGAGGCTGCCATACGCATAGAAGGCTTTGCCGGGCTCCGGCCCGCCTTCGCCGCACTCGAAGGGCTGGTGGAGCGCTACTGGGACACGCTGCATTCCGGCGACGCCGAGGACGTGGCCGACAAGGTGGCGCCGCTCGCCGGGCTGAACGGCACCACGGCGGAGGGCTCGCTCATCCAGCCGCTCCGCCTAGCACCGCTGACGGCGGCCAATAGCGGCGAGGCGGGCACGCTGTGGCACTACATGGTCAAGCGACGCAAAGGCGTGACCAGCCCGGAAGCCGTGCTGCTTGGCGAAGCGGTCAACAGCACGGACAGCGCGGTCTTCATCACGATCTATCGTGACATCGCTGCCGCCCTGGAGAGCTTCACCGCCCTGTCCCGGCGCCTCGACACGCTGTGCGGGCTCGACGCGCCGCCCTCCTCGACGATACGCAACACGCTGATCGAAGCGCAGGACGCGCTGCGGGATTTCTCCAACCTGCCGCCGGGCGCCTTCGGCGACCCGGAAGCCGACGCCCGCATCGAGCACGCACCGGCGGACCAGGCGGCCGAACCGGCGGTCGGCGCGCCGCCCGCCGCGGAGGTGGCCCAGCCTGGACCTGCCGAATTGCGGACCCGCGAGGACGCCCTGCGCGAGCTGGGCCGTATTGCTACATTTTTCCGTGAACACGAGCCGAACTCTCCCACCGCCTATACGCTTCAGACTCTCATACGGCGGGCCCGCCTGCCGTTGGCCGATCTGTTGCAGGAGTTGATCACGGACGAAGCGGTGCGGCGGGCATACCTGAACGTGGCGGGGATCGGGCCGGAGATTTCGGAGAAGTAGGCTCGGGGGAAGCGGGCTGCGATCTTGCGCGCACCCGCCAGTAAGAGTTTTCGGTTCTTTCTTTCAAAAAGAACGCCTTGCTTTCCACGAGCCGACCAAAAGCGAAGGTTGATCAGACACCATGGCCAGCATCCACGATAAACTCGAACGTGTCCGCCGCCCGCGGGTGCACATCAAATACGAGGTCGAAACCGAAGGCGCGCAGGTGGAGAAGGAGCTGCCCTTCGTCGTGGGCGTGCTAGGCGACTTCTCCGGCCAGCCGACCGAGCCGCTGAAGCCGATGAAGGACCGCAAGTTCGTCCAGATCGACCGCGACAATTTCGATGACGTGCTGGCGCGCATGGCGCCCGGCCTGCGCTTCCGCGTGGCGAACACGCTGAAGGACGACGGCAGCGAGTTCGCCGTGGACCTGAAGTTCCGCAGCATGGACGATTTCGAGCCGGGCCGCGTGGCCGACCAGATCCCGGCCCTGCGCAACCTGCTGGAGAAACGCAACCAGCTGCGAGACCTGTTGGCAAAGGCGGACCGCTCCGAGGAGTTGGAGAGCCTGCTGGAGCGTATCCTGCAGAGCGACGACGATATGAAGCGCCTGGCCGCGGAGTTCGCCAGCCGTGGCGGCCACGCGCCCGCAGGCGGTGGAGAAGCACCATGAGCGGCACACAGACACGCCCCGATGCCGCCCCGCAGACGGGTACGCTGACCGAGGGACCGTCGCTGCTGGACCAGGCGATCGCCGCCACGCACCAGACCGAGCCCGACCGGGCCGAGCTGCTGCTGCGCACGCTGACCGAAGAGGCGCTGGGCGGCACGGTCAGCTACAACCGCAACCTGACGATCACCATAAACAAGGCGATCGCGCTGCTGGACGCCAAGATGTCGCGCCAGTTGGCGGCGATCATGCACAGCCCGGAATTCGTCAAGCTGGAGGGTAGCTGGCGCGGGCTGAAATACCTGGTGATGAACAGCGAAACGAGCGCCAACCTGAAGATACGCGTGCTCAACGTCAGCAAGAAGGAGCTCGGCCGCGACCTCGCCAAGGCTACGGAGTTCGACCAGAGCCTGATCTTTAAGACGATCTACGAGAACGAGTTCGGCACCCCAGGCGGCGAGCCCTACGGTGCCATCATCGGCGACTACGAATTCTCCAAGCACCAGGAGGACGTGGACATGCTGCGCGGCATGGCGAGCGTGGCCGCGGCCGGCTTCTGCCCGTTCATCTCGGCCGCCAGCCCCACGCTGTTCGGCTTCAACGACTACTCGCAGCTCGCCAAGCCGCGTGACCTGGAGAAGATTTTCGACACTATCGAATATGCGAGCTGGCGCGGGTACCGCGACAGCGAGGATTCGCGCTTCGTGACACTCGTTCTGCCGCGCGTGCTCGCCCGCCTGCCATACGGCCGCGAGACCAAGCCGATCGACGAGTTCGACTACGAAGAAGGTGCCACGGGAGCCAACGGCGCGGTGACCGCGCTGCCGCATGACGAGTATTGCTGGATGAACGCGGCGTTCGTCATGGGCACAAAGCTCACCGACGCCTTCGCCAAGAACGGCTGGTGCACGGCCATCCGCGGCGCCGAGAACGGCGGCAAGGTTGAGGCCCTGCCGATGCACGTGTTCAGCAGTGACGACGGCGACGCCGATCTGAAATGCCCGACCGAGGTTGGCATCACCGACCGGCGCGACAACGAACTCGCCAAGCTCGGCTTCCTGCCCCTGTGCCACTACAAGAACACCGACTATGCGGTGTTCTTCGGTGCCCAGACCACGCACAAGCCGAAGAAATACGACCGCCCGGAAGCCACCGAGAACGCGGCGATCTCGGCCCGCCTGCCTTACCTCATGGCCACCTCGCGTTTTGCGCATTATCTGAAGGTGATCGGCCGCGACAAGATCGGCTCGTTCATGGAAGCCACCGAGTGCGAGACCTGGCTGAACCGTTGGATACAGAATTACGCCAACTCCAACCAGAACCCTGGCACCGCGATGAAGCTGCAGTATCCGTTGCGGGAGGCAAAGGTAACCGTGCGTGAGGTGGCTGGGCGGCCTGGCTCGTATAACGCGGTGGCGTGGCTGCGGCCCTGGTTGCAGCTTGAGGAGCTAACCACGTCCATGCGGCTGGTGGCGCGTATTCCCAAGGCAAACTGAAAGTAAGCAAGGCCTTCTTTTTTGAAAAAAAGAAGCAAAAAAACTTTTGTCCTGTTCGCTTGCACCAAGGCGCGTGCAAGTCGGGAGATCGCGGCACATGCCCCAGCAGACAGACAAAAGTTTTTTGCTTCTTTTTTTCAAAAAAGAAGGCCTTCCTTCCTTGCCCTGCCCACCATGACCGCCTTGGCAGACGCCGAAACACTGATCGCCCACATTGACGCGGCCATCTCGCGCCAGGTCGATGCCATACTGCACGCGCCCCAATTCCAGGCCCTGGAGGCGGCTTGGCGCAGCCTGCATCTGCTTGCGGAGACAGTAGCGCGCACGCGCCTGGTACGCCTGCGCGTGCTGGACGTGACGTGGCCGGAGGTGTGCCGCGACATCGAGCACTCCGTGGAGTTCGACCAGAGCGTCCTGTTCCGGCTGATCTACAGCGACGAGATCGGCACACCTGGTGGCCAGCCGCTAGGCCTGCTGGTGGGCGACTACCAGGTGGCGCACCGCGCCGGGCTGGGGCGGACGGACGACGTATCCGCCCTGCGCGGCCTGGCGGCGATCGCCGCCGCCGCGTTCTGTCCGCTCGTGCTGGGTGCATCTCCGGCGCTGCTGGGCCTGCAACGCTTCTCAGAAATGGGCTCCGGCCTCGATCTGTCCGACGCGTTCGAGACCGAGGCCTATCTACGCTGGCGCTCGTTGCGCCAGCAGGAGGACACAAGGTTCCTCGGCGTGCTGCTGCCGCGAGTACTGCTGCGCCATTCCTGGACGCCGCATGACAGGCGCCGCATCGACGGGTTCCGCTACGAGGAGGACATCGGCGCGGACGGCCACGGCCTGCTGTGGGGCAACGCCGCGTTCGTGTTCGCGGTGGCGGTGATACGCCGGTTCGACCAGAGCGGCTGGTTCGCCGATCTGCGCGGCGCGCCGCAGGACCGCGAGGCGGGCGGGCTGGTACGCGACCTCGCACCTTACGTGTTCGACACGGATTGCCACGGCATCGCCGCCCAGCCGCCGCTGGAGGTGCGAGTCAGCGGCGGGCAGGAGCAGAGCCTGAGCGAGCTTGGGCTGCTGCCGCTCTCTGCCGCGCCCTACACCACCGCGTTGCTGTTCAACACCAACGCCTCGCTGCACGCGCCGCCCACCTATGACAGGTCGGAGGCGACTTGGAACGCGCGCATCTCCTCGATGCTGCAATACATGCTGTGCGTGTCGCGCTTCGCGCATTTCCTGCTGATGATGATGCGCGACAGGGTGGGCAGCTACGCCGGCGCGTCGGACGTGCAGCGCACGCTCAACACCTGGATCGCCGCCTACTGCCTGGGCTCCGATGGTGCGACGGACGAGATGCGCGCGCGCTTTCCGCTGCGCGACGCCGGCATAGAGGTGGCCGAGATTGCCGGGCGACCCGGCGCGCTCGCCTGCACGATACGTCTGCAGCCGCATTTTCAGCTCGACAGCATCGCCACCAGCTTCCGCCTGGTGACCGAGCTGTCCGCGCAGAACCGATAGAGGACGGGCGATGCCAGAGACGCAGACGACGCACAACGAGATCGCCGCGATGCTGGACGAGGGCCAGTTGTCGCCCGCCATAGAGACGCTCGGGGCCAGGCTGCGGACCGCACCCACTGATCACGCGGCGCGTACGCTGCTGGCCGAGCTGCTGTGCCTGGCCGGCGCGTTCGATCGCGCCGAAGCCCAGCTCGCCGTGCTGGCACAGCAGACGGTCGATCGGCCAGTGGCCATCGCCAGGCTGCGTCATCTGGTGCGCGCCGCCACCGCGCGCGAAGCCTGGTTCACCCAGGGTGCGGTCCCCGCGCTGCTGGGCGAGCCCACGCCGGCGCAGCGCGCGGCGATGGAGCTCGCGGTAGCGATGCGCGGGGGCGACGCGGAGAGCACGACGGAGAAGCTGGCCCAGGCCGAGGCGCTGCGTGCCAAGACGCCTGGCAGTGCGGACGGCGTGGCCTTCGACGATTTGCGCGACGTCGATGACCGCAGCGCCTGGTTCCTGGAGATACTGACAGGCGATGGCGGCTACATGTGGGTCGATATGGCCACAGTCGCGGGCCTTCGTTTCCAGCCGGCCGCCCGGCCGATCGACCTGCTGTGGCGCGAGGCACGCATGGCGCTGCATGATGGGCGCGTGGCCGACATCGTTATCCCCGCGCAATATGTGAGTACGCAGCCGAGCGAGGCGCAGCGCCTGGCCCAGGTGACCGACTGGACGGAAGCGCCCGGCGGCGCCTTTGCCGGGGCCGGCCAGCGCCTGTGGCTCGCCGGCGAAGAAGCGCGCGGCGTGTTGGACCTGACCGAGCTCACCTTCGCGGCGCCCCCTATGAGCGCCCCCCCATGAGCAGCGCCACCCTTTCGCTCGCCGGTCCGTCCCTCCTGGACCGACTGCTGGACGACGCGCCGGACGTGCGCGTGGAGACGCCGCGCAGCCGACAGGCGATGATGCGCGACGCGCTGGAGAGCCTGCGACGCGACCTGGAATCGGTGCTGAACACCCGCCGCTGCCCAACCTCGCCGCCGGCCGGGCTTACACGCCTGCGCCGTTCTCTGCTGACCTACGGCGTGGGCGACTTCATCGGCGCCAACATGACCACGCGCGAGCAGCGCGCGGTGTTCGCCTCCGGCCTGGAGGAGGCGATACGCGAGTGCGAGCCACGTTTCCGCCAGCTCTCGGTCACCGTGCTGGACCCGCGCGAGGCGACGGAGCGCGTGCTACGGCTGCGCATAGAGGCGATGGTGGTGCTTGAGGCTTCCGCGGTGCCGGTGCTGTTCGCCTCCTCGGTGAACCCGGCGACCCTGCGCTTCTCGGTGGCGGAAGCCAGCCATGTCTGACCAGCTTCTGCCGCTCTACGACCAGGAGCTGGCCTACCTGCGCACGCTGGCCGGCGAGTTCGCCGACGCGCACCCCAAGATCGCCGGCCGGCTGCGGCTGTCGGCGGACGCGGTGGACGACCCCCACGTGGCCCGCCTTATCGAAGGCTTCGCGCTTATCGCCGCGCGCATCAGGCAGAAGTTGGACGACGAGTTCCCGGAGCTTACCGACAGCCTGCTCGGCGCGCTCTATCCGCACATGCTGGCGCCGTTCCCGTCCGCATCGATCGCGCGCTTCTCGCCACTGGAGGACCTGGACGGCGTCTATCGCATCGCACGCGGCACCCCGCTGGAGATGGAGCCGATCGCCGGCGAAGCGTGCCGCTACCGCACCACCCAGGATGTGGAGCTGTGGCCGATCGCGGTCCGCAGCGCCGAGCTGGGCGGCCGGCCGCTTGTCGCCCCCGCCGGCCCGCATACCGAGGCTGCCGTCAGCAGCCTGCGCTTGGTGCTGGAGTGCCTCTCGCCTGGGCAAAGCTTCACCGCGCTCGGCATGGACCGGCTGCGCTTCTATCTGCACGGCCTGCCGCAGCACGCGGCGGGCCTCTACGAATTGCTCTGCAACAACCTGGTCGGCGTTGCCTTGGCGGACCACCCGGAGGACCGGCGCGCCGTGTTCCTCCGCCCGCAGGCCATCACCCCGGTCGGGTTCTCGCCGGAAGAGGGGCTGCTGCCCTATTCGGCGCGCTCGCTCGCCGGCTACCGGCTGCTCGGCGAGTATTTCTCATACCCGCAGAAATTCCTCTTCGTCGACCTGGCCGGCATCAGTGCCAAGACGCTGCTGCACACAGGCAACCGGCTGGAGATATTCTTCTATTTCGACCGTGCGGTGCCTGGGCTGGACAGGCAGGTGTCGACCGAGAGCTTCGCGCTAGGCTGCACGCCGATCGTCAACCTGTTCAGCCAGCGCGCCGAGCCGATCGGGCTGACACACGAGCACGCGGAATACCACGTGGTGCCGGACAGCCGCCGCCACGCCACGCGCGAGGTGTATGCGGTGGACCGCGTCACGCTGAACGAGGCCGGCCGCGGCACCCGCGACGTGCTGCCGTTCTTCGCCAGCCACCACGCCGCAGATCCATCGCGCCAGACGCTGTTCTGGACCACACAGCGCCGCCGCATGGCCGAGGCGGACGACAGCACGGACGTCACCCTTTCCATCGTGGACACCGAGCTGAACGCCGCCTCACCCACCGACGGCATCATCTCGATCGAAACCACGTGCCTGAACCGCGAGCTGCCGCGCCAGATCCCCTACGGCGGCAACCGGCCGGCCGTCAGCCTGGTGGATGGCGCGGCCGAGGTGACCGCGGTGCGCTGCATGGCGCCGCCCACCCCCACCTTGCGCCCCCCAGGCGGGCGGCGCTCCGGCTGGCGGCTGATCTCGCAGCTCTCGCTCAACCACCTCTCGCTTGGCGACGGTGCCGCAGGTGCGGACGCGCTGCGCGAAATACTGCGGCTGCACGATTTGCGTGACGTGCCGGAGACGCGCGCCGCGATCGACAGCATACGCGGCGTCACCTGCACCCGCGGCACCGCGCGCCTGCCGGGCAACGGTGCCATCTGCCGTGGCGTGGACATCGCCCTGGAGCTGGACGCGCGACGGCTGGAAGGCACCGGCGCCTTCCTGCTGGCCAGCGTCATCGACCGGTTCCTCGGCCTGTATGCCTCGATAAACAGCTTCACCCGCCTGACCGTGCGCCTGCACGGCCGCGACGAGGCGCTGTGCACCTTCCCGCCGCGCGCCGGCGACCGGCCGCTGGTATGAGCCGGCGCGCGCCTCCCGCCACGCGCCTGAGTGGGCTCTCTTTGGGCGCGCGCCTGCGTGCGGTACCGCACCGCTTTGATGGGCTGCACGCGCTGCGCCTGGCCGAGCTGGGCCATGGGCGCGCCGGCACGGACACAGCACCCCAGGACGAGGCGATACGCCTGCCGGTGGTGCAGGGCCTGGCCTTCGCCCCCGCCGCAGTGGCTGGCGCCGTCCAGGATCCGCACGGATTGCGCCTGCGGGTAGCGTTCATGGGGCTGACCGGGCCGCTTGGCGTGTTGCCGCAGGTGTATGCCGAGCTGGTGCAGCGGGCGGACCGCCTGCGCAACCGCAGCGTCTCGGCGTTCCTGGACATGTTCAACCACCGGCTCGTCAGCCTGTTCCTGCGCGCCTCGGAGAAGTACAGGCTGGGCCTGCTGGTGCAGCGCCAGGTGAGCGGACCGGAACCGGCCGGGCGCATGGCCCTGGGCGGCGATCCCGCAAGCGCCGCCATGCTAAGCCTGGCGGGATTCGGCACGCCGCATCTCCGCGGCCGCATGAGCGTGGCCGACGAGGTGGTGCTGTATTACGCCGGCATCTTCGCCGCCCGGAGCCGTCCGCCGGGCGCGCTGCAGGCGATGCTGGCGGACTACCTCGGCATGGCCGTGCGGGTGGAGCCGTTCAGCGGGCGCTGGGTGGCGGTGGACGCCTCCGAGCAGACCCGCCTGCCACGCGCCGGCGAGACGCCACGTTACGCGGCGCTCGGCATAGACACCGTGGCCGGCGCCCGCATCTGGGACGTGCAGGGTCAGTTCCGCGTGGTGGTGGGGCCGGTGGATGGCGAGGCGATGCGCTCGCTGATGCCGGACCAGCCTGGGCTGCGCCGGCTGGTGGATTTGGTGCGCGCCTACGCGGGGATCGACCTCGGCTTCGACGTGCAGGTGGTGCTAAGGGCTGACTGCGTGCCGGCGCTGGAGCTTGGCGGGGAAGCGGGCCCGGCGGCACCGCGGCTCGGCTGGAACACCTGGGCGAAATTCCTGCCCGTGCCGGCGGACAAGGATGACATCATTCTGGACCCGGACCAGGTGATGGGATGGCAAAAGCGGGCCGACATGGCCCAGACAGACCTGATGGAACGGACATGAAGCTTAACCTGCGACTGGCTGCCCCTGCTACCCAGACAGGGGACACCCAGACCGGCCAGACCCGCACGCTGACCGAAGGCCGCCTGTGCATCGGCCGCGGCGCCGACAATGACTGGGCACTGGCCGACCCGGACCGCACGCTGTCGAAGAATCATTGCCGTATCGACGCCTCGGATTCCGGCTTCATGCTGACCGACCTCAGCACAAACGGGGTGTTCCTGGCCGGGCAGAGCCAGGCGATCGGCCGCGGCCATTCCTGCGCGCTGGAAGATGGCGACAGCTTCTCGCTAGGCCCCTACACGATGTCCGCCACGATCGAGGGCGGCGACACCGGCACGCTGCAGCTAGAACATGGCCTGGGACTACCGCAGGAGGATGAGGAGGCGATCTTCCCGTCCAGCAACCGGCCGCGCGCGGACCTGCTCTCGCCGATCGCACCCGCCATCGCCGAGCCCTGGCTGACCGACATTCCGGGCGGCGCGTTCGGCCCCGGCCGGCGTGCGGCCCCCCAGGGCTGGGACGCACCGCCAGACCCCGCGACTTATGCCGCCAGCGGTGCCTTCGAGGCACGCGACCCTCTGGATCCGCGCTCGCCCGCCGGGTTCGCGCCTGGCGACGGCTTCAGCCAGTCCTCCGAGCATCTGGCTGCGGCCTCCACCGTGATGCGCGTGCCGCAGGCACAGATCGTGTTGCCAACAGACTGGAACGAGGTGCCTGCCGAGCCACCGACTGAAGCGTTGCAGATCACGGCGCCGCAGGCGGTGCTGCCGGTCAAGCAGGCAGCTTCTGCCTGGCCGCCGGCGTTGCCCACGGCGCCCGAGCCGCCCCAGGCGGCCGTGCTGCCCCCCGCCTGGCTGGCCGAAGCGCCGGCGACCGACTGGGAACCGCCTGCCCCACCGGCGGCCCTTCCCGCCTCCTGGGCGGAGCCGGATCCGGAGCCTGATTTCACCATGCCGGTGCGTCCGTTGCCGGCGCCGGAGCCCGAGCCGGAGGCGCGGGTGATCGCACCGGTCATGCCGCAGACGCCGCCACGGCCCGTGATGATCCAGCCGCCGGCCCCTCCACCGATCGTGCCACCACCTATTGTGCAGGCGCCCACGCCGTCCAGTGCGCCCGAGATCATCGAGACCGCGCCGGTATCGGCGGGCGAGGCGGCCGGCCAGCTCGTGGCGGCGTTCCTGCAAGGTGCGGGGCTGTCGCCGGACACGCTGCGCGGCGCAGACACGGAAGCGAGCTTCCGCCAGATCGGTCAGATGGTGCGTGCCGCCGTGGATGGCGTGCGCGACATACTGGCCACCCGGGCGCTGGTGAAGAGCGAGTTCCGCGTGGACCAGACCGTGCTGCGGCGAAACGACAACAACGCGATGAAATTCGCGCCGGACGCGGAACGTTGTCTGGCGGCGATGGTTGGAACGGTCCCACCCGGCTTCCTGCCAGGCCCAGAAGCGATGCGCCAGAGCATGGACGACATAAAGCGCCACGAGCTCGCCCTCGTGGCGGCGATAAACAAGGTATTCGCCGATCTCGGGCGGCAGTTGGACCCGGAATTGATCATGGCGAAAGCCAGGCAGGAGACAGGGTTGGGGACGATGCTGCCTTATGCGAAGGAAGTGCGGTGCTGGACGATCTACACCGAGACGCATGCGCTGCTACAGGACAGTGGCGCTGCCAACACCGGCGGTTCGCTGCTCGCCCCGGTGGCGCAGGCCTACGACCGCCAACTGCGCCGAACCTGAAAGTGCCTTTGAAAACTCGCCCTGGCGGCCAGCTGGCGCACGTTCGTCATGCGAAAGCGTGCTATTCGCACGACGCTCCGGTGCTCATGGCCCCAAAAGGATCGGCTTGCCTGCTCGGACCGATGGCGCACGCAAGCCGATCCGCTCCGGTGCTCGCAAACGCACGCCAGCTGACTCACCAGGCCAAGTTTGAAAGGCACTCTTACGTGGACTTTGCGATGTTGGAAAAAAAAATAAAAGCAAGTGGTCTGTTTCAGAGGGTGAAGGCACTTTCGCCGATGCAGCCGCGCGTGTCTTTCGACGTCCGCGCGTGGTTCTGCCAGCGCCAGGAACAAAAGTTTTTTGCTTCTTTCTTTCAAAAAAGAAAGCCTTTCTTGCCTGTCTTCCTGGCGGCCTCGCTCTCCGCCTGCGCCAGCGCCCCCACCACCTTGCACCTGACCCTGCAAGCACAACCGGGTCTCAATCCGGACAACACCGGCCTGCCGAACCCCGTGCAGGCGCGCGTGTTCCTGCTGAAGAATTCAGATGCCTTCAGCAACACCGACTACTTCCAGTTCGCAGACAAGGAAAAGACCGTGCTGGGCGGCGACCTCCTGGCACAGCGTGACCAGTTCATGCATCCAGGGCAGACGCAGATGTTGACGCTGCCGATACCGAAGGACACGAAATTCATCGGTGTCTCGGCGTCTTATCGCAACATTGATCAGGCGACATGGCGCGTGGTGACGCCGGTCGTGGGCACCGCCACCATCACGTTGGGCGCGGACGCGCTGCGCGTGCAGAACACGAAGTGACTCTGCCGGCGTGACACGATCGGCGAACCGCGTTGTCTGGACGGAGGGCATGTTCCTCCGTGTGCAGCATTTCCAGCAGGCGGACCGGTGGACGGAGCAGCTTGTGTCGTCCGCCGTGCGCGACATCCAGCCGCATCGCTGGGGTGTCGCGGAGATTTCCGTCGACCGCGACATGCTCAACATAGGCAAGTTCGCGCTGACGGCGGCGCGTGGCACGATGCCTGACGGCACCGCGTTCGCCATACCGGAAGATGCCGACCATCCGCCGCCGCTGGAGCTGGTCGCCGGCGTGCGCGGCGCCACCGTGTTCCTGGCTCTGCCGCTGCGCCAGCAGGGCGCGTCCGAGACGGGCGGCGAGCGGCGCGAGGATGCGGGCACGCGCTATCGGCGCGCTTCCTATGATGCGGCCGACGCGAATGCCGGGAGCTTCGCCAACGCGCTGATGGAGGTCGGGCGATCGCGCCTGACCTACCTGCTGTCCGGCCAGCCGACCGCCGGCTACGCGCTGCTGCCGGTCGCCGTGATCGTGGAGATGCGGCCGGACCTGTCGGTGGTGCTCGATGACACATTCGTCGCCCCCTGCCTGAACTGCGCGGCGCAACCGCTGCTTTCCGGCTTCCTCGCCGAACTGCAAGGCCTGATCACGCACCGTGCCGAAGCGATCGCCGTACGCATGGCCGACCCTTCGGTGCGCGGCACGGCGGAGATCGCCGATTTCATGCTGCTGCAGAGCATGAACCGTGCGGAGCCGCTGCTGCGCCATCTGCTGGCCGCCGCCGCCACGCTGCATCCGGAGGCGTTCTACCAGCATTGCATCGTGCTGGCCGGCGAGCTGTCCACCTACACCGCGCAGAGCAAGCGGGCCACTGTGTTCCCGCCTTACCGGCACGATGCGCTGTACGCCACCTTCGCGCCGGTGTTTGCCGATCTTCGTGCCTCACTCAGCAGCGTCCTGGAACAGACCGCGGTGATGATACCGCTGGCGGATCGCCGCCACGGCGTGCGCGTGGGCATGATCGCCGACCGCTCGCTTCTGCTTGGCGCCACCTTCGTGCTCAGCGTGCACGCCGACGTGCCGGCAGAGCAGTTGCGCCGCATGTTCCCAAACCAGATGAAGATCGGGCCCGTCGAGCAGATCGCCCAGCTCGTCAACATCGCCCTGCCCGGCATACCGATACGCGCGCTGCCCGTCGTGCCGCGGCAGCTGCCCTACCGTTCCGGTGCGGTGTATTTCGAGCTGGAACGCGGCGGTCCGATATGGAAACAATTGGCCAATTCGGGCGCGATCGCGCTGCATCTGGCAGGCAACTTCCCGCAGCTCGAGATGGAACTCTGGGCGATCAAGGATTGAACCATGGCCTATGATCCTGTTGGCGGCGACGACGAACGCACAATCATCAAGCCGACGCCGGGCGGGCGCCCGCGCCCGTCCGCCGCGCAGGCGGTCCCGCTCGACAGGCCGAGTGCGGCACCCGCCAACATGCTGGCGTTCGACTTCGCCCAGCTCGCAAACAGCAGCTTCAACGTCGTGGTGGGGGCTGCCGCACAGCTGCTGAACCTGGGCCGCCGGCTGCGCGGCAGCATCACCAACAAGGATGTGCCCGCCCTGCGGACGCGCGCGGTGGAAGAGATACGCAATTTCGAGCGCGTCATCATGGCCGCCGGCGTGCCGCCCGAGCAGGCGCGCGCGGCGCATTACGCGCTGTGCGCCACGCTGGACGATATCGTGCTGAACACGCCCTGGGGCGCCTACAGCGCCTGGGCCAGCAACAGCCTGGTCAGCACGTTCCACACGGACGTGACGGGCGGCGAGCGCTTCTTCGACCTGCTGACCCACCTGCACAAGGACCCCGGTACGAACCGGGACGTGCTGGCCCTGATGTATCTCTGCCTGTCCATCGGCTTCGAGGGCCGCCTGCGGGTGATGGACCAGGGCGCGCTGGAACTGAGCCGCATACGCGAGAGCCTGTACCGGACCCTGCGCCAGGTGTATGGCGATTTCGAGCGCGAACTCTCGCCGCACTGGCGCGGCGTGGAAGCCAGGCACAGCCCGCTGCGATCCACCCTCGCCATCTGGACGATCGTCTCGATCGCGGTGGCCGCCCTGGTGATCGGCTATTTCCTGTTCTCCTATCTGCTGAACAGCGGATCGGACGACACGCTGCGCGCGCTGGCCGAGGCGCCGCCGAACGGCGCCCCCACGCTCGGCGTCGCCACGCCTGCCCCGCTCCCGCGCATCGCACCTGCCGCCGCCGACACCTTGCGCAACGAACTCGCACCGGAAATCGCCGCCCACCAGCTCGACGTCATCGAGCGCTACCCGACACTCATCGTGCGCATACACAACACCGGCATGTTCGCCTCCGGCAGCGCCACAGTCGAGGACAAGTTCAAGCCGGTGATCGCACGCATAGGCCGCGCCGTCGCCGATCAGAAAGGCCGCGTGCAGGTGGTCGGCTATACCGATTCCCAGCCGATACACAGCCTGCGCTTCCCGTCGAATTGGGAGCTGTCGAACGCGCGCGCGGACGCGGTGGCCAGCCTGCTCGGCGACGGCATCGCACGCGATCACCTCACGGTGGCAGGCCGCGGCCAGGCAGACCCGATCGCCGGCAACGACACGCCAGCCGGCCGGGACGCGAACCGGCGCACGGAGCTGGTCGTCAGCAACGTGGCACTTGCCAGCACCCTGGCTGCCGAAGCCGCGCCGCCTGCCCTGGCACCTTTGCCGGCACCGGTTGTGGTGCCAGAGCATCCGTTCGTGCGGCCTAGGATTACGCCGTGAAGGAAGCAAGAAAGGCCCTCTTTTTTGAAAAAAAGAAGCAAAAAACTTTTACTACCCCGCCTGCGCAACGGCCTCGTTTAATTCTGCATGAGTGCGAACTGGCAGAGACAGGCCGGGCCTTGATGCAGGCGTCAGGAGCAAAAGTTTTTTGCTTCTTTTTTTCAAAAAAGAAGGCCTTGCTTCCTTCTGTTGAAGTCACCCACGCATGAACTTCCTGACCAGCTTCTTCACGATGGCCTCCAGCTACGCGCGGCCGGTAACCACGCTGGTGCGCCGGCGCTGGCTGCGCACGCTGATCTGGGCGCTCGCCCTCTGCCTCGTCGTCTTCTTCTACGGCGACTCGATACGCCTGCGTCACTGGCAGCCGCTGGACAGCGATGCGGTGCGCGAGGAAGCCTGCATCGCCATCCTGCTCGCCTGGGCGATCTACAACATCGTCATGTTCGTGCGCGACAGGCAGACGAACAGCAAGCTGATCGCGGCGATGACCAGCGCCGACGGCACGCCGAGCAAAGGCGACCTGTCCGCGCAGGAACTGGAGCAGGTACGCGGCCGGCTGCAGGAGGCAATGCGCCAAATGCGCCGCGTGGTGGGCGGGCGTCGCGGCTACGTCTACCAACTGCCTTGGTACATCATGATCGGCCCGCCCGGCTCGGGCAAGACCACGGCGCTGCTGAACTCCGGCCTGAAGTTCCCGCTGACGGACACGATGGGCCGCGAACCGCTGCACGGCGTGGGCGGCACGCGCAATTGCGACTGGTGGTTCACCGAGGAGGCGATCCTGCTGGACACGGCAGGACGCTACACGACGCAGGACAGCGATCCGGAAATCGACCGCCAGGGCTGGACCGGCTTCCTCGGCCTGCTGAAGACCTACCGGCCGCTGCAGCCGATAAACGGCGTGATCGTGGCGCTGAGCCTGGAGGACGTCGCCACGCGCAACCCGGCCGAGCGTCTGGCGAACGCGCAGGCGATACGCCAGCGCCTAGCCGAGCTCACGCGCGCGTTCGGCAGCCGCTTCCCGATCTACGTGCTGCTGACAAAGGCCGACCTGATGGCCGGCTTCGTGCAGTTCTTCGACGCGTTCAGCCGCACCGACCGCGAGCAGGTGTGGGGCATGACCTTCCCGCTCGACGACGGCAAGCCAGGCACGCAGGCGGCGTCCTCGCGTTTCGATGTCGAATTCGACCAGCTTTTGACGCGGATGAACGCGATCGTGCTGGAGCGGCTGCAGCAGGAAAGCGACATACAGCGCCGCGGGCTGATCTACGGTTTTCCGTTGCAGGTGGCGACGCTGAAGGAGCCGCTGCACGAGATACTCGACGAGATATTCACCACCTCGAAGTTCGACGAGCGGCCGCTGCTGCGCGGCGTGTATTTCGCTTCCGGCACGCAGCAGGGCGCGCCGATCGACCGGCTGATGCATGCGATGGCGGCCACGTTCGGCATGGAGATGCCGCGCCAGCAGGCGTTTGCCGGCCAGGAGAAAAGCTATTTCCTCACCCGCCTGCTGAACGGCGTAGTGTTTGCCGAAGCCAACGTGGTGGCCGCCGACCCGCGCGTCCGCCGCCGCATGGCGCTGACCAGGCAGCTGGTGAGTGCGGCGGCCGCCGTGGTCGTGCTCGGCCTGCTCGGCACCTGGGCGATGGCCTACACGCAAAACAAGGCGCTGGTGCGCGCCGCCGACAAGCACATTGCGCAATATAAGCAGGCGGTGGCTGGCATCTCCACCCAGAACGTGAGCGATGCGGATTTCCTGCGCATCCTGCCGCCGTTGGACATGCTGCGCGACGGCCCAGCCGCGCTCAGGCACAACGCGACTTCGGTCTACGTGCATGCCGGCATGGACCAGAGTGCGAAGCTGCAATCACAATATGCCGGCGTATACGGCCGCGCCTTGAACGATCTGCTGCTGCCGCGCGTGCTGGTGTTCCTGCAGAACCAGATGCGCAACGGCCGCGAGGACGACTACGACTTCAAGATCTCCGCGCTGAAGGTCTATCTCGGCCTGGGCGGCCAGGCGGCTATGGACCGCGACTTCACGCGCAAATGGATGCACGCCGAATGGGCCGTGCTCTACCCCGGCGACAGCAACGCCACCAACCGCGCAGACCTGGACCAGCATTTCGCCACCCTGCTCGGTCAGTCCAACCAGCCGGTCGCGCTCGACGCAGCACTAATCAGCAACGTCCGTCGCCAGGTGCAGAAGGTACCGCTTGCCGCACGCGCCTACGCACTGCTGCGCGACGGCGCGGAGGCACAGCGCCTGTCCGCCTGGACGGTGGAGGACAAGGCCGGTGCGGTGGTGGACCGCGCGTTCATACGCGTCTCCAACGCACCGCTGACGCAGGGCATACCGGGCTTCTACACGCGCGACGGCTACCTCACCGTGTTCCTCCCCGGCCTGCACGAGGCCGTCGCCAGCGTGGCGCGCGAGCAATGGGCCTACGGCAGCACCGGCGGCAGCGGGGGCGCCGCCCAGGGCGAGAGTGAGGAGGCTATCGCCGCCCAGACCGTGGCGCTCTACCACGGCGACTTCATAGCCAAATGGACCGAACTGCTGAACGACCTGCGCATACGCAAGCTGGTCGATCTGCAGCAATCCATCCTGGTGCTGACGGCGCTGTCCGGCCCTGACTCCGTGCTGATGAAGCTACTCGGCGCCATCGTGCACGATACGGATCTCTCTCCGCCTGCGCCCGACGCCAAGGATGCCGAAGCGCAGAAGCTAAAGGCACTGATCGCCAGTACGGCGCCGGCCGAGACCACCGAACAGCCCTTTGCCGCTCTGCGCGCGGCGATGCAGAGCAGCAACGGCGGCCCGTCGCAAATCGGCGACCTGATGCGCACCGTCAACGAACTCTACGAGCAGGTGAGCCGCGCTGGCGGCTCGCCGCAAGGCGTGATGAGCGTGACGCAGACCGAAGGCGGGCTGAACGACGCCAACCAGAAGCTGATCAGCCAGAGCCGGCTGGTGCCGCCACCAGTGGACATCTGGCTGTCGGACCTCAGCGCCAGCGTCACCAGCGTCACGTCAGGCACGGCGAAGAGCGTGATCTCGCGCACCTGGAACGCGTCGGGCCAGCGCTTCTGCCAGCAGGCGACGCGCGGCCGCTATCCGTTCGCGCACGGCTCCACCAGCGACATCTCGGTGGACGATTTCGCCAAATTGTTCGGCCCCGGCGGCACGCTGGACAGCTTCTTCAGCCAAAACCTGCGCCAGTTCGTCAACACGTCCCGCCGGCCCTGGCGCTGGCAGTATAACAGCGCAGAGGGTGTCAGCTCGGCGTTCCTGGCGCAGTTCGAACATGCCGACGCCATCAGGCAGGCGTTCTTCAGCGGTGGCGGCGCGTCCTTCCATTACGAGATCACGCCGGACCGCCTGGATCCTAATGCGAACGCGATGACCCTGGACATCGGCGGGCAAACCTTGCGCTACGCCCACGGTCCGGTGCGCGCCACCACCTTCACTTGGCCGGCGGGTGGCGACAGCGGCGCACGGCTGAGCGTGGAGCCCTCCGCACCTGGCGGCGTGCTCGCGGTGCAAGGCGTGTGGGCGCCGTTCCGGCTGATCGACAACGGCAGCGTTGAGGGAGGCGGCACCGACCGCTTCACGGTGGCGTTTGCGCTCGGGTCGCATACCCTTTCGTTGCAGGTGAAGTCGGACGCGGTGCTCAATCCGTTCACCTTGCGCGACATCCGTGCGTTCCGGTGTCCGGGGGCGTTGTGAGTAAGCAAGCAAGGTCTTCTTTTTTGCAAAAAAGAAGCAAAAAACTTTTGACTCCGCTGTCGCGAGACGGCGGCCAGTATTCGGGGCGAACTGTTGCAACAGCGACAGGAACAAAAGTTTTTTGCTTCTTTTTTGAAAAAAAGAAGGCCTTGCTTCCTTCCTTCTGCACTAAAAGCTTGCATTTCCCGATCGCCATGCCCTCCTTCCAGCAGGCGTCACAAGGAAACCGCGTTTGGTCCTTTTTTTCAGAAAAGGACAGCTTGCTTCCGGACCTGCCCGCATGAGCGGTGTGCAAACCCGCTCTCCTGCCATGGTGCAGGACCCGCAGCCCGGCTTCTTCGGCAAGCTGCCCGCGCGCGGAGATTTCGTTGGCCGCCGGCTGGACCAGGCGTTCCGCACAGGGTTCGACGAGTGGCTGCAAAAATCCATTGCCACCAGCAAGCGCCAACTGGGCGGAGCCTGGATGCCCGCCTACCTCAACACGCCCATCTGGCGGTTCGTGCTGGGCCCTAATCTGTGCGGCGAGGTCCCCTCACTCGGTGTGATGATGCCGAGCGTGGACCGGGTGGGGCGGTACTTCCCGCTGGTGGTGGCCGCCCAGCTGCCGGGCTGCTTCTCGCCTGGCACCGTGTTCCATAGCGCGCGCGCCTGGTTCGAGGCGGCCGAGCAGCTCATCCTGACCACGCTGGACGACGCGTTTGACCTAGAGGCGTTCGACCGCGACGTGCTGGCCATAGGCGTGCCGAACTACGCGCGCGCCGGCGAGGAGGCGCGCGGCGGCGGGCTGCGGCTGGACCTGCACGAGACGGGTGACATGTCGCCCACCTATGCGCGCATGCTGGACCAGGTGCTGATGGGCAACAACATGCCGTTCAGCCTGTGGTGGACCCAGGGGTCGGACAGGGTGCAGCCCTCCGTCCTGATGAGCCCGGGCCTGCCGGCGCCGGCCAACTTCGCCGCCTTCCTGGACGGCGAGTGGGACGAGTGGGGTTGGGAGCGGCCCGGCAAAGGTGCCGCCACGCTCGAGGACATGCCCATCCTTATACTGAAGCCGGTTGTCTTTTTGCCGGCCGCGGGGCGCACCCATCCCGGCACGAAGCGACGCGTGAACGAAGACGCGCTGCTGCTGCGCGGCGATCTCGGCATCTGGGCGGTGGCGGACGGCGTGGGCGGCCATGAAGCGGCGGCAGAGGCCAGCCGTATCGTCGTGGAGCACCTGGAGCAGTTGCTGACGCCGCTGAGCTTCGGTGGCGCCGTGGATGACATGCGCGAGGCGCTGCAAACGGCCAATACAGCGTTGCGGACGCGCGCGTCGTCCATGTCGGATACTGCGATCGTGGCGTCTACTGTGGTGGTTCTGCTTAGCTATGGCGGCCATTTCTGCCTGATGTGGTCGGGCGACAGTCGCGGCTACCGCCTGCGCCGCGGCCGCCTGGAGTGCCTGACCACCGACCATGCGTTGACCAAGGGCGGCGTGGTGACCCATGCGGTCGGTGCCGAAGAGACATTGTTTGTGGAGCACGTGCACGGCAAGCTGGAGCCTGATGATTGCTTCCTGCTGTGCAGCGACGGTCTCATCAAGGCGCTGCAGGACGAGGACATCGAGGACCTACTTGGCACGTCCTTGCCTGGCGGCTCGGTGGACCATGCGGTCGAGGGACTGATGCAGGAGGCGCTGGTGGCAGGCGCGCGTGACAACGTAACAGTGGCTGTCGTCTTCAACCCGGCTTCATGAGCGGGGCGGCGCACGCGGCCGACGAGCCGGACGAGGTGACCCGCATCCTGCAGGCAGGCGACGCGATCGCGCCGTCCGGCGAGGTGCAGGCGATGCAGACGGCGCGGCCGGCTGAGGCGGAGAAGGAAGAGCGCACGACGATCCTCTTGCACCCCGCGCTGGACGAGGGTGAAGACGAGCGGACGACGATCCTGCCCGCGACGCGGGATGCGCAGCACGGCGCCGGTGCTGCGCGGGAGGCAGAGGATTTGGGCGCCCTGGCGCAGCCTGATCCACTACCCGCTTCGGGCCAGGACTCGTCCGGACTGTGGCATGCCGTGTCTGTGCAGGCGGCACTTGGAGAGACGTTCGAACCCGCTACGGTCCTGGCAACACCTTCGCCTGAAGACAACCTGGCCGGCTACGAACGGGCGCAACAAGCGCACGAATTGGTGGCGGAGACGCACTTCGCCACACCGGAGGCCGGTCCGGACAGAGACGTCTTCGGGGGCATCGATCCGGCCCACGCGGCGGAGCTTGCCGACGCGGATGAGCCGACTACGATCCTGACCAGCCCCGCCGCCGCGGATGCCGAACGCACGGCAACACAAGAGCACGAGCATTCCTTTCCAGAGCTAATCCCCGCGGATACCGGGTCGGGCGATGACGCCCCGCTACCTTGGGCAAAGCCCTGGCCTTCGCCTGCACAGACAGCACAGCCTTCGCACGCCCAAGAAGCCGCGCAAATCGAAGCTGACCGCACACCGGCCTTCTCGCCGGAGACGAACGATACGCAGGAGGTGACCACCATCCTGCACACGGCCGAGCCTTCGCCCGGCACTCCGGACAGCACCGAAATCCTGCCTGCAGCAGCACTCGCGGGCCTGCCGGACGGCGCCGACGGCGTGGACGGCCAGGTGTCCGGCCGTGCCTGGTTCGACAGGCGGCTGCGCGACTTCAACCACGCATTGCTGCACACACAGGCCGGCCAGCGGCGCCCCGCCGCCGAACGCCAGGCGCTCGCCGCCGCCGCGCGGGACATGATCCAGCGCGTGGGCCTGCGCGATCCGGAGCACAAGCCGGCCGACTGGGCGGACACCGTGCTGCAGGCCGACCAGCTGCTGGTCAACACCTACTTCGTACGCGCGCTCATCGCGCGCGGTGGTGTCGGCGAGATCTACCGCGCGCGTCACAGGGATCTGAAAACCGAGCACGCGATCAAGATCCTGCTGCCGCGCTACGCGCTCGACCCGACCGTGCTGAACCTGATGCTGGAGGAAGCGCGCCTGCTGCAGCGCGTCCGGCACGAGGCGGTCGTCGGCTGCCAGGGTCTGCTGCGCGACACTGACGGCCGGCCCATGCTGGTGATGGACTACCTGCGTGGCCCCACGCTCTCGGCCAGGCTCAGGCAGGGGCCGCTACCGCAGGCGGACCTGGTGCGCCTGGCCACGCGCCTGGCCTCCGGTCTCAGCGCCCTGCACGCCCAGGGGCTGGTGCACCAGGACATCTCGCCGGACAACATCATCCTCGTCGACGATAACTGCGCGGCCGCCACGATCATCGATTTCGGCCTCGCGCGCAGCCTGGATGCGCCGGAGAACACGCATCGCAACATAGATTTCGCCGGCAAGTTCTCCTGGTGCTCGCCCGAACAACTGTCCAGTCGCGCCGCCCAGGTGGATGCCCGTTCGGACCTCTACAGCCTGGGCCTGGTCCTGGCGGCGGCCGCGCGCGGCGCGCGGCTAGACATGGGCAGCGACCTGTCGAGCGCGCGCGCGGCCAGACATTCCGTGCCGCCGCTCGGGGGAATACAGGAGCCTGTGGCGACCTTGCTGCGTCATCTGCTTGCACCTTCGACAGCCTTGCGGTTGCGTTCTGCCGAGGAGGTGCCGGACTGGTTGCGCCCGAAGCGGCAAGGGTTTGTGCAGCGGATCTTTGGCAGGTAGGAAGGAAGGCCTTCTTTTTTGAAAAAAAGAAGCAAAAAACTTTTGTCCCCTCGCCTGCGGAGAGGCTTGTCAGGTTCTGCAATCAACTGTCTTGCAGAAAGTGCTCGCGCCTTTTTGCAAGCGAGAACATAAAAGTTCGCGGCCATCTGTTTTAGAGAGAACCAGACAACCTGTGCTCCTCGCGCTTGCGGCAGTCTGGTATTTCGAACGGCACCCAGACTTTCGAAGCAGCGTCGAGACAAAAGTTTTTGCTTTTTTTAAAAAAAAATAAGGCCTTGCTTTCTTTTGCAAACTTCAATCCCAGCGCGGGTTGTTGTCACGCGATCATCAATATGCCGAAAATAAGCAGCACGTCGCCCGCGAGGACACGGGCGGCCATTGTGAGGTGACCTGTCACCAGAAGCACCAATGCTGCACCCACGCCGGCGGTGCTCAGTGCCAGAAGCACCAGGCGCGACAGCGCGAGACGCCGAGGACCGCCCAATCCGGCATGCGGCATACTGATCCGGGCAGGTTCGGCTTGGGCGGGAGCGCTTACTTCCGTCTCCGCCCGCCTTGGATCGCGCCCATGATCATTGGCGACGGAGTTGGGCAGATTCGGTGGCGGTGGATCAGGGGGTAACATCACACCTGGTAAGCTGTCGGCAAATGCCGGTTGAATTGACTTGGGCGGACAAGCAATTGAACATGACTGCTTTGCTGCACTGCCACCACCGATCCTGGCGTGCATAAATCCGGCGTATGGATACCGGCGGTGAGGAGACAAAACCCATGATCCCCGCGCTTATGCCGACCTACGCGCGCGAGGACCTGGCTTTCGACCATGGCGAGGGCGCCTGGCTGGTGACCACGGACGGCCGTCGCTTCCTCGATTTCGGCGCCGGGATCGCCACCAGCTCGCTCGGCCACGCGCATCCGCATCTGGTGGCCGCCATTGCAACCCAGGCGGGTCGCATGCTGCATGTCTCCAACCTGTATCGCGTGCCGGAAGCCGAGCGTCTGGCGCAGCGCCTGGTGGACGCCACGTTCGCCGACAGCGTGTTCTTCTGCAATTCCGGCGCCGAGGCCAACGAAGGCGCGGTGAAGATGGTGCGCCGCGCCATGGCCAAGACCGGGCGGCCCGAGCGTACGCGGATGATATGCTTCAACGGCGCGTTCCACGGCCGTACGCTGGCCATGCTGTCCGCCACCGGGAACCCGAAATACCTCGACGGCTTCGGCACGCCGGTGGACGGGTTCGACCATGTGCCGTTCGGCAACATGAACGCCCTGCGTGACGCCATCACCCCGCAGACCGCCGGCGTGCTGGTG